>NZ_JBCPDP010000006.1:0-225496 GCF_040915385.1 Coprococcus sp. RTP21204st1_G4_RTP21204_210225 | reverse complement strand
AGAATCGCTTGGCAATTCTGTTCCTGTTTACTGTTCTGGTTCGACATCTTTCGATGTCCGTTCTTGAAAAATCTCTTGTAAGAATTTTCAGGGTTTGTTGTCTATTGTTCAGTTATCAATGTTCTTTTTGTTGTTGCTGTTTCATGCGACAGCTTTTATATTATATCAAAGTGTTTCATGTTTGTCAACAACTTTTTTATTTCTTTTTTGCTGTTGTGAAGCAATCCCTCACGCGACAGCTTATTTAGAATAGCATATTCATCAAGGCTTGTCAACAGCTTTTTTATTTTTCATCCGCTCTGCCTCTGCATGCCACTCCTTAGTCTCTGTCTCGACCAGCGAACATATGGTATCTTACCACGCCTTTCCGGAATTGTCAATGTTGTTTTTATATTTTGCGCAATTCAGAATATTCTGACATCAGTTCAGCCATCCGTATAGTCAGACGGATTTCATGCTCGCATGAAAGGACGGCTGATTATACAATTATACATATACGGATGAGATGAGCGCCACTCTATGAGCAAAATAGCTGCGCAGCAGCGACAAGTGCCGCAGGCACGCTTTTGCGAATGGCGCGGCTGAACGTCCCTTATTCCATTTCAAAATATAGCCTCAGCAATCGTTCTCCAACTTTTCCAAGACTTTTATTACAAGCAATTTTCCGTTCTTCCTTTTTCATCAAACGAACATCCCGACTGAAAATCGCAGTTATCTTTTCCTGAAACTCTTTTATTGTCTCTGCTTTATATACCTGTTTTTCATCTTCAAGCCATCCTTCATACACAGGAATGTTTCTTACTATTGTCGGAATTTCACAGGCAAGAGCTTCTAAAACAACGATTCCTTCCGTTTCCTCATAACTCATAAACGAAAATACATCTGCCCCACAATATGCATCACGCAGTTCATCAGACTTTACGAATCCTGCAAACAATACATTATCCGGTTTCTTTGATATCGCCTCTTTGATTTCTGCTGTCACCAGGCTTTCATTACCGCCTCCAAACCAGATAAACTGTACTTTCGGCATCATTCTGGCCAGTTCAAGAAAATCCAGAATTCCTTTTCTTCCAATCAAATGTCCCACAGATATCACAACCTTCTGCTCTTCCGTTAGCTGATATTTTGCGCGGAAGCGTATTCTCCCCTCTGGATCAGGTTTGAAAAATTCTGTATCCACACCATTAGTAATCGAATAAATTTTTCGTTTCAATCCATACCCTTCCAACAATTTTCTGGAATACTCGGTTGGCGTCACAACAACATCCCCCAAATTATAACAAAAGCAGATCCATTTTTTAAAAATCGGCGCTGCAAGATTAGAACCAATAAAGGAATTTTTAAAATCTTCCATTGTAGAATGCCCATAATAAATCACTTTTTTCTTCTGCATTTTTGCTATAAAGGCCGCAATCACAGAATCTGGAAAAACTGTATTCATATGAACCACGGTTGCTTCTTTCCACCTGGCTGCACGCGGTGCCTGTACTGCATTCAGCATTTTCTCCTGATGCTCGATCGCTTTTCCGACACCACTTTTTTCTACAATCGGAAACCCACCTCTGTATATATATGTTTTCATAATCTTTACCCTATTCCTTTTATAATGAAAATAACATCTTAAATGCTGTCGTAAGCCCCAGACTGTAAAGTGCAATAGAAAATGGTTTTCCAAGTACAATCACTGCTGTAAACTGTTTCCACGTCATTTTTGTAGTTCCCGCAAGATAGCACAAGAAATCATCCGGTGCCACCGGGAAAAAGATTGCCAGCGCAAATAATTTCAAAAACTTACCGTCCTTCTGGGTCCATCCATCATATTTTTCTATCATTTTTTCAGAAAACATTTTGTATAAAACCGGCCTTCCTATTGTCTTTGAAATTCCAAACACTGCAATTGATCCTATACAGATACCAATATAATTATAAAGAAATCCTAGCCACGGCCCAAAAAAGATCACACCCCCCAGGCAACTGACTCCACCCGGTAGGATTGGAATAATAACCTGCACAACCTGGATCAGAATAAAAACGAGCATTCCAGTATAACCGAATTTCCAGATAAATGTCTGCAAAGAATCTACCGAATTTAAAATGCCGTTCTTATATGCCAAGATTGCAAGAAGCGCACATCCGGCCAGTCCGGCTATCGAAAGCAGATTGAAAAATCCAGTCAGATTTCTCTGTTTCTTAGGCTGCATTTTCATATCGGTATTTTCGTATTTGCTGTTCATAGATTTTTTCCACTCTTTCGGCAAAATTTCCAGAAGAAAATTTTTCTGCTGAAATAGCAGCCTTGTTTTGCATCCTACCTCTTGCATTTTCACCCATCCCCTTCCATTCTTGGATTCTCATAAGATAATCTTCTTTTTCATCATACTGCCATCCATTTTCCCCATCTGTCACAACTTGTTCCAGACATCCGTCTCTTCTGCAAAGGAGCGGAATACCACCTGCAAGCGCTTCTGCATAAGTCATTCCCTGTGTCTCGCTGGTAGAAGCACTGACAAAGAGATCTCCTGCCTGATAATAGCGTCCCACTTCTTCCGGTATGATCATTCCCGTAAAAATCACATTTTTAGCAAGCTTTAGCTCTTCGACCTTTTTTTTCAGCTCCGGAAGATATGGCCCATCCCCTACAAGGACTAAAATCACCCCGGATTTTCCTGCATCTTGCTGATATTCCAGAAGCTCTTCAATGTTTTTTTCCTTTGCCATTCTGCCTACATATACCAACACCAGTGCATCCTGTGATATACCAAGCTGCATACGGATTTTTTTACGCCAGTCTTCTTTTTTACATAGCTGATATTTTTCCAGATGGATTCCAGATGGAATAACTTCCACCGGACAAGACACCTGGTATCCTTCCAATATCTTACGGATCTTATCACTGGGTGCAATTAGGGTTTCTACCACATTTGCAAGTTTCTTTGTCATCAACTGCACAATATTTCTTCCCCATACTTTCTGCGGTGAAAAATAATGGGTATAGTCCTCGTAAACTGTATGGTACGTATGTACAATCGGAACGTGAAGTTCAGATGCGATCCTTTTCGCTAAGAAAAATGTGGAAAATTCACACTGTGAATGCACAATATCCGGTTTCCACTCAAGCAACATTTCCATATAGTCACCTGCTGCCTTTGGAATTTTTAATCTTGCCTGCGGATAAATGCATCCAAGTCCAATTGATCCTGCATAAACCACATCGCCTTCTATATAAGAATGAAATGTTCTTGATAATGTAAGAATTTTTACTTCATGTCCTCTTTCTCTTAGCTGTCTGGAAAGATTCATAACTGAAGTAACAACACCGTTTATAACCGGTTCGTACCAATCTGTTGTAATCAATACTCTCATTTATTAATTCCTCCCGTTATCTTTTTATGAGCATAGTTTAACAGGAGATTGTTAAGATATGGAAAAGACATTTCTAAAGAATTTTTAAACAAATGCGAAATATTCAGTCAAGACAATATTTCAAAAAAAGTGTATCACTTTTTAGAACTCTCTAAAAAATGATACACTTTCTATTTACTCACTTAATACATCCAATGCACTCATTGCCAAGAGCTGAACAGAAGCATGCAGATTTCTTTTTCCTTCTTCTCCGCCTGCTGCTACTGCAAACTCTTTTGTATGTGTCCCTACATGCTCTTTCAATTTCACATAAAACTGAATTGCCGGTATTTCATGGGTTACATTTCCAACATCAGTCGAACCGATTCCCTGAGTCAGGTCACGCTCTATATACTCTTCACCAATAAAGTCCATGTTCTTACGAACATACTGAACCAGTTTCTTATCATTACGCACATCTTTGACAACTTCATCCACTTGTCTTTCTTCAACTTCTGTCCTGGTTGCAATTGCCGCTCCTTTCGCACAATCACGAATAGCATCAACCATTTCCATCATATAATCATATTCCAGTGAACGAATATTAAATACTGCTTTCGCTTCATCTGTTATAGTATTATGAGCTACTCCGCCTTCTGTAATAATTCCGTGTACTCTGCTGTAATCTTTAAAATGTAAACGCATCATATCAACCGCATGGAACATTAACTGAACTCCACTCAGTGCATTTGCTCCCTTCCATGGGCAAGCTGCCGCATGGGCCGGTTTTCCTTTAAAGGTGAATTCCAATGTAATTGCTGCAAAAGAAATATCATCTGGCATAGATTCATCACACGGATGCATCAGAAGTGCAGCATCAATTCCTTCAAATACTCCATGGCGAACCATAATCGCTTTGCCACTGCCCTTTTCTTCGGCCAGAGTACCTAATACTTTTAACACGCCACCTATCTCATGCTTTTCCATAACTTCCTTTAATACAATTCCTGCACCGGCTGCTGATGTTCCGATCAGATTATGTCCACAACCATGTCCGATTTCTGGAAGACAATCATATTCTCCCATAAGTGCTACTGTTTTCCCTGGTTTTCCAGAATCAAAAACTGCTTCAAAAGACGTCGGCATTTCTGCAATTCCTCGTTTAACAATAAAGCCATGGCTTTCCAACAGTTTGCAAAGTGCTTCCTGTGATTTATATTCTTTAAATGCCAGTTCAGGGTTTGCAAAAATATAATCACTTACTTTTTCAAATTCTTCCTTTTTCTCTTTTGCAAGATTACTGATTTCCTGTTTCATTAATTCTAAATTATCCATATTCTTCACCTCTTAATTTTATCTGTATGGTTTTAGATCATTCCTTTTAAAGATAAGATAATATTTGAAATTGCTGCTGATCCAAAATAAGTAGATGCCATAACCACAAAGGATACAATTACGATTTTCCAGCTGAGTTTTTTGAAAACCTCAAGCTGGTCTCCTACAGCAATTCCAGCAAAAGCAAGTAGCGGAAGTCCTACAAGTCCAAAACTATATGCACTCATTGCATTTACGATAAAATCTGAAATCGGAGATATCGGCAATGTCAAAACAAAGGATACCAGTGTAGCCCACGCAAATCCTGGAAGATTAGGTTTTTTCACAACATTTTTCAAGGTAATCGCAATCACTACCATTACAAAGCTTACCACTGTCGACTTTGCTAAATCCGGGAGTTTGCTTCCAATAGAAACCATATGTATAATTATGACAATTCCATAAATCACCAATACTATTTTAATTTGTTCTAAAATATTACTTAATGTCGATTTTTCTTGTGGAGTTTGTTTTGTATTTTCCATCTTATGCCTCCTCAGATGCTTTTTTAAATAATTTAGCCCTTAATTTTTCAATACCTGGATTAACACGATTATAATACCAGTTCGCTAATGGCAATGCCAAAAACATTTCCACATACACACCTGTTACTGCAGTTAAAAGTCCACTGGTTGCAGAATATGCAAGAATTTGTTCTGCATACATAGGTGCCGCTGCATTTGTCAACGCTGCAGTAGCCGCATTCATCATAGATGCACTTCCCATACCTGATGCCATCGCAAGTGCATAAGGATGAAATCCGATTGCTAACCCGACCGGTGCCAGGAAAGAATAGAAGAGAGTACCAAATACACTTCCGCTAATATAAGTTCCAAGTGTTCCCATTCCTTCTCTGGATTCCAGACCATATTCATCTCCGATAATACCAAGTGCCGTATCTCTGCAAAGAGAGAACGTTCCACCCACAGCACTTCTTCCTAATCCAAGGAGTAAGCCAAGTGGTAATGCAATCAGCATCGTCATCATATTTCCCGCTTCCTGAAACAGTAAAGCAGGACCTGCCTGTAAAACAATTCCAACCTTTGGACCTGCATTGATACCAAACATAATTCCAAGCGGATATAATGTAAGCGACAACAAAAACGGTGCCCGTTTAATTTCTGCTTTACTAATAAATTTCTTCAGTGGGGGAATCACTTTTCCTAATAATGTTGGAGATAAAAGAATTCCCATGATGATAACCCAAATCATCGTCAATATCTTCACGTCAATCCCCATCACCTTAAATTGAAGTGGACCAATCAGCTCCGCAATAATGCAAATAATAATAGTTGCGATCATGCAATTTACAGTCCCTGTTCTTTCTTTCACATTTTATTCCTCCGTTTCTTCCGAATTCTTATTTGACTACAGTATAACATTGACTTCCTAAAGTGTCGACGCTCTCCATGCACCATAATGTCCCTGTTTTTTATGCACTTTGCACATTTATTATTCTTCCAAAAATATAGCATGTGCATTTCGCCCAACTATTTTCTTTCTTTTTAGGCACGCACAATATCGACTTTCCTATTTAGTAATGCTAAACTTTGCTTGTCAATTAAAAAACTATTTTAGTTAGAAAGAGAGGATTTAAGATGTTATTCAAACAATTAATAGAAGCTTTCGACATTATAGACAGTAAGAACGTAAACGGCAACTCTGTCGCATCTTATTTAAAATCCATAAAACAAGATGCGGATATTCAGGTTTATCCTTTAGTTGGACCAAAAGGTTCTACAGATATGTTAAAAATTCGCATCCCGGGTCTTCACGGAAAGACTTCCGGAGGCGATGCTCCGACAATTGGACTTCTTGGGAGATTAGGCGGACTTGGTGCTCGTCCTGAGCGAATCGGGTATGTATCTGACGGTGATGGTGCCCTCGTTGCAATTGCTCTTGCTGCCAAATTATTAGATATGCAGAATAAAGGGGATTTTTTGGAAGGTGACGTATTCATTTCTACACATATTTGTCCGGATGCACCGACCGCGCCACATGTTCCGGTTCCATTTATGGGATCACCTGTAGAAATGGCACAGGTAAATGCCGAAGAGCTCACACCGGAACTTGACGCAGTTCTCTCTGTAGATACTACTAAAGGAAATCGCGTGATCAATCACAATGGATTTGCAATCTCACCTACAGTAAAAGAAGGCTACATCCTTCGTACTTCCGAAGATCTTCTTGATTTAATGCAGATTACTACGGGAAAACTTCCAAAAGTATTTCCATTAACACAGCAGGATATCACTCCTTATGGCAATGATCTTCATCATCTAAACAGTATTCTGCAACCGGCAACTGCTACTAATGCACCTGTAGTCGGGATTGCCATCACAACAGAAACAACTGTTCCCGGTTGTGCAACCGGAGCCAGTCATATGACGGATCTTGATGAAGCTGCACGCTTTATGTTAGAAGTTGCCAAATCCTTTGGCCGTCGTTCTCTTAAATTATACGACGAAGAAGAATTCGAAAAATTACAAAGTTTATACGGTTCAATGAATCATTTTCAAAAACTGAATCCTTTCTCGTAATAGATACATACTATTTTGAAATAAAAGATGCCCTAAAAAGGCATCTTTTATTTCAAAAATTTCTTTATTCGAAGCGCAAGCGCTATCTCAAGAATACTATTCGGATCTGACAAATCATATCCTGTCTGGTTTTCAATTTTTTTAATTCTGTATATCAAAGTATTTCGATGCAAATGAAGTGCATTTGCTGTTACATTTCTTGCCCCTAAATTATTCACGAGAACTTCCAGCGTTTCTAAAAGTTCACTTTCATTTTCTTGATCATATTCAATAAATGCATTCAACTTGTCCTCCATAAACTCCTGACACATCTCATGCTTACTGATTTCTTTCATGATTCTCCAAAAGCCTGCATCTTCTATACAAAGTACTTTTGAATTGAATTCCTGGCACACTGCAATTTCTACTGCATCCCTTGCATCCTGATAAGCCTTTCCGAAACGTTGGTAGGAATTTTCTACTCTCGAAACACCTATCTCTGCAGTATATCCTGTCTTTTCCGAAATATTTTTCTGAATCTTCTCGAAATACTCTTTCGTTATAGTTTTCTCTTTTGTCCGTTTTAATATGCATTGAAAATTATCATTATTCGACAAAACAATTACTTTTTCCTCGCCAAAAGATTCTTTTATCATATTTTCGATTTTCTCAATTTTTTCATGAACAATCTCTTCCTGTAGTTCATGTAATTTTTGTTTAATTCCATCAATTTCAATATAAACGATCTGGTACGGAGGTGATGGCCATTTTTGTTCTTCGATCCGATAGTTTCCTTCTTCATTACATGTGATATTTCCTGTCAAAAGATCAATAAACAATCTTTTATCCATTTCCCGACGGTTATATTTTTCAATTCGAGAATAAATGGTATCCATCAAATTGTTCTGTGATTTTATCAATGCCTCCATCACAAGATAATTCATTTCTATGAAAGGCAAATCTTCCGGCCACAAAATGATTGGGAACTGTAATTCATTAGCCAGTTTGATCGCATCATCCAAAAAACAACCAATATATCTATATTTTGTCGCGAGCGCAGCTGCCTTTGCTTCATACAAATTTCTTATCAGATTCATTATTTCTTCCTTTGTGTCACTATATGCATATCCAGTTGTAATATACAAAACATTTGGGCGCATCCATGCTTTCATATCTGGTATTTCCATACAATCCACAAAGCGAACAATCCTATCCATTCCACCTTCTCCGGCTGCTAATGTACATCCTTTCGACTGTGCCAGCTCTAATACCTCTTTTACTTTTATTGACACTTTCTATTCCACCCTTTTTTATTTGTATTATAGATAAATATAGAATATCATAAAACACTGTTTTTTCAAATATCATCTTACGCTTAACTTTATCCAGATTGTGTTTCTGACCGAACGTCATTTTTTCTCATGGATTTTTTCCACACTTTTTGCTATACTATGCTCAATACTGGCACTATTAACGACATTACACAGGAGGTTCACATGAAGAAAGTGCTTCAAATATTTCAGAGAGATTTAAAGAGATTCTTACGTAGCCCTGCTGCTGCTCTCGTCATGGTGGGAGTCTGCATTCTCCCTTCTCTCTATGCATGGTTCAACATTGCCGCCAACATGGATCCCTACGGCAATACAAAAAATGTAAAAGTGGCGATTGCCAACTGTGACACCGGTGGTCATACAGACTCCATGGATCTGAATGCCGGAGACACCATCGTACAGAATCTGAAAAAAAATCACCAGCTTGGCTGGACCTTTGTTGATGAAAAGAAAGCCAAAAGCGGTGTCCGTTCCGGCAAATACTACGCTGCCATTGTAATCCCAGAGGATTTCAGCGAGTCTCTCCTCAGCATCCTTTCCGGGGATTTAAAACAGCCGCAGCTCGACTATTATATTAATGAAAAGAAAAACGCGATTGCTCCGAAGATCACCGCCACCGGCGCAAGCACGATCCAGCAGCAGATCAATGACACCTTTTCGTCCGTTGCCGCTGACTCCATTGCGAAGATCGTGCAGAAATCGGCCGGTACACTGACCGGCAAGCTTGACGGAACAAATTCTACGCTGATGCAGGCGCTTACCGATACCCGTAAGAATCTTGCTGACTATCAGAACGCCCTGAAGGATTTCCAGGCTACGGTAAAAGATTCCGGTTCTTTGATCGATGACACTCTGAAAACACTGGACTCTGTAAATGCTGTTGCCTCTTCCGGTTCTGCTGCCCTTGCAGATTCATCAGATCTGCTTGCCACCAGCCGGACAGCAATCGGAACCTTTTCCACAGAATTTTCTACCAGCCTGTCAGATGGCGAAACACTTTTAAATAATGTCTATACTTCCGCAGCCTTAAAGCTCGGAACTTTTGAGACAAAAGCCACACAGGTCAACACTGCGATCGGAGACAGTATTTCTTCTGCCAGCTCTTTAAATAAGAAAAATGCAGAAATTCTGGAAAAGCTTGCCGCCCTTCAGCAGCAGATTGGAAGTGATTCTTCCCTGTCCGGTATCGTCAGCGAAAAAATTGCAGAACTCCAGGCACAGAATGATTCTCTTCAGGAACTCATTGATTCTCTTGGGAACAGCAATTCCAGCATAGGAAATGCACTGACTACAGCAAGTAATACCAGAAGTTCTCTTGAGACACTCACTGCCCAGAACCGACAGTCTCTGCAGAATTACAGAAGCAGTCTGAACCAGTCGCTTCTGCCACAGCTGAACCAGTCACTTGACGGGCTTGCCACATTAAGCGGAAACCTTTCTTCTACTTTAACCGGGGTAAATCCGACGATCACACAGTTAAAGGTGATCCTTACCCAATTAAAGAGCAGTTTAAACGAAAGTGCAGACGCACTTGGTCAGACCGGAGGAACTCTTGAAAGCGTAGATACTGCTCTGGAAAATATTACCGCTGACCTAAAAGCTCTGCAGAGCTCCGAAACCTACCAGCATCTGATCTCACTGGAAGGCATCGACTCAGATTCCATTTCTGATTTTATGTCCTCACCGGTTTCGATCAATTCAAAGGTACTTTATGATGTGGAAAATTACGGTTCCGGAATGACTCCGTTCTACACTAATCTGGCACTCTGGGTTGGCGGACTGATCCTGGTATCCATCCTGAAACAGGAAGTAGACAAAGACGAAACCATTTCCCGTTTTACTCCGACAACTGCTTATTTCGGACGTTGGATGCTCTTTGTCGTGGTCGGACTGATCCAGGGATTTATTGTGTGCATAGGAGATCTGCTGCTTCTGAAAGTACAGTGTGTCCACCCGGTTGCATTTGTGTGCGCTGGTATGCTCTGCTCCTTTGTGTATGTCAATCTGATCTATGCAATGGCGCTGACCTTCAAGCACATTGGAAAAGCACTTGCCGTTGTCCTGGTCATCCTGCAGATCCCTGGTTCTTCCGGAACCTATCCGATCGAGATGACACCGGTCTTTTTCCAGAGACTGCATCCGCTTCTGCCGTTCTCTTACGGAATTGGCGCTATGCGTGAGTGTATTGCCGGATTTTACAAAAATAACTACGCAAAGGATCTGCTGACCCTGCTGCTTTTCCTTCTCCTTGCATTCTTCATCGGACTGCTACTGAGACCACTTCTGATGAATCTGAACCATCTGTTCGACAAACGTCTTGCCGAGACAGATCTGATGCTGGGAGAGACTGCAACCGGTGAGCTCTCCCGCCCACAGCTTACACTGATGATGAAAACCATGATGCAGGATGAAGACGGACGGGCTGATTTTATCCGACGTGCCAACCGCTTCGAAAAACGGTATCCAAAGCTGATCCGTACCGGTTTTATCCTGATCCTTGTAATTCCACTGATCTTTCTTCTTCTGATGTTCAGTCTGGAATCCAAGATCATATACCTGACACTGTGGATCATTTCCCTGATCGTACTCGCCGTCTATCTGATCTGTGTAGAATATATTCACGACAAGACCTCCAGACAGCTTTCCTATATCCATCTGTCTGAAGAAGAATTTCTTAAAAAAGTAAAGGAGGGAAAAGACGAATGAGAAATATATGGACCATCTTCACAAGAGATATCCGGAAAATAAGAACAAATGTCATTGCGCTGATCGTCGTTCTCGGCGTCACAGTGGTTCCCTGCCTTTATGCATGGTTCAACATTGCGGCAAGCTGGGATCCCTATGGGAATACGGGGAATCTGAAGGTTGCCGTGGCAAGCGTAGATGAAGGCTATACCGGAAACCTGATCCCGCTCCAGCTGAATCTTGGCGATCAGGTATTGTCTGCTCTTCGGGAGAATACACAGCTCAACTGGGTATTTACGACCAAAAGCAAAGCAATGAAGGGTGTAAAATCCGGAGAATATTACGCAGCAATCGTAATCCCGGAAGATTTCAGTACGAACCTGATGAGTGTATTTTCCAGTGATATTAAGAAACCAGAAATTACCTATTACTCCAATGCAAAAGAAAATGCCATTGCGCCGAAGGTAACAGACAAAGGAGCAACCGCAGTCCAGACACAGGTCAACGAAGTATTTATCGAAACCATTTCCGATACGGTGCTGACCGCGCTCCAGACTGTTGCAAATACCGCAGACTCCAGGGATTCGGATGAGCTTGCAGGCACACTAATCACAAATCTGAATAAAATCGGTTCTGATCTGTCTGCCTCTTCGACTACCCTGCATTCCTTCTCACAGATGACCGATTCTGCGCAGCAGCTTCTGGACACAACTGCCGAATTCTTAAAAGCAACGAAAGAACAGGCTTCTGCAAATGCAGATACGCTTTCCGGTACACAGCAGTCCTTCTCCGGGATTCAGGAAACTCTGGACGGAGCTACAGACGGAATCAATGCTGCACTGACCTCTACCAAAAGCTTTTACGAACAGATGTCACAGACGATCGATCAGGCATTCCAGTCGCAGTCACAGGATGCTTCTTCTGTTGCCAGCACCCTTGATCTTCTTGGAAACCGCGTCAATGCGATCGTACAGTCTTACCAGGGAATCCGTGACAGCATTGCACAGATTGCAGATGCACACCCGGAGCTGTCTGATCTTACCGCACCGATTCTTGCTAAATTAGACGATTCCATTGCTGTTCAGGAAGAACTTCGTGATAAACTCACGAACGCCGCTTCCTCTCTGCGGGATACAGCAGGCAATGTAACAACCTCTAAAAAAGAGCTGGATGATCTGATCAGCTCCAGTATTTCCGGAATTGCAGCTGTCAAATCCGACTATGAAACCAATGTATCTGCTTCTTTAAAACAGCTGTCCGTCTCTCTTGGTTCCACCAAAAAAGATCTGTCCGGACTGCTCTCCCAGCTCGGTGTAAGTGCAGATGGAATCTATACCCTTGCTTCTTCAGCTGGCTCTGATCTGTCGCAGATTCAGAAGGCTCTGGAAACCTCTTCTGAGCTTTTGAAAACGGCTGCCTCAAAGATCACAGATACCATCTCCAGACTTGGTCAAATGGAAGCAACCGGCGATTTCTCCGAACTGGAAGATCTGATTTCCGGCGATAAGGACAGTATCAGTTCTTTCCTCGCCGCACCGGTAGAGCTGAAAACCAACAAAGTGTACCCGATTGAAAATTACGGTTCTTCCATGGCCCCATTCTACTCTACACTTTCCATCTGGATCGGCGGAATTGTCCTGGTTGCCATGCTCAAGGTCACTGTATCCGAAAACGGCACCACCGGACTTAAACATCTGAAGCTCCATCAGATTTATCTTGGAAGATACCTTATCTTCCTGATCCTGGGGCTTTTGCAGAGCACCCTGATCTGCCTCGGTGATCTGTTCTATCTTGGCATCCAGTGCAAGCACCCGTTCCTCTTCCTCCTTGCCGGATGGGTATCCAGCATCGTATATGTCAACATCATTTACACGCTGACTGTCTCCTTCGGAGATATCGGAAAAGCGGTCAGTGTCGTACTTCTGGTTATGCAGGTAGCCGGAACCGGCGGAACTTTCCCGATCGAGGTTGCCCCGGGATTCTTCAAAGCGGTATATCCGCTACTGCCGTTTACCCACAGTATGGCAACCCTGCGTGAAGCTGTCGGTGGTCTTTACAGTATGGATTACTGGATCGATCTTGGAAAGCTTTGTATCTTCCTTATGGTGTCCCTGATCGTGGGACTGGTGCTTAGGAAGCCGATCATTAAGGTGAATGAAGCGTTCTCTGAGAAGCTGGAAGAGACGAAGATTATGTAATTTTCAATATTTTTTACCAGAATACGTTGGATTCTAATTTACGTTCAAAGCCCCCAATAAAAGGAGCCCGTCAGCACGATTTTCAAATCTGCCGACGGGCTTCTTGCAATTATACGCTTCTCTCTTTTGCTACCTGAACATATCCAGTTTTACCGGCGTTCCATCATCATAAAATTCATACAACTTTTCTCCGTCCTTTACCCGAAATCCCTTTCTGTCCGTTCCGTCCGAACAAGGCTGCCATAGTTCCTCCGGAATATCTACATAAATAATCGTTCCTTCTGCCTTTGTACACGAAACATCATCAATTGTAAGCTGAAATTTTGTTCCGTCCGATTTATTCTGCCCCCAACCCAATGTACCTGTTCCTTTTTCAAATACATTATCTCTGGACTCCATATCATCATTTACAATATCAAATACCATGCAGAAATCCTTTTTCTGGTGTACCTTATAGATTCCAAGATGATACAGATCTCCTTCTGACTGATATTCATTATATTCTAAATGTTCTTCTCTAATGCTGAAAAATTCCTTCCAGTTCTCTTTCGTAAACTTCTCTTTCTTTATGTATGAACGGAATTTATCGCCTGATAATTCATAAAATTCTGTATTTACAATTTCATTCTCCTGTATCGTTACCGGTTCATTGTCATCATCATATACTTCTATCTCCTTTATACGATCTTTTTCAGACGCCGTATCCTTTCCACCACAGGCAATGGTTCCTGCTACGATCAAAATAATTCCCAAAAATATAGCATATTTTCTCTTTTTTATCTCATCCACCTCCCGTTTTGAATAGTCTGCCTTTTTCTTTTATTCTATCATATATTCAGTCATTTTATCCACCCAAAGAAAAATGATGCCGATAGAATTTTTCTATTTCTATCAGCATCATATAACATATTTTCTATATTCCAAATCCACTCAGCAATACATAATATCCTGTCAAGATCACTACAAACACCACAATAACCGGGATTGTCTTCTTCATCAGCTGCCCCCAGGATACCCGGAAATATTCCGTAATGATCGCAAGGCAGATGTGCGTCGGCGAAATCTGCATTGCCGCATAAGAAAGTGCCATCAGGTACACCAGAAGTCCGGCTCCTGCATGCGGTATGCTTGCAAATGCCAGCGGAATCAATAGCACAATCATAGAATTTGCTCCACTGATAATCGTTCCAAGAAACATAATGATTCCAAATGCCGCAAACTGTGGAATTGCAGATCCTGCAAACAAATCCGGAAGTTTTCCGATTGCCCCTGTATAGGTAAGAATGTTCTTGAACATCATCAGAATGATCGTATTGAAGATGATTCTCCACTCTACCGATGTCTTTGCAAAATCCAGCACTTCCTTCAGACTTAACCGATATACAATAATCGAAAGCACAATAATAAACGGCAGTACCTTGATCACAGAAAGATTCAGTGCGATCACAAGCACAATACAAAGCACCAGTGGCCAGAAACAGTACAGAAGTTGTTTGAATTCTTCTTTTTTGTTAATGTTTTCATCCGCGCCTGTTTCATATCCTTTCGACAGCTTCCGCAGATAAAATACATATCCCAGTACCAGAAGCACCACAACCATCGGCGCCATAAAAAGTACAAATTGCCCGGTTGATACCGCTGTAATGGAAAGTGCCAGCAGAATTGCATTATAAGTCGGCGAAAAGCTTTCTGAAATATGGCGGTAGTAACTGGTCACAAACGTCTTTTCTTCCACATCCAGATCTTTTCCTGTCGCCTTATCTACGATCGCCCCACAGATATTGACAGCTCCTGCAGACGGAAGAAATCCAATGATCACCGGCGCAATTACACACACCATACGCCTGTCTCCGCTGAGCCTCTGCAGTGCCATCTCCGCTCTTTCCAGAAGTTTCCGATTCTCCATGATCCGCTGCAAAAAGGTTACAAGAATAAAGCTTCCGACCACCAGCAGCGTATCCTTTTCATAAACCGACTGTATCATCAATTTTGCTGCATCCCCAAGCGGAATTCCAAACAGGATCACAGTCAGCAAAATAGCAGCGATCATCGCATCACGCAGTTTTAATTTTGCCAGGACCATCACCATAATGACAATAAAAATCACTGCAAGCTTTATAAATTCGGTCTGCATCTCTTTACTCCAATTCTCTTTTTTCTAATTTCCCTTTTTTCATCCACAGACACCGGTCCGCATAATTTGCAAATTCTCTGTCGTGGGTACTGACCAGGATTGTCGTTCCTTCTTTTGCCATTTTTTGAAAATATTTCATAATGATCTCTGAATTTTCCATATCCAGACTGCTTGTCGGTTCATCTGCGACTACCAGTTTCGGGTTCTGCGCAAATGTCCTTGCGATCGACACACGCCTTTGCTCTCCGCCGGACAGATTTGCCGGATATTCGGAAAGCATATTCTGGATTCCAAGAAGCTCCGTCAGATACGTGATCCTTTCTTTATCCGGTTTCCGGTTTTTCCCCAGCGAAAGTGGCAGCAGGATATTTTCCATGACCGTCAGATTCTGGAGAAGATTTTGTCCCTGCATGATATAACCAAGGTCGCCTCCCCGCAGAACCGATAACTGTCTGTCATTCATTTTTTCAATCTCATGATCCAGTACTGTGATCTTTCCTTCTGTCGGTTTCAAGATCCCGGTCAGCATATGGAAGAGGGTGGATTTTCCACTTCCTGACTGTCCCATGATCGCAACCAGCTCTTTTTCTTCCACTTCCAGATTCACGTGGTCTACTGCGTAAAACTGATTCTTTCCACGTACAAATTCCCGACTCAGATTTTCTGTCTTTACAATCATGATTCCACCTCCTGGATCAGTTTATATAGTTCCATACGATTCGCTCTGACTGCCGCATATAAGGTGGCAAGAAGGCTGACACCAACCGCAAGCCCCAGGCTCTGCAATGCAAGAATCACATATTGGGAAACATTTACATTCAGATATGGCATATTCATACTTTCCATGATCACGTCTTTAAATAACAGGATTCCGCCTCCGGAGAACACCATTCCAAGAAATCCTCCAAGCACACCGATCATTCCTGCTTCCAGAAGAAGCATCTGGAAAATCTGGCTTTTTCGTGCACCAACAGAAAGTAGTACCCCAAACTCCTTCAAACGTTCATTCACAGTAATGTTAAAAATGCAGATCAGTGCCAGGACTGCCATTAAAAACAACAGTCCGATCAGAAGCGCGCTGTAAGACTGCATCTGTTCCAGTGTATCTGAAACTTTTCCGGACATTGCTTTTGCCGTATAAGCTTTCAGTCCGGAACCTCTCATCTTTGTGTTGATCGTGTTCGCCACTTCTTTCGGATCTGCTCCGTCTTTCGTCCGGATCGTCAGAAGGGAAACATATTTCTGCGGTTCTGTAAGATCCGTCACATACTTGATCTGAAAACTGTCAAATAATGTATATGCCGTCTCAAAATTCATGAATGCGCAGTTATCATAACTGGTTCCTGTTTCTTCGAGTTTTCCTGCAACCTCGTATTCCTGTCCAAAGAAAGAAATTTTATCTCCTGCTTTTGCCGTAATCTTGCTTCCAACAACAGTCTGACCCTTTTTCAATTCACTCACATTGCTTCCAGACATCCACGGCTGTACAATAAAATCACTTTCCGGTTCAAAAGCAACAATCTGTACCGGAACTGAACAGCATGCCGCATCCAGTGATGCAATGTAGAGCTGCGGAGAAATTTTGTCAATTCCATCCGTCTTTTTCACCTGATCCATCAAAGACTTTTCAAAATAGAAACTACACAACCCTCCCGAAAACAGAGAATCGCTTAAATCTGATTCATATTCTCCCGGTGCTACGATCACATCCGCCCCAATCCGATCTACTGTCTTATCAATACAAGTTTTCATACTTTCTGTCAATACTCTACTGGTAAACAGCGCTGCCGATAAAATCAGCACCAGTGCTGCCAGAAACATCGTCCTGACTCTTCGATGCCGCAGATTTCTGACTGCAAGTCCAGGTACAGTCAACATTTTCTGTTCCATTTTTCTTTCCTTCCTTTTTTAACATTTTGTCCGGAAAACCCCCGTAATTTTCCAATTATAAGAAAGAATGTGCCACGGCACATTCTCGCGCCGAGCGCAGTCGCTTGCGACATTCTTCATCTTCGTGCGAGTGCGCAACTCCGGCACGCAGTGCCTTTTGTTTCATAGGAAGTTCCTTCGGAATTTCCTATGAAACAATAAAGAATGTGCCTTGGCACTTTTCTAATATATAAGACAAAAGAGGAGCTTCCACTCATCCCAGAGTTCAAAGCTCCTCCACCTCATTCATTTATGTGTCTGATTATTTTGTGCTTACTTTTTCAGCAAGTGGATGCCATGCTGTCTCTACGACTTTATCTACAGTCCAGTCAGAGGTAATGATTCCTGCCTCAATGTAGTCCTTTGCAACAGCTTTAATTGTTTCCTTTGTATCTGCATTGGATACTGCCCAGTTCTGCTGATCAAGCATGTATTTTGTAAGCTCGATGTCACCAGATACCATACCCTCATCAAGCATGATCTGTGCAGCTTCGTCTTTGTTTTCTGCAATGTACATATATGCATCCATTACACATTTTGTAAGTACCTGAGAGATTACCGGATTTTCTTTTACGAATTTTCCGCTCATAGCCATTACGCAGCATGTTTCATCTTTGAAATCATCATCCCATGTGATAGAACGAAGAACTTTTAATGTTCCGTCATCTACGAATTTCTTTGCAAAACGGTCACTCAGAAGGCAAGCTTTGATGTCACCTGACTGAAGAGACTGGATTGCTGCACTTGATTCAACCTGTACACATGTTGCTGCATCCTGTTTCAATCCATCTGCAAGGAAGAAACGGATGATCATGTTGTGTGAAGATCCACCGATCGGGCTATCCATACCAACAGTTGTGCCTTCCAGGTCTTTTGTTGATTCGATTCCTGAATCAGCAAGTACATATAATGATTTGCATCCTGTCTGCGCACTTCCTGTAAATACGATGTCCATTCCATTTGTGATCGGAACTAACATATGTGCAATATGATGTACTCCAAACTGTGCTTTTCCGGTTCCAAGTGCTTCTGTGATTTCAGTACCAGCTGCGATCTGAACATCTAATCCCCAATTATCATAGTATCCAAGTGCTTTTGCCATGCTAGGTCCTGATGTACAGTCACCGCCATCATATTCGGCTGTGATGGTTGTTCCCCATGCCGGCTCTTTTTTCATTGCTTCTTTAATTTCATCATCTGACATTTTTGTGATATCAGTCACTTCTTTCTCTGTAGAAGCTTCCTGTTTTTTGGAATCACTTGTGTCTTCCTTCTTTTCTGATGAGCTTGATGAACCGCCACATGCAACCAGTGATACGGTCATTGCGCATGCAAGTAACGTTGCAAACAATCTTTTTTTCATAATTCTTTTCTCCTCTTCGTGTTTTTACTTTGTTGCTTTTATATTTATCTTTCAATAAATATCCATTTAATGATCTGTATGATGCTTCAGATCAAGCATCTTCAGAATCCTGTTCCGATATGCCTGGAACTCTTCGCTGTCTCTCTGCTTTGGTTCAGCCAGTTCAATCGGTATATCTGCCTTTACACGTCCCGGTCTTGGCTCCATAACCAACACTCTTGTTCCCATATAAATTGCTTCTTCTACATCATGTGTAACCATGACGACCGTCTGTTTCTGTTCTCTCCAGATATTCAGGATCTCATCCTGCATATTCATTCTGGTAAATGCGTCCAGCGCGCCAAGAGGCTCGTCCAGAAGCAGAATATCCGGATGATTGATCAGCGATCTTACCAGCGCCACTCTCTGCGCCATACCTCCGGAGAGCTGATGTGGATAGTCTTTTCGGAAATCTTCAAGTCCTACCATTTTCAGCATATGCTCTACCAGTTCTTTATCCTGCTTTTTCTGCATACGCAAGCTGAAGGATACATTCTTCTCTACCGTAAGCCACGGAAACAATGTTGCTTTCTGGAATACCATTCCACGATCCGGTCCGGCTCCAACAATCGGTTTTCCGCCAAGTCTGATCTCACCGGTAGTCGGTCTGATCAGTCCTGCGATCAATCGCAAAATCGTTGATTTTCCACATCCACTTGTTCCAACAATACTGACAAACTCACCCGGCTGGATCGTCAGATTCACCTCTGCCAGCGCATGTGTGATCTCGTTACTGTCTGTCTTTGCAAAACTCTTTGTTACTTTGTCAAACTCCAGGACACGCCCGTGTCCCTGCTTCTCATCCACTGATGCCATCTTATTTCACAACTCCTTCCTGCCAGCGAAGCACTATTCTCTTGATCACATTCAGTATAAAGGTAACTGCTGTGAAAATAAGACAAATTAAAACGATAGCTGCATACATTTTAGAATAGATCGCCCATGATTTCTGCCACTGGATATACCATCCAAGACCTGCCTCGGCTCCCATCATCTCAGCAACCAGAAGTGCTGTACAGGCAGAACTCATTCCCTGTGTCATCCCCTGAAGAATGTTTGGCATTGCATGTGGGATTGCCACCCGGAATACCAGCTGGTGACCTTTGGCACCTAATGTTCTGGCCGCTTCCAGATATGCCTTGTCTACATTCTGGATACCGGTTGACGATGCGATCGTAAGTGCAAACCATACACCAAGAGCGATGATAAATACACTTCCTTTAAACAGTGAGGATACCAGAACCATGATGATCGGGATCCATGTTGTGGAAGGGATCGGTCCAAGCATCTTAATGATCGGTGAAACCCAGTAGTTAATCCTTTTGCTGTATCCACAGGCAACACCTGTGATCAGTCCAAGGATTGCTCCAATAAAATATCCCGTGAATAATAATCGCAGTGAGTACAATGTACTTTTCAATAACAGTGCCCGGTCATCAATGATCGCACACAAAATCGTATTCACACATGGGAAGAACGGCTGTTTTAAAATACCTGTCTTAACCGTCAGAAAATCATACAACATAATTACCAGTATGATCACAGAGTAAAGCGGTGCTTTATGACGTACTTTTGCAAAATAGCTTTTATTCAGTAATCCTCTCACTACCATGATCAGATATAATGCCAAAAAAAAGCAGACGACAATAGTAAACACATGCGGATTAAAATTCTGAACGGCATCCGGCATCAGATAATATACTAAAAACATAATTATCGCTGCAAAATACGGACAAAAACAAATTACCACATCCAACATATGTTGCATCTTCGTCTTCGGAGCACTTTCCATTTCTAGCAACTCTTCTCTCGTAAGCTGTCTTTTACTCTCCATTTTTCATTTGACTCCTTTGTAAATTTTTACCATTTCCTTTAAATGCTTTTTAACTATATCAGCATTTTGCACAAATGTAAAATTGTTATTTCTTATATGCAATTTGATTTATTACAATTTTCTATAGTTTTTATCTGGTAAAAGTAAACTTATTAACCATAAGTATGTTATACTAAATACAATAAATTTTTAAAGGAGATATGAATTATGAATTCACAAAAATTATCCGGAGCAGTTTCCTGTCTTGCAGCAATTCTTATTCTTGCAGCAGATAAGATCTTTGCCCCAGTATGCAAAGGAACCATGGAACTTGCAAACGGAGGAGAATGCATGATGCGGTGTCATTATTATGGAATTGCACTGTTTCTTTTCGGTCTGCTCCTGCTTGCAGAATCCGTTCTTCTTTTCTTCGGAACACACGATTTTAAATTACCGGTTGTCATCATTATCACTGCTGTTCTGATCCTGCTTCTTAGCAATACTTCAATTGGCATTGGTATTTGTGCCAAGGCAGGTATGATGTGCCACAAAACTGCCCTTTGGGGAAGAATTGGTGCTGTTCTGGCAATCATCGGTGCCGGAATCAGTCTCTTTGTACATAAATCACAGATGCCACAGGCGAATTAGGATTCACGCAACAACATTTCAAACAGAATATCTGATTACCTTTCCTGTAATCTATAATCAGGAGTCAAAACTTTCTGTGTACGCAAAGAAGCCGGAGTCTGACCGATAACACAACTGCCTATATCCAGGCTTTTCTGTTATCAGTCAGATCCCAGCTTCTTTTTTCGCTCTTTAAAGTGTTTCTGCCACTTTCATATTTGCAATCAGTCCCCGCAGCTGAATCAATGAAGAGTATCCATCAGTACAATCATCAATCTTTCCATTTGCCGCAGGATGGAAATAGCGTCCTTCCTTCTCCGCTCTCTTTCCCTCGGCAATTGCTTCTCTCAAAATCTCCCTGTCTTCTATCCGCCTTTCTTCCGGGATTTCATTGATGATGAGCATTGGTGGCTTTACCGTTTCTGTACCGTTTTCTGCCTTTCCCTGCAGTTCAACTTTTTCTCCACAAAATACATAGCCGGTACAGTAATTTCTTTCTGTTCCGATCACCTTCACTCCGTGCGATATCAGCCAATCGATCGTTGCTTTCCGGTCCAGCATATCTTTTGGTCCTGCCGAGATCAGGACCACCGGAATCTGCTGAAGAGCCGGAAGATCCGGGCAGAGTTCTTCTCCTTTGATGTCCCCGATTCCACCCATTCCACAGGTAATTGCAACCGGAATTCCCATTTTCACACAGACTGCCATTGTCCCGGAAGCGGTAAGTGCGCCTGATTGCTTTTCCACTAATGCCTTTTCCAGCAGATCACAGTCAATTCTTGGATAAGCGGCTGCCCGGCTTCTAAATTCAAGAAACTCATCGATATCCCCGATCCTGATTTCCCCATGATCAATCCAGGTGATCTTTTTTCCCGGATCTTGCCATTCTTTTTTTATTGTTTCATTTGATACCGATTTTAATCCATGTGTCAATAATGCTGATTCTACTAAATATTCCATCTGTTGTTATTCCACCTTTCTCCTTCTGGATATCAATCCCGTACTTTTTCTCATCATATCATACTTTTCCAGCTCAAATTAAAAAACCGGATAAAAATTTGCATTTCTACCCGGTTCCTGTATTATTTCAACAATTGCATCAGCTCTTCAAAAAAGCTTTTTGAGGTTTCTTCTGAAATCGTATAATCTGACGTTATCTCTTTAATGATCTTTTTCAGCCATTCATCCCATTTCATAGTCCACCTTCTTTTCCGCCAAAGGCTTCTATTTTGTATTGTCTACCGCATCCTCCACCAAAGAGTAATCGGCATTATCGCCCACAACATCTGCGTACAGATCATCCAGTGTCGGGTATCCATAATATTTCCATACCATGCTGGAAATACCGTCTGTCTTTGCATCAGTCTTGATCTTAAAGAAATTGCCAGGTGTTCCATAGTCAGACAGATCAATATCTGTATTTCCTTCCCCGTCTGTAAGAATTGTTCCATAATGCATATACCAGTAAACATCATTCACCTTGTCATAAGATCCATCATCATTACTGTACTGATCCCGTACTTTTACATGATAAATAAGATACAGTTCATTTCCATTGCCCACAACAGGCTCCAGCAGATAATCTCCCATATAAGTAAGGCTCTCCAGAGATTCGGAATCTACCCAGCTGCTCTCCACATGATCATTGTATTCCTGTTCCGCCCGGTCCTTCATTTGCTGCATTGTATCATCATCGATGTCACTGGCTGATGTGACATAATACCACAGTCCTTTTACGGTATATTCTTTTTCCCATTTTTCCGGCAGCTTTCCTATGTTGGCGGCATAGCTGTCTGCCATAGATTTATCCAGATATACTTTAATCTTGTCTCCGTTTGCCAATGTTCCATTTGATGCATCTGTCTGAAAATCGGCAGATGTAAGATCAGATCCTGTATAATCAAATGAAACGGCTCCTCCCGGGCTTATTCCGTTAAATGATACCTCCAGGTCTTTGAATGCATCAAATGTCTTAACCTCTTCCAGCCCTTTGACTTTATAGGTTTTATTTTTATATTTCAGGTTGCATTTCACATATTTTGCATAATCTTTATTGACATTCCAGTTGTATTTGACTTTATCTTTGTTGGAAAGATCACTGTCTGAATTCATTTCCACACTGACATAGGACTGCAGTACCGCTACCGGTGATATGGAATCTGTATTTTTTCCATACTGTTCTTCAAATTCTTTTGTAAACTTCAGTCTGGAATCATATTTTTTCTGAATCTTCTCCCAGTCGATCTGCGGATATACATTTCCATATCCGTTATATCCTGTTGTTTCAAAGGTGACATACTTGTTCAGATCGATTGTTCTTCTTGCACGCGATATCAAAAGCCCTGCTGCGATCACTACAACGACAACCGCACATGCCAGACCGATCAGGAACTTGTTCAGTCCTCTTGATTTTTTATGTGTGAGTGATTTTGTTTCTGCTGTACTTGTTAGCATCTCTTCTGTATTCTGGGCGACCTCTTCTTTCTGCTCTTCTGCATTCTGGACAGCCTCTTCTTTCTGTTCTGCTACATTTTTAGCAGGTTCTTCCTGTTCCAGTGGTTTTCCGCATGTTGCACAGAATCTTGAACCATCTGGATTCTCAGTTCCACAATTTTTGCACCTCATATCTCTTTTACATCCTTTCTGTATGCTATATTTTTCTCGTTTATATTATTAAGACGAGTCAAAATCTAGTTTGGTTTTAAAAACAAGAAAAAATTTTTATTTTTTTAATAATGACTGATCTGGTTGATGATCTCATGGTATGAAACAGCTTCATTGCCCAGTGCTTCCGGCTTTCTGTTTCCAAACAATTTCTTTAATTTCTTTTCATATTTCTTATTTGTGACTTCTTTTCCATCCCATTTATACCGGAAAACATAGTCTCCGTTTTCATCATACTCCGGATTCATATTATCTTCCATTCCATATTCGCCATCACCGATCTGTACCCATTTCCCATCTTTGATTTCAAAAACACGGTCATAAAAAACACCCATATTTCCGTCATTGTTGTCCAGTACATTGCCGCCCGGAATATACCACATCCCGATCCGGTAGATCTCTTCTTCCCGGATTCCATCCGGTGTACAGGTCGCTACGGTCGCACCATCCGCCATGCAGGATCCAACCCGCACGATCTCGGGTACATCATCTCCATTCATGTCAAAGAGTTCAAACCTTGTATCATCACTCCACTTTCCAACCCAGTCTTTGTAAGCCGCCTGCCATTCTTCTTTGGTAACCTTCTGCTCTTTTGCCTGGTGGATATGATATCCCGCAACAGCACCTCCGCCAATCACTGCCGCTCCTACAACTCCGGCAACAGCCTTTGTACCAATGATTTTCCCTGCTGCCTTTCCTGCCGCACTCTTTACAATCTTTCGTCCGGCTGCCTGCCCGTTCTTTACCGGATCTGTCTTCCTGATTCCACTTTTACCCGAACCGGTATTTCCGCTTGTGGGTGCACTTCCGCTTTTTACGATGCCGGCACCCTGTCTCACCAGTTCTTTCCCAAATGAACCAGGCACCGATATCGTCTGCTCGCCCTCTCTGAGCATCCAGAGTATAAACGGAAGCGGCGCTACGCTGTATAATTTTGTTCCTTTTCTTTCCAGTTCTTCTACATCATTTCTGATCTTTTTCCGGGCATAATTCAATCTGCTCTTTACTGTTCCGGTCGAACATCCAAGTGCATCTGCAATGTCTGAAACCGACAATTCCTCATAATAATACATCAGCACACACAACTTCTGATCTTCTGGCAGACCGTCCAGAATTTCTTTCATCAATCGCTTTGTCTCTGCATAATCCACGGACTCTTCCGGTGAAAATGTCAGATTCTCATCTGCAATTGTATCTTCAAATTCCCGGTCATCATCCCCTGTCGGTATATCAGAAAATAGCTGCGGCTTCTTCTTTTTCAGCCAGTCTTTACATTTGTTTGCCACAATGCAGTTGAACCAGCTTTTCAACCGCTTTGGATCCTCAATCTGCTTCAGATTACGGAATGCAGAAATATAGGCATCCTGCATGATATCCATTGCATCCTGCTCATTTTTCACCATCTGAAGTGCGATTGCAAACCCTTGCACATAAGTCAGATTGTAAATTTTCTCCAGAGCGTTCTCTTCTCCGGCGGCAGCTTTTTCTATCATCTCTTTCAGATCATTTTTTTCTTGATAATTGACATTCTTCGCTCCACAGTTTCCGCAGAATTTCTGATCACTCCTGATTTCTTTCCCACATCTGGTGCAATACATGTTTTCTGTCCTCCAACACATCAACCGGTCGTTCCTGTGTAAGCACAAATCTGTAACCGGCTCATCATATACCTAAAAGACCGGATAGAATAACTCCTATCCGGCTTTTTGCATATACTCTTTCATTTTTTTACATTCTGACCTGCGTTTCATCATTCGATGCTTTGCCTTCTAGTTTTCCTCAGTTGTCTTATCGTCTTCTATCTTTGTTCCACAGTTTGTACAGAATACAGCCCCCTCTTCCAGTGGCTTTCCACAGGCCTTGCACACTTTCACTTCTGCCTTTTCCTCCGGTTGTTCTGCCGGTGCTTCCAGTGCCGCTCCACAGTAAATACAGAATTTACTTCCAGGGTTCACTTTCTTTCCACACTGCGGGCAGATCTCTTCTGTCGATAATTTTTCAATCATCTCTTTGTTGACCGCGATCTCATCCTGCAGGGATTTGATCTGTACGGCAAGCTCCGGCATCTTTTCCATGCATTCGTCCCTGTAATTGGCATAATATGTACTGCCTATCTGATAAATAACTTTTTCAATTTCTTTTTCTTTCGTCTTATTTAAATTTGTCAGGCGGAAAATCTCTGTCGTATCCTTTGCCTTCTGTGATAAATCCTGACCGGTTTCTGCCAGGCTACTTTTCAGATTATCAAAAAATCCCATTTGTCTCATTCCTTTCTGTAAATTTTATCTTACCACTTTTCTTGCATTTATCAATAAGCAATTTGTATAATTTACAGCCTCTTTACAATCTTTAAAAATCATGATTCAAAAAAATCAAACACTTTCTTCCAATATTCTTCCGCAATCGTATTTTCCGCATTGAATATCTCATGCTTGGACTCTGGGAACTTCACAAGCTCGGCACTTTCCGGTCTGTTCTTGTTTAGTTTTCGCACAAAACGTTCCTGCGCTGCATTCGACACCAGATTATCCTTGCCTGCCGAAAAGAGCATGACAGGTGCTTCGATCTTCTTCCATCCGGTCTTTTCCAGATACCGGTTCAGACGCATTGCATTTCCGAGCCATCCATAAGACGGTGCGTTCAGATGATAATGGGCTTCCTTCGTCCTTTTTTCTTCATAATACTCAAATCTCGGACGGGAAAGGGAGCAGCTCTCTTCAAATTTTCCTGGCTCCTTGTATGGCTTCTGACCGACTACATATTTTTTGTTCCTTCCCACCTTACAGGATGTCTTTGCGATCGCCTTTGCCACATGCCACGGCACCCCTCCGGTCAGTGGGCGGATCATCGGTGACGACAGAATTACCTTCTCAAACATTTCCGGTGCTCTTGCCGCAACTGCTGCCGCAATTCCACCTCCCATAGAATGTCCGTACAGATAAATCTTCATCCCCGGATTGTCCTCTTTTGCCTTCTTGGTTACAAAGATAAAGTCCTCTACATAACGTTCAAAGCTGTCCAGATGCACCAGGGATTCATCTTCTGTCAGACGATAGCTGAAGCCATGTCCGCAGTGCTCCGGAAGATATACGCTAAAACCTTCTTTTGCAAAATAATAGGCGATCTCCTTATATTTTTCCGCGTTTTCAATAAATCCATGTGACAACATCACAACCGCATGTGGGTTCTCCGGAACATAATGCATACAGTGGATCTTCTGCCCTGCATGTCTTTCCAGATAGAATTCCGTTCCGATAGATACAAGATACGGTTCTACGATGGTCTGCATTTCTTCTTTGTAGTTACTTTCCTGTAAAATAGGTGTCTGCATGTGTGATAACCTCCCCGATAGATTTTGGTTCGTACTTTTTATTTTCTGATATGATTATAGCAGAGAGGGGAACTCTCTGCTATAGGATTTCTGTATACAGTTCTTTAAAGTTGTTTAAAATTATAAAGTTGCGCTTTTTCCACTTACATAATTCAGCAATCGCATTAAATCTGTAATCGTTACGTTTCCATCTCCATTGATATCCGCTGCATGACTTTCGAATATCCTTTGGCTTAAATATCGTATACATCACAAGTTAATTATAACAGAAAGAAAGACCTTGAGTTCATTATAAACTCTTGGCCTTTCTTTTTTGGGGAACTATTCTTTTTTCACAGCCCCTTTCTCTCCACATTTAGTGATGTCCTGCAATCAATGCCTCAATTTCTTCCGGTCGTGGCATCACCCGCAATGCTCCCTTACGTGTTGTGATAATTGATGCGGCAGCATTTGCATAAGTCAGCATTTCCTTTAAATTTTTCTCAGTCAGATTTTCTAGTCCATGTTTACATATGTAATGCAAAACACATGCACAAAATGTATCTCCGGCACCAGTTGTTTCTATTGTATTTTCGTTTATAAAAGGTGCTTTTTCAACCATCCTGTCCTGATAATAAGCTCTACTGCCTTCTTTTCCCATAGATACCAGGATAAGCGGGATATCATATTTCTCCCTGATCCATTTTACAGCCTCTGTATAGTCATTTTTTCCTGTCAGCCACTGAATTTCATTATCTGAAATTTTCAGGATATGACACTGTCCCAGACCATACAATACCTGCTCTCTTGCCTCATCCATTGAATTCCACAATGGCTCACGTATATTAGGATCAAATGAAATGATCGCACCAGCCTGTTTTGCAATTGCAACTGCTTTTTTTGTCGCTCTGCGTACTTTCTCATGTGTCATAGACAGGGTTCCAAAATGAAAAATCCGTGTCTCAAGAATTAATTCCTCTGGAATTTCCTCTTCTGTCAGCATCATATCCGCTCCCGGATTTCGATAAAAAGAGAAATCTCTGTCACCATCCGGATAAGTATGAACCAATGCCAATGTCGTATGTACTTTATCATCTTTTCTCAGACCGGTCACATTGATTCCAATTTCTTTAATTGCATCTTCCAATTGCTTTCCAAAAAAATCATTTCCTACTTTTCCAATAAAAGCCGTTTTGTGTCCCAACTTCGTTAACATTGCCAGAACATTGCATGGTGCCCCTCCCGGATTTGCCTCAAACAATGGGTTTCCCTGGCTACTAATACCATTTTCTGTAAAATCAATCAGCAATTCCCCTAAAGCTACTACGTCCATTTCTTATTCTCCTGCTTTTTACATTATAATATCATGCTTTTCAACACTCATTGTCATTTTTTTATCGCTGAAAAAATAAATATCTTTCGCATTCAGAGGCGTACAGATTGCAGTGGTCGCCGTCTGCTGTCCATCATTGATAAAAAGTTCGATCGAATGATAATCCAGGATAAAACGCATCTTTTTAAGCCCTGCCGGATCCTCAATTCTGAATTTTCGTACACATACCACATCTTTTGTAACACCGCAGTATGTACGGTCGATTTCCAGAAGTCTGGTTTCCTTATTATAGGTATAACTCGTTTCATACTCACTATCTGCTGCCAGTTTGATAGAAAAGATTGTATTTTCTCCATCTTCCAGTGTCACCGTAAGATCAATTGTGCGTCCCTCTACTCCTGCAAGCACTGTCTCGCCTTCGATTTCTGCGTGTTCATAGCAACATGGATTCTGATGATAATTTTCCAGTTCTTTCACCGGATTCTGCCAGATACGGTTTTCTTTTATCTCCAATTCTCTCGGAAATGTCATCATTCCCTGCCAGTCCTGCGAATTCGGTATCACACAGGCATCCCATGATTTCATCCATGCGATCATAATCCGTCTGCCATCCGGAAGTTCTGTTGTCTGTGGAGCATAGAAGTCCATACCATAGTCAAGTGTATGCGGCTGTTCTTTGCTGAATCTGCATCTGTTTGCATCGTAGTCTCCTAAAAAATACACCGAATTATGTCCATTGTGAAACTCATATTTCCGCGCCTTCATATCCTGTGGCGAACAGATCAGCACATGTTTGTCTTTTAAAGCAAAGAAATCCGGGCATTCCCACATCGTTCCTATATCACCATTTTCATTTGATGCCAGAATTGTCTCAAATTTCCAGTCTGTCAGATTTTTGCTCGAACAAAGCACAACTTGCCCAACCTGATTATCATTCTTATTTCCAACGATCAGATAATAGGTATCGTTTTCTTTCCAGATCTTCGGGTCGCGGAAATCAATCCGGCTGCATCCTTCTGGCAGCATCTCACCTGTCACAACCGGATTCTTTTCATACTTTACATAATCTTTTCCATCACCAAATGCGATACACTGATTCTGCCGTTCCTGCTCACTTCCATCTGCCTGCTTTACTCTGGTAACTCCGGTATATACAAGTACATGCTTTCCATCTGCTTCAATCGCACTTCCGGAAAAACATCCTGCCTTATCATATTCCTGATCCGGTGCAATCGCTGCCGGAAGCTGCTCCCAGCGGACCATATCATCAGTCACGCTATGTCCCCAATGCATTGGTCCCCACTCTCTCTGATATGGATTGTACTGATAGAACAAATGTATTTTCCCATCATATACGGAAAAACCATTCGGATCATTGATCCATCCGGTCGGTGCCGTAACATGGAACAGTGGTTTGGTCGTTTTCTTTACATACACTTGTTTTTCTGTCTCATAATTTCTTGCTTTTTCTAACATCTCACTCATGCATTTTCTCCTACTACTTATTCTCTTCTGAAAGCGATTTCTGGTACTGGTCGAAATATTTCTGTTTAATAGCCAGATAATCGGAAAGTCCGTACTTTTCCATTTTATCAAGGTAAGAATCCCACTCTTTTTCGATTCCACCATTTAAGATCCAGTCGGCTTTCTTCTGCTCTGCATATTTTTTGATGTCGGTATCATACTGTGACACTTTATTGGTATCTTCGATACTCATGAATACATTTGGATATACATATTTGCTGTTCATATCTTTCAGATAGGTTTCATGCATATTGTCCAGACGCCATTTTGCATCCTCCGGCTGTGTCACATATACACCATAATACTCATTGAGTACTGCAAGCGGTCCATTAACCGACTGTGCTTCACGGACTTCTACCGGTGACTGCTCTCCAAGATCAAGATGTTTCAACATCTTTTCTCCGTTTTCATTCGTAGACATCTCAAAAATATTAAAAGAATCTTTCTCTCCATAGCTTCCCCAGTTGTTCTGCGGTGACTGCAGCGGTGCATACATCTGATCGATCCAGGCAGCTGCAAGTGCTGTGTCTTTGCAGCTGGTCGTCAATACACATCGTCCCCGGTCAAATCCACTGGTCTCACTGTTATTCTGTCTCGTAATGTTTGTCACTCCGGTCGGCCCTGTCAGTGCCGGAAGCATTACATAATCCGTATTATTATCAATATTGGCAATGTCCCAGGTAAAACAGAGACCATATCTGTGATTTTTTCCTTTTGCCACATAGGTAGACCATTCCTGTGTAAATGCTTCCGGATCCACCAGATCCTCTGTTACCAGTTTATGTAGCCACTCAATGCCTTCTTTATAGCCCTCCTGAACGGTTGTATAGATAACCTCTCCATCATCCGTTACAGCAAAATGATCTCCTGTGTCTCCATATCCTTCCCCAAATCCATTGATCAGGATTGCCGGATCCTGATCTCCATTATTGATAATAAATGACATCGGAATCACATCACCATCAATCTGGAATTCTTTCTTCAGATCATCTGCATGGTCACGGAATGCGATCAGTACCTGTTCCAGTTCATCTGTTGTAGTTGGTACTTCCAATCCCAGATAATCAAGCCATTTCTTATTGATATATGGAATATCTCCAATCGCCTGAATTGCTTCCTTTCCAGCTCCAAGCTGCTCGATCCACGGGAATGAATAAATGTGACCATCCGGTGCGGTACACATCGTACGGTACTCCGGATATTTTTCAAATACAGCCTGCAGATTCGGCATATATTTATCGATCAGATTTTCAAGCGGGATAATGATTCCCTGCTTTGCATAACGAAGCAGATCATAATCACTCATTCCTGCATTAAACAGCCCATCCGGAAGATTTCCGAACTGAGCCAGCGCAAGGTTCTTCTTATCCGAGAACTGATCCGCCACAAAACAAGTCCAATCGATATGTACGTTTGTCTCTTTTTCAAGTCTCTTAAAAATGATACGCTCATTCGGATTCTGCGTTGATGTTGCAGGAGCATTTGTAATGAATGATAATTCAGCTTTTTCTTTCAGTGGAAACTGAACCTCTGATACCGGAGTATCCGGATTGGTTTCCGCCTTCATCTGCTCTTCTTTTCCACATCCTGCCATCCCAATTATAATCGAAAATGTCAAACCTAATGCTAACACTCTTTTTCTATTTTTTTTCCACATATCTGCATATTTCCTTTCTGACTATCCCTTCACAGAACCAACCATAATTCCTTTATCGAAGTATTTCTGGAAGAATGGATACATTACCAGCAATGGTAAACTTGACACAACGATAGTTGCATATTTCAGCTGTTCTGCTACTTTTGCCATCTCTGCTGTACTCTGGATATCTGCGATCATTCCCGGCTGAGGTGTATTCTGAACGAGGATCGATCTGAGAACCAGCTGCAGTGGCTGCAGGTTTGCATCATTTAAATATATCATCGCATCAAAGTAGCTGTTCCACATTCCAACAAATGACCACAGTGCCAGTACTGCGATAATCGGTTTGCATACCGGAAGCATAACCTTGAAAAAATGTTGGATTTCCGTTGCTCCGTCAATTGCGGATGCTTCACGCAGTTCTTTCGGAATAGACTGGTAATAGGTTCTTGCAAGAATCATATTCCAGACATTAAATGCACCAGGGATTAAAATTGCCCAAATCGTATTTACCATGTGCAGCTGATTGATCAAAATAAAAGTCGGAATCATTCCGCCACCAAAAAACATTGTGATCAGAAAGATTATATTAAAGAATTTTCTTCCTACAAATTCCTTTTTTGACATCGGATACGCTGCAAGTAAAGTTACAAAGACGGAGATCGCGGTAAATGCAATTGAATACAAAAAAGAATTCAAAAAGCCCCGCCAGATCATATCATTTTCCAGCACACGCCGGTATGCATCTAACGTCCAGTCTTTTATATGAAAACTTAATCCCTGGTTATTTAATACGGTCGGATCCATAAAGGATGCCAGAACTACATAGATCAGCGGAATTAAAATTGAAAGAACAAATACCCCAAGGAACACATATGCAATTCCCAAAATGATCCGATCTGTTCGTGAATATTTGATTTTCTTTGTTCCATTCATTTCACGTTCCTCCTATAATCCTTCACCATCATTCAGCTTCTTTACTACCCAGTTTACAAAAATAAGTAAAATCACATTGATTACGGAGTTGAACAGTCCAACTGCTGTCGAATATCCATAATCTCCGTTTAATAGTCCGATCCGGTATACATAAGTCGATAATATTTCAGATGCCGGTAAGTTCATATCTGTCTGCAGCGCATATGCTTTTTCAAAACCAATACTCATAATATTTCCTGCCTGTAAGATAAACTGGATCACAATAATGTCTTTGATCGCCGGAAGTTCTACATACCAGATCTGCTGCAGCAGATTTGCTCCATCCATACGTGCTGCTTCTTCCAGTTCTTTGCTCGCATTCGATAGTGCTGCAGTATACATGATCGAAGCCCACCCGGCTCCCTGCCAGATTCCACTTGCAATATAGATTGTTCGAAATGCAGCAGGCATCGTCATCCAGTTCGTGCTGATTCCCAAAAGTTTATTCATAGGTCCAACCGGTGACAAAAACATACGGACCATTCCGCAAAGTACAATAACAGACACAAAGTTTGGAGCATAGATCAAAAGCTGGATCTTCTTTTTGATCCCCTGTTTGCGGATCTGGTTAAGTAAAAGAGCTAAAATGATCGGAACCGGAAATCCCCAAAGTAATCCATAAATGCTCAGTTTCAATGTATTAAGCAGGTAATTCATAAAATCCGGTGAAGATAAAAACCGCTTAAAATACTCAAGTCCTACCCATGTACTTCCAAATACGCCCTTGATAACGTTATAATCTTCAAACGCAATCAGCAGTCCCCCCATTGGAAGATACTTGAATATAATGGTTAATATAAGTGCCGGCATCAGGAAAAACACATATAACTGCCAATTTTTCTTTACATAAGCCAGCTTACTTGCCATCGTTCGTTTTCCCATTGCCCTGGTTTGTTTCTGCATCCTTTTCATGCAACTATTCCTCCATTCCCTTTGTCCTTCTCGCTGTATAACCGGTAAAGTAACCGGTTACTTTATAACTGAATAGTACCATATAATAATCTCTCTGTCAATGCTTTTGTTTGTAAAAGTTACCGGTTACATAACTAGTTATTTTATAGTTGCCTTTTCGACTTTTAGTTGCTATACTATGAATAAGAATTTTTAAAGGAGTCTATTGATTTTATGACCAAGAAACAAGTTACATTTGCTGACATTGCCGAATATACCAATTTTTCAAAAACAACAATTTCCAGATATTTTAATCACCCTGATTCTCTGACACTTGAGAATCAGGAAAAAATATCACAGGCACTTGATGCTTTGGGATATAAAAAGAATAAACTGGCAAAAGTTTTAGCAAATGGAAAAAGTGAATTTGTCGGTATTATTGTACCAAATCTCTATCTGCACTATTATTCTGAGATGCTTACGCAGTTACTTTCCAGTTATTCAGACTATCATTATAAGTTTCTTGTTTTTGTCAGCGATCGTGGTCCGGAAGAAGAAGAACAGTATATTGATGAACTTATGGCATATCAGATTGAAGGACTTATTGTATTGAGTCATACACTTTCTTCTGAGAAGCTGGCATCTTATCAGATACCAGTCATTGCCATCGAAAGAGAAGCTAAGTATATCTGTAGTGTAACAACCGACAACTATATGGGTGCACTACAGGCAACAAATCTCCTGATCCGCGATAAATGTGATATCCTGGTTCATATCAATGCCAATGTTCCCGATTTTGTACCGGCATATAGCCGAATTCTAGCATTTAAAGAAACCTGTCAGGAACATAACGTTCCTTATGAACTGAATCTGAATGTAACTGGAGATTCTTATCAGGATATTTTTGCACAAATGCATCGTATTTTTACGGACATCGATGAAAAATATGCTGATAAAAAGAAAGGTATCTTTCTTTCAAATGATACCTATGCCAATATGTTTCTTAATCTTATTTTTCAAAAATATGGTTATTTCCCTGACACATACGAATTGGTAGGGTTTGACAATTCTCCGATTGCAAGTGAAGCTATCCTTCCAATCACAACCGTTGGACAGCAAATCGATCTGATCGCCAAAACCTCCATGGAACTGCTTGTACAGCAAATGGAAGAACGTAAAAAGCGAAAACCTGTACCACTTGCCGAACCCATTCATAAACAAATTACCCCCATACTTATTCGTAGAAAAACAACAAGTTAATACGGCATTACTCCCAATTCTTAACGATTCGAAAAAAGTGCATGCAGCCGTCAGGCCACATGCACTTTTGCATTTTCCTATCTTCTATTCCGCCAGCACTTCTTCCGCAATATTTCTGGCATGGTCGGAAATTCTTTCCAGGCATACCAGAGAATCAAGGAATACCACTCCAGCTTCTGTGTTACACTGCTGGTTGGTAAGACGCTTGATATGCTTTGCACGGAGGGAAATCTCCAGCCCGTCTGCCTCTGTTTCTTTCTCGATGGTCTTTAACGCACTTTCGCGGTCATTGGACTCAAAGGCTTCCAACGCATACAGATAACTTGCAATGCAGACATCCAGCATCTTGTTCAGATGTTCCACTCCAACCTCAGAGAAATCCACCTGCTTTTCCAGCAGTGATTCCGCGAACTCAGAAATGTTTTCGCAGTAATCACTGATACGTTCCATATCCGACACGATCTGGAGCATATGCGCCACCTCTTCATGCTCACGTTCATTGATCTGCAGAGTCGACAGCTTGATCGCATAGGATGTGATACCGGCACTTAACCGGTCTACCTTGCTTTCTTCTTCCTTCAGGAACGTAATCTGTTCTTCTTTTCGTTCGAACATAACTTTTCTTGCAACCTCCAGAGAATCTGCAACCACATGTCCCATTCGGACAAGCTCGGAAACGGTTGACTGAATCGCGATACCAGGGGTCTCCAGCATACGGTCATCCAGAAGGACTACACTTTCATCCTGTACCTCTTCTTCCACATGTCCGATCTTCTTGGCAAGCTTGATGATCCAGTCAGAAACCGGGAACAGCAGAACGGTTGTCACAATATTGAATACCGTATGCACCATACTGATCTGTGTCTGGGTGATATTTCCATGCGCCCATGCCGGATTCACAATACTCAGATATGCAATCGCAATAATACTGAAAATGATCGTTCCGATGATATTAAAGATCAGATGCATCAGCGCTGCGGTTTTCGCATTTTTCTTTGCACCCACACTGGACAGGATTGCAGTTACGCAGGTACCGATATTCTGTCCCATGATAATATAGATTGCTGCGCCAAACGGTACAAGACCTGCTGCTGCAAGGCTCTGCAGGATTCCAACCGATGCAGATGAACTCTGGATGATCGCCGTAACTGCTGCACCCGCCACAATTCCAAGCAACGGATTGTGTCCCAGTGATACGAAAATATTGCAGAATGCTGCATTATCTTTCAGTGGTTCCACCGCTGAGGACATGGATGAAATCCCGACAAATAAAAGTCCGAAACCAACCACAATACTTGCGATATCTTTTGTCGAACGCCTCTTTCCGGTCAGCATAATGATCACACCGATCATGATCGCAACCGGTGCCAGATTGGACGGACTTAAAAATTTGGCCCATTCCACACTAGATACCAGCCATCCGGTAACTGTTGTACCGATGTTCGCACCCATGATAACTCCCATCGCCTGCTGAAGGTTCATGATACCGGCATTTACAAAACCAACTACCATGACGGTCGTTGCAGATGAGCTCTGGATCACTGCGGTAATGAACGCTCCAAGCAATACGCCGAAGAACTTATTCTTTGTAAGTGCTTCAAGCAATGACTTCATCCGGTTGCCGGCAGCATTTTCCAGCCCCTGTGCCATGATCTGCATTCCATAAATGAACATACCAAGGCCTCCGACAAACGGAATAATGATACTTGTGTACTTCATAGTCGTGTTATCTCCTCTTATGTACTTTTTCTTTTTCACTCTGATTCTTATTTTACAGGCCATTTACACAGCCACGATTTCATCTTAACATCATTTTTCTCCCTGTACAATAAATTTTCTTTCGTAGTTCTGACGAAAATTATTCCCATTACCCCTTCATCTTTGGTTCAAATATCCATGATGCAATGTACCCAAAAATCAATGCGCCGCTGATTCCTGCCGCACTTGCCTTGAATCCTCCAAGAAAAATTCCGATAAATCCTTCCTTGTCGACTGCCTCTTTTACCCCGTTCCATAAAGTATTTCCAAAACCGAGCAGTGGCACGCTCACGCCCGCCCCCGCATACTCCTGCAGTGGTTTAAATATCTGTACAAAACCAAGAATACAGCCAAGTACCACCAGGCTTACCATGACTCTTCCCGGCATCATTTTCGTCCGGTCAAGCAGGATCTGCGCCAGTGCACAGATGAGTCCTCCTACCCAGAATGCATTGATATAGTCCATTTTCTTTCCTCCTTTAACAATGTTCCAGCACAATTCCATGTGCAATTCCCGGAACGCTTTCTCCTTCATTGAAGCTGACCGTCGACATCAGCGCCCCCGTTGGTACAAAAAGGATCCTTTTCCACTCCCCCGATATCAGCTGTGGCATAATATATGCTGCAAGAGTGATCGCCGCGCAGCCACAGCCGCTTCCACCGGAATTGGTATGCTGTGTCTGCTGATCGAAGATCGTCATTCCGCAGTCCATATGATTTTCTTTGATATCCAGCCCTTTCTTACGAAGCAGGTCAAATAAAATCGATTGTCCCACATAGCCCAGGTCTCCGGTAATGATCCGGTCGTAATCCTTTTCACCCCTTCCAAAATCCATAAGATTCTGCAGAATCGTATCACACGCTGCCGGTGCCATACACGCTCCCATATTCTGTGAATCCTTCAGCCCATAATCCACAATTTTCCCAATCGTCACTCCACTGATCCGCACCCGGCTTTTCTTTTTTCCTACCAGAAAGGCTCCGCTTCCTGTCACTGTCCAGGTAGAAGAAAGTGGTCTCTGATTCGCATAGCCAAGTGGAAAACGGAATTCTTTTTCTGCACTTCCAAAATGACTCGATGTTGCAGCAAGCACCAGATCTCCATAGCCTGCCGCCACAGTCATTGCAGCAAGGGCAAGTGCCTCTCCGGATGTGGAACATGCGCCGAAAAGACCAAACACCGGGATCTGAAGTTCTTCCGCCCCCATCGATGTAGCAATTCCCTGTCTTAAAAGATCACCGCCAAAGAGATAGCGTACCTCCTCCGGCTGTACTCCCGCATTTTTCAATGCCAGCTTACACGCAAGCTTCTGCATTGTTCCTTCTGCAAGCTCCCAGGTTTTCTCTCCGAAAAGGTCATCCTCCGATGCAATATCAAAATATTTTCCAAGTGGCCCTTCTCCTTCTTTTTTTCCGGCAACCGATCCGGCGCTTACCAGATACGGACTTTCCGAAAATGCAATACTCTGCGTTCCTTTCATCGCATTCATGTCCATCCCTCCTTGCTCACACAATTCCGATCATCGTCCCAATCCAATAGAACAGTCCCAGAACCCAGCTGGTGAAAACTCCGTACAGGATCACAGGTCCTGCGATCGTAAATATCTTGCAGCCAATTCCGAAAACCTGCCCCTCTTTTTTGTATTCAATTGCCGGCGCCGCAACGGAATTGGCAAATCCGGTGATCGGCACCAGTGCTCCCGCTCCTCCCCAGTTCGCGATCTTCGGATAGATTCCAAATCCGGTCAGCACCACACTTGCCAGGATCAGGATCAATGAACACCAGCTTGCAGAAATATCCTTTGACATTCCCGCCTTTTCGCACGCATTTAAGATCGTCTGTCCAATCGTACAGATGATCCCGCCGGTCACGAATGCTTTTGCCATCGCAGGTCCAGGCTTCCTGACCGGTGTTTTCTCTTTTACATATGTTTCATACTCTTTTTCTTTCTCTTGTTGCTTCATTTTCTCCTCCAGTTACCATCTTTTATAGAAAAACAGAAGTGCTCCAAGGCTTTTCCCAAGCGCCATCCCAAAAATCAGCCATGGCACACATTTCAGAATTTTGATCCTCCGGATAAAAATCGGAAAAATATTCAGGATTTCCGCAAGTGCCATTGACCAGCAACCAACAAAAATTCCGGAAAAAAGTCCAAACACCGGAACGATCCATTTGCCGCCAGGCATCGCGAGCCCGTATACCCAGAAAATATTTCCAAGGATCCCACCTGCCATAATGCAGTTTTCATACAGCATGACATGCTTCCCGGTATGTGTCCGGTCTGCAAAATCTGACACTACGCCAAGTCCGATAATAAATGAAAACAGTCCTGCCGCGACTGCAAATCCGGATGCAAGACCAACCACCGCCACCAGAATCTGCCTAATCCACATCGACTTCTTTTTCCTTTCTCGCATAAACTTCGATCAAAGTTTCCTGAATATCATTTTCATACAAACGCATTTCCACTTCCATCGGCGTCGGATCTGCTGTAAATTTCTTTCTTCCTAAATGATTGAAGAAAATCAGGATCCCTACGATCAACCCGATGCAGTAAGTCAGCTCTATCAGGGTAAATCCATTCGATTCTTCTCCGGTAAGAAGCAGATAAATCCGGGAAAACATCTTTGTCACCGACACATCATTATTAAATGCCATGATGGAAAATGCTGCTCCGATAAATGTGATTCCCGCAACTACAACCACTTTAATTCCCTGCCAGATAGCATTTCGTTTTTTCTCCCCTTCATAGGTAATGATCAGGTCACTTTCTCCTTCGTTTTGAATCTGTAGTCCGGGAATTTCCCGATGGATACATTCTATGATTTTCAGAACAGACACCACATATCTGTGCTGTTCTTTTTTCGGGATTTTCAGGATCCGCAGTGGTTTAATCCTGTTCATGATGGAAGAATTGCTGCATTCCATTGTCAGGATATCTCCCAATGTCACATTTGGTTCTTTCACCTCGGTATTCTTTTCCCCTTTGATATAAAGTATTTCATTTCCCGAAGACATCTGTATCCGTCCTTTCTTTTACCGGTAGCGCCTGCCAGATCAGCGTTCCTTCACTTACCTGGTCTGTCCCCCGGACGTCATTATAATAGTAGATCATTCCGATCAGAACAGCTGTCAGCAGGGCACAAAGAACACAGCCCCAGATATATTTTTTTCTTCTTTCCAATCGCATCCGCCTCCTTTGTGATCTGTTTCAGATAGGAAATAGTATCCCTGTTTTTCCAGAAAACATACATCCTTTTATTCTTTTGCGTGTTCCCGCATGGTTTTCAGGATCTTTTTCTCCATCCGCGATACCTGCACCTGGGAAATTCCAAGCTCTTCGCCGATTTCTGTCTGCGTCTTATCTGCAAAATAGCGCAGATACAGAAGCTTTCTCTCGTCTTTTTTTAATTCTTTTATCAGCTCTGTAAGCAGAAGATGATCCAGGATCTTTTCTTCTGCACCGCCTGTATCTGCAATCTTTTCCAACAGCATTACTTCATTTCCATCTTTCATACCGACCGGTCTGTGAAGCGATTCCACTTCTCCTGCTGCCTCCATCGCCATCACCAGCTCTTCTTTTTCCACACCCGTTTCTTCCGCAATTTCTTCCAGCAGCGGTTCTCTTCCAAGCTTTTCCGTGAGCGCCTCCTTTGCCTGATATGCTTTATATGCAATCTCTTTTAAGGAACGGCTGACCTTCAACATCCCGTCATCACGCAGAAAACGCTTTATTTCTCCTGTGATCATCGGAACTGCATAGGTAGAAAATTTCACATCATAGCCCAGATCAAACTTATCGATCGCTTTTAAAAGCCCGATGCTTCCGATCTGAAATAAATCCTCTGCCTCTGTGCCCCGTCCGTAAAATCTTTTCACCACACACCAGATCAGACCGGTGTTTTCCTCCACAAGCTGTGCCCTCGCATTTTCATCCCCTTCGTGAGCCCGTCTGATCAATGCGATTGTGTGGTCCATACAGCTTCCTTCTTTTCCCCTCCTGTCGTTTTCTTCATCCAAACCGTAGTCCCTTTTCCAGGCACAGATTCCACCTGTACTTCATCCATAAATGCCTCCATAAATGCAAATCCCATCCCGGACCGATCCATATCCGGCCTGGTCGTATAGAGTGGCTCCATCGCCTGCTCCACGTTTTCGATACCGATGCCGTGATCCTTCACTGTGACTAGAATGGTCTTCTTATCTTTTTCAATCCCGCACCAGACCGTGATCTTTCCGGACGTCCGTCCCTCATATCCATGTATAATGCTGTTCGTCACTGCTTCGGAGACCGCTGTCTTCACGTCTGCCACTTCCTCCAGAACCGGATCCATCTGCGTCATAAACGCAGCCACTGCCACCCTTGCAAATCCCTCATTCTCCGATCTGCTGTCAAAAACTACTTCCATCTCGTTAAAATATTCCATTACATCATTCCCTCCTCATAAATCTGTATGATCTTCGTCACGCCGGACATATTCAGAATCTGCCGCATCCGTTCACTTGTATGTATCGCCCATACTTCCCCGCCAAGAAGAAAGATATGCCGGTACCGTCCCATGATCACTCCAATCCCGGAACTGTCCATAAAATTCGTTCTTCCAAAATCAAAGATCACATATTTGATATGTTGTTCCTCGATCACCTTATCCGCCTCCCGTTTGATCTCCTCCGCATTGTGATGATCCACCTCCGCCGGAAGAAAAATCGTAAGACAATTTTCTTTGATCTGATACTGCATTTTTGCTTAAACCCCTTTCTGTCTTTTTTATTTATACAAATACGCCAACAGCCTTGATGGATTTATAAAAAGAGTGCGCATTTACGGCACGTAGTGCCTTTTGTTTTATAGGAAGTTCCTTCGGAATTTCCTATAAAACAAAAGAGAAAGTAACGCCTTTTTTCGCTACTTTCTCTTTTGTGCCTTTTATATTTTATTGTCCCTGGGTGCCTGTTCCACCGGAAGTATTCTCCGAAGTTCCATCTGATCCCATTGCATCCAGTGCGCTCTGTGCCGAATATGCTGCCTGTGTTCCCGGATAATCGGTCGCTGCTTTTTCGTAATTGCTCTTTGCATTGTCTTTATCACCTTTACCGGCATACGCGTCTCCAAGAAGCTTGTACACACCACCATCACTATAAGAGTCATCCATCTTCTTGATCTTTTCAAGATCCGAAATGGCATCATCATAATTTCCACTCTGCACTTCATACTGCGCGGTCGAATACAGGCTCACACATACTCGTGGGAACACGGAACCGGAGATCGAATCGTAGATTTTCTGTCCCTCTTCTCCCAACGAATCCCTGTTCAGTCCAAGCAACGTATCTGCCATATCCGCATTGCTCGTTGTTCCGCCATAATACTGCTGATATACCTTGATCAGGGCATCATAGCTGTCCTGTGTGGATGCGGCGGTCTGCTTTGCCGATTCTACCTCATCACTGCTGTTACGGTATCCCTCCAGTTCATCCTTAAGCGTCTGGATCTGTGTCTTCTGTGAAGCTATCTGCTCGCTTAGTGCAATGACATTCCGGTTTTTTGTAGACGACTTTGTCTGGTTTACCGCCGGAGCGATCAGGAACCACACCACTGCCGCTCCAACCACCATACCGATCAGAATATTGACAACTGTCATCACTGCCGCATTGTCTCGCAGTGTTGCTGCAGGCTGGATGATCGTCTCATTTCCCAGATTGTATGTGACAACCGACTGTCTGCCATGCTTTTCCTCTTTAATATGTGCAACCTGCCGATTCCGCTGACGGTTCATCTCATGCATATACCGGAGCGTAATATCATTCGTCACATCCAGCTTGAGTGCCGTCTTCAGGCTCTGTCTTGCTTTGGAATACTGTCCGGAATGCATATAAAGAAGTGCCAGAAGCTGATATGCCTTCAGGAAAGACGGATGTGCCACAACCACCTTTTTCAGCTGGATGATCGCAAGATCTTCTCCATTCTGTCTGCAGTATCCAAGACACTGGTTGTATTTGTGAACTGCCTGATTCACCTTCTCCAGCTCACTTGGATTATCCTGAACCTTACTGATATAGTAGCTGGCAATATTCTCTGAAGCCCTGAAGTTTTTACTGATGATCCACTCTACAAGAGCCTCCGCTACTTCTCCACGTCCATAATAGACAAGTCCGAGAAGATTCCTCGCTGTGATATTTTCTCTGTTAAACTGCAAACTTCTTTTTAACGACACAATTGCCCCGGACAGATCCCGGATCTGCGCTTTCTTCAGTCCATCATTGTACCAGTAGTTCGACTGGTACTCGAGTTTCTGCTTATAGTCCATCAAAATCTCCCCTATTTTTTCTGATCCATCATCTCTCTTAAGATATCTGTCATATCAGACAGATCCTCCTGATATACTGCATTCTCGATATCTTCTACTTCCAGACTTGGTTTGAACTTCTTAAGTTCTTCTTCAAAATTAAGCATCTTCTCCTCCTATCAGTTCTTTTAACTCCCCTACCAGATAGAGCGACCCCAGACAGTAAAGTTTCCCTTCGCTGCCCTTTTCATTCAATGCACGTGTAAATGCATCAGCAAGCGTGTCCTCCCGATAGACCGGTCTGTCTGTATACTTCCGGAACAACGCGGCAAGTGTATCTGCCTGCGCTCCCCTTTTATTGTCTACTTTGGCAATGACATAAGCATCTGCTTTCGATTCTCTGCATAAAAGCTCGATCATATGACTGTAATCCTTATCTGCAACGGCTGAAAAAAGGATTATCAGTGGATGGATTTCCCCTTCCGCCTCTCTTTGCAGCCGGATACTCTTTGTAAATTCACGGATTGCCGCAAGATTATGTGCCCCGTCAAAGATAACTCCGGGAAGAACCTCTTCCATTCTTCCCTGCCATTTAACAGATGCAACCACCTTCTGCCATTTGCAGATTTCTGCCTTGTCGCCAAATGTATATCTCATCGCCCGGATTGCAAGTGCTGCGTTCATCACCTGATAGATTCCGGTGCTGGCCACCTGCCACACGGTATTATTATCATACTCATCCAAAATAGAAAAAGCAATATGTTTGTCTGTAATTTCTTGAATTTTCAACGCATCTTTTTCCATTTTATACCACGGTGCTTCTACATTTTCGGCAGTTTCTTCTATAACCCGACTACTTCTTTCATCAGAGCCGTCAAAAAATACCGGTACGCCTTTTTTGATGATTCCGGCTTTTTCTCCCGCGATCTTTTCAATCGTATCTCCAAGGATCTCTGTGTGATCCAGTCCGATCGATGTGATCACGCTCAGGAACGGATGCTCGAAGGAATTAGTCGCATCCAGCCTTCCGCCAAGTCCTGTCTCCAGTACAATATACTCTGCATCATTCTCTTCAAATGCAAGCATACCCATTCCATACAGGAATTCAAAATAAGAAGGATGTTCCAGCCCTTCCTTTTCCAGTTCTTCTGCCACCTGCCGCACCTTTGCAAAAATCCGGCAGAAGGTATCATCGTCAATATCTTTTCCATTGATCCGGATCCGCTCGTTGAGCTTCACCAGATGTGGTGATGTAAAAAATCCGACACGCTTTCCCTCAAAAAGAAGAATCGCCTGCATATATGCGCAGACGCTTCCCTTTCCGTTCGTCCCTGCCACATGAAGAACCTTTCTTCCCTGGCAGGGATTCCCCAATCTTCTCATAAATTCACGGGTATGCAAAAGCGTATGCTTCTTTGTAAATTTTGGTATGTCCTCTATATATCGGACTACTTCTTCATACTTCACAATCTTTCCCGTCTTTCTTAAGCGGAACTCTACTGCTGCCCGCTCTTTTCTTCTTTATTATTCTGATCCTGCTGTTCTCCGGACTGTCCGGCATTTTCTGTCTTCTGCTGATCGCCGTCCGTCTTTGCAGAATTCTTCTGTTCTTTTACTTCATCTGTATATTCCAGGATTTTTCCATCCATGTAAATATATTCTCTTGAAGTCCTGAAGATGGTATTGCTTGATCCGACCTGGCTGACCGTAATGATGTCTCCATCCTTCAGCTTACTGTCCGGAAGTTCGATCCTTGTATTATTGAGGAAAGTAGATTCCTGCTTTTCATCATTGATGTAAACCTTGCTCCATTTAGTAAAGTTTGTTCCGTAGAGGCTGTAGGTCTCATCCAGATTTTCTACAAGATCCGTGAGCGTAACCTCCTTGATCCCCATCTGCATATGGCCTTCTGTGATCGGCGGCTTACCATTGTATACATACTGGTCTCCATACAGAATATCATACTGTAACAGCTCCAGATCCTTCAGATAATCCTTTGTCTGGCGTCTCTGCTGGTGATAGTTGAATACCGTACCGGAATGTAATCCCAGGCGGTCCATCACATCCGCCATGATCTGGTAGGACGGAATGTTCCGGTCCTCTTTCTGAAGTCCAAGATTGTCCCAGATCACATAATTTGTATTGTACAGATAACGGTTCTTCATATCCTTTGCTTCCAGTCCCATTGTCGGCAGATGGTCACCATAGAATACGACCACAGTCGGCTCACCGCGTTCTTCCATCATTTTTACCAGATTACCGGCAAACTGATCCATCTCATATACCTGGTTCACATAGTATTCCCAGGCATTGTTCTTCTCTTCTGTCGGTGCTCCTGTTACGGTGATCTTCGGGTTCTCAATCACCTTTTCTGTCGGATAATTTCCATGTCCCTGTACACTGACTGTAAATACAAAATCCTCCTGCTCGGTAGAGTCCAGAGCGTCTTTGATGTGCGTCAGAAGAATATCATCCTTCGACCATCCATTCTCTGTTGTCTGGAGAATATTCATAAACTCTTTACTTGTAAAGCTGTCAAAACCAATATTGTTAAATACCTTCGCACGGCTGTAGAAATTACCACCGTTGTTGTGAATCGCATGGGTTCCGTAACCGAATGCAGAAAATGCAGTTGCTGCACTTTCACATACCTGATTCTTAAGCTTTGTCTTATAAGGATACTCGCCCGGTCCGAAATAACGCAGGTTCATACCTGTCAGCACTTCAAATTCTGTATTGGCTGTTCCGGCTCCTACCGAAGGAACCTTAAAATATCCGGAAGAATAATTTTCAAACATCTTGCGCAGATTCGGAATCGGATCCTCTGACATCTGCAGATCTTCATATTCAATAGGATCAAAGAAAGATTCCAGCTGTACAAACAAGACATTCGGTCTCACACCATTGTCGGATGTGCTCTCTGTCATCTCTCTATTATCCGTGATCTTCTCGATCGTGTCTTTGTTATAATCATTCGGTTCTGAAATACCTGTATTAAAAAGGCTGGCCGAGAAACAATACGGAAGTCCGTAATCCTGATAAGCAAATGCGATATTTCCAAAGTAAGTAGAAATAATCCTCTTATCTACAGCAACATTTGTCAGTACAGAATATCCAAAAAACGCTGCAACAACAATAATCAGCATCGGGATCCTGTGCATCTTTCCTTCATACTGTCCGGCACGTCTCCACATGGCAACCAGCCAGATGAGCAGTGCCGGAACACCAATTCCCATCATCACAAGCTCTGCCACCGAGAAATAGTTTGTAAACAGTGACAGTCCTTCTGTAAATGTCTTTAGATCCTGTGCATTAAACGGCGTAACACGCTTTGCCAGCATCACTCCGTTGACAACACCCAGAAAGAGCCACAATGCACTGATGATCAGTCGTGTAAACACCCGGCGTCGCACCAGATAAGCGATTAAAAGTGTAACGAAAATCATTCCGGCATTGTACAAAAATACCAGCGGTGTTCCTGTCATATACTGCCAAGCTGCAATTGCAGAATGTCTGGACAGTGCTTCAATGATAAAGTTAATGATACAAGCCCACAGTGCCTGAAGCGGCAAAGAGAACCGGTTCATCATCTTATAGTACGGTGCCATCTTTTTTGCGAATTTGCTGTTTCGCCGCTTTTCAAGAATCTGCTGTCTTCGCTCATGCTGCTTTTTTAAATGCGCCTTTATATCTCCTGGCTTCATATTCTTCAGCTTCTGCCATTTTCCTTTCAGATCCGGTTTTTTCCACTGAATCTTTTTAAAATGAATTTCCTTCATCGTCTTTTAACCCCTTACGTGTTTCTGTACCGTCAGGCGCAGTTTATGCTGCGCCTGACGGTATATCCGGCTAAAAAAGAATATGCCTTAGTACTTTCCTGCAGTGATTATCTTCCTGCCTTTAAAGCCTCCAGACGTTCTTTCACCTGTTCCATCATCTGTGTATACTTTTCAAGCTTTGCTTTTTCTTCATCAACCTTTGCCTGTGGTGCTTTGCTGACGAATTTTTCATTTGAAAGCATTCCCTTTGCACGGTTGATTTCTTTTGTAAGCTTTTCTTCTTCTTTTGTCAGACGCTCGATTTCCTGTTCGAAGTCAATCAGCTCTTCCAGTGGTACATATACAGAAGCATCCGGTACTACGATCGATACGGCATCATCCGCAATACCTGCCTTATCAGCCTGGACAGCAAGTTCAGAAGCACTCATAAGCGGGCATGCGCATGTTGTCAGCTCTTCGAATCCTTCACAGAGCTTCTCATCTTCGCATACTACATAAACCTTTGCTTTACGGCTCGGCGGTACATTCATTTCTGCCCGCGCATTTCTGACACCACGGATAACTTCTTTCATATGATCTGTTATATTTTCAGCGTCTGCATAGCACCAGTCTTCGCTAAACTGCGGCCAGTCTGACATCATCAGAGATTTTTCCTCCGGTACCAGTGCGCTGTAGATTTCTTCTGTTACAAATGGCATAAATGGATGTAACATCTTCAGTGCATTACCAAGAACCGTCTTCAGTGTCCAAAGTGCTGCATTGGCGCTCTTATAATTTTCATCAGAATGGTAGATCCTGTATTTTACAAGCTCGATGTACCAGTCACAGAATTCATCCCAGATAAAGTCATATACTTTCTGTACTGCAATACCCAGTTCAAATTTATCCATGTTCTCAGTTACATCTTTTGCAAGTGTATTTACCTTGGATAAAATCCATTTATCGGTTACTTCAAAGTCTGCCTCATCCGGTTTGGAAATTACCTTATCTTCCATGTTCATCATGATAAATCTGGATGCATTCCATACCTTATTGGCAAAGTTACGGCTGGATTCTACACGTTCGTTGTAGAAACGCATATCATTTCCGGGTGCATTTCCTGTGATCAGAGTCAGACGGAGTGCATCTGCACCGTACTCATCAATGACCTCCAGTGGATCGATACCATTTCCAAGAGATTTACTCATCTTACGTCCCTGGGAATCCCTTACCAGTCCATGGATCAGAACAGTATGGAACGGTGCTTTTCCAGTATGTGCATATCCGGAGAATACCATACGGATTACCCAGAAGAAAATAATATCATAACCGGTTACCAGTACATCTGTCGGATAGAAATACTTGAAATCCTCTGTCTCTTCCGGCCATCCAAGTGTTGAGAACGGCCACAGTGCTGAACTGAACCAGGTATCCAGTGTATCTTCATCCTGTGTCAGATGTGTGCATCCGCAATGCGGGCATTTTTCCGGCATCTCACGTGCAACAACCACTTCTCCACATTCATCACAATAGTAGGCCGGAATTCTGTGTCCCCACCAGATCTGACGTGAAATACACCAGTCACGGATATTTTCCAGCCAGTTCAGGTAGATCTTACCAAAACGTTCCGGTACGAATTTTAATTCACCGGTCTTGATCGCATTGATCGCCGGTTTGGCAAGCTCATCCATCTTAACAAACCACTGTGGTTTGATCATCGGTTCAACGGTTGTCTTACATCTGTCATGTGTTCCAACGTTGTGTACATGTTCTTCGATGCTTACAAGGTATCCTTCTTTTTCCAGATCTTCTACGATTGCTTTTCTTGCTTCGTAGCGATCCATTCCGGAATATCTTCCGTATCCTTCTACGATGGTAGCATCATCATTCAGGATGTTGATTTCCGGAAGATTATGTCTCTTTCCTACTTCAAAGTCATTCGGGTCATGTGCCGGTGTGATCTTAACCGCACCTGTTCCGAATTCTTTATCAACGTAAGCGTCTGCCACGATCGGGATTTCTCTTCCAACTAACGGAAGGATGACATTCTTTCCTACGATATCTTTGTACCTGTCATCGTCCGGGTGTACGGCGATCGCTGTATCTCCAAGCAGAGTTTCCGGACGTGTAGTTGCGATCTCAAGGAAACGTTCTGTTCCTACGATCGGGTACTTGATGTGCCAGAAATGTCCTGCCTGTTCCTCATGCTCAACTTCTGCGTCAGAAAGGGAAGTCTTACATACCGGACACCAGTTGATGATTCTGGAACCTTTGTAGATAAATCCTTTTTCGTGAAGACGAAGGAATACTTCTTTGACCGCATTCGAGCATCCTTCATCCATGGTGAAACGTTCTCTGTCCCAGTCACAGGATACACCAAGCTTTTTCAGCTGACCTTCGATGGTTCCTGCGTACTCTTCTTTCCACTGCCAGGTTCTCTTAAGGAATCCTTCTCTTCCGAGTTCTTTCTTATCAATTCCCTCTGCCTTTAACTGGTTTGTAACCTTTACTTCTGTTGAAATTGCAGCGTGGTCTGTTCCCGGGATCCACAGTGCATTATATCCCTGCATTCTCTTGTAACGGATCAGGATATCCTGAAGTGTATTATCAAGAGCATGTCCCATATGCAGCTTACCGGTGATATTCGGTGGCGGCATTACCGTTGTAAATGGTTTCTTACTTCTGTCAACTTCAGCGTGAAAATACTTTTCTTCACACCATTTTTCATAAAGTTTCGCTTCAATCTCTTTCGGATTGTAGGTCTTTTCAAGATTCTTACTCATTGTTTCCTCCTCTTATAAGTCCACCGCGCACTTTTGCTCTCTCTATAAAAAATAAAAAAAGCCCTTTACAATATGTAAAGGGCGTGTATAAACGCGGTACCACCTTTGTTCCACGAAATAAATCCATCTCGTATCTCTCACAGTTCTATAACGGAAACCACCCCGTGATATCCTACTCGCCCTTTTTCAGATACCCGGCTCCAAAGCTACCTTCTGCAACCACTTCCCGTAAACCGTCTCTCAGCCTGTGAACGGTTCTCTCTTCTTCGGACCAGTCTGCATACTCCTCTTTCTCATTGCCTTTTCCCATAACTATTGATAATCATAGTATTCAAAGTCCGATTTGTCAAGAAGTTCATGAAATCTTTAGAACTTCTTAAAGATTAAATTTTTCACTTAACTCAAAAAAGGCGAAATCCCTCTGAATAAGAAAGATCCCGCCCTAACTTCCTAAGCCTCGTCAATCGCTTTTCCGATATCGTGGCGCATATATTTGTTATCAAATTTAACCCATTCGGTTGCTTTGTAAGCATTGGCACGGGCCTCTTTGAGCGTTGCTCCCTTGGCTGTCACACCGAGGACACGTCCTCCGTTTGTCACGATCTGGTCTCCGTCGAATTTGGTTCCGGCATGGAAGCAATAGTATCCTTCATGCTTCTTGAACTCGTCAAGACCTGTGATCGGAAGTCCTTTTTCATAAGCGACCGGATAACCGTCAGATGCAAGTACCACACAGACTGCTGCATTGTCTTCAAACTGAAGATCTACCTGATCCAGTGTTCCGTCGATACAGGCTTCGATCACATCGATCAGATCATTTTTCATACGCGGAAGAACAACCTGTGCCTCAGGATCTCCGAATCTGGCATTGTATTCCAGAACCTTCGGTCCGTCTTCGGTAAGCATCAGTCCGAAGAAGATGATCCCCTTGAACTCTCTTCCCTCTGCTGCCATTGCATCTACCGTCTTCTGGTACACATATTTCCGGCAGAATTCGTCAACTTCTTTTGTATAGAAAGGACTCGGTGAGAAAGTTCCCATACCACCGGTATTCAATCCCTGGTCTCCGTCTTTGGCTCTCTTGTGATCCTGCGCGCTTGTCATAGTCTTGATGGTCTTTCCATCTACAAAGGAAAGAACAGAAACCTCACGTCCTGTCATGAATTCTTCTACAACCATGGTATTACCGGATGCACCGAATTTCTTGTCCAGCATGATCTCTTTCACGCCGGCTTTTGCTTCTTCCAACGTATTACAGATCAGTACACCTTTTCCAAGTGCCAGACCATCTGCCTTCAGAACGATCGGAAATTTGGCTGTCTCCAGATAAGCCAGCGCTTCGTCTGCATTGTCAAAGTTCTCATATGCTGCGGTCGGGATGTCATATTTTTTCATCAGATCTTTTGAAAATGCCTTGCTTCCCTCCAGGATTGCTGCATTTTTTCTTGGTCCGAATGCGCGGATCCCGGCTTTTTCAAATTCATCTATAAGGCCGCCAACCAGCGGATCATCCATTCCTACGATTGCCAGATCAATCTCTTTTTCCTTTGCAAATGTAACCAGCTTGTCAAATTCCATCGCACCAATCGGTACACATTCTGCAAGCTCTGCAATCCCGGCATTTCCCGGTGCACAGTACATCTTCTCTACCTTGCTGCTCTTTGCTACACAATATGCAATTGCGTGTTCTCTTCCGCCACCGCCTACGATCAATACTTTCATTGGTGCTCCTCCTTCTCTAACGTGCAATTGACACTCTGCCATCTTTTACTGTTACTTTTCCATTTGCGATCAGGTCGATCGCATGTGGAAGGATCTTCCACTCCGCCTGCTCCATCACTCGTCTCTGCAGAACCTCCGGTGTATCGCCTTCTTCTACTTCAACAGCCTTCTGGAGAATGATCGGACCGGTATCCGTTCCTTCGTCTACAAAATGTACGGTTGCTCCAACCACCTTTACCCCTCTGGCAAGTGCTGCCTCATGAACCTTCAGTCCATAATATCCCGTTCCGCAGAACGACGGAATCAGAGATGGATGGATATTGATGATCTTATTTCGGTATCTGCTGATCATTTCTTCCGGAATCACAACCAAAAATCCCGCCAGAACGATCAGATCCGGTTTCAGTTCGTCTACCTTTTCAAGAAAAACTTTGTTAAACTCTTCTCTTGTCTCAAAATCCTTCGGCGAAACGCACTGTGCCGGGATCTGATGATTCCCGGCTCTTGTGAGTGCATATGCGTTCTTATTATTGCTGATGACACCGACCAGCTCTGTATTGGTGATCGTGCCATTTTCCACTGCATCAATGATTGCCTGCAGATTGGTTCCGCCTCCGGATACAAGTACAGCAACTCTTAACATAAAGTAACTCCTTTTTCTCCTGCTTCTACATAACCAACCACAAATGCTTCATCTCCAGCTTCTTTCATTGCCTTAATTGTAGCATCTACATCCTTTTCATCGACAGCGACAACCATACCGATACCCATATTGAAGGTATTGTACATCATCTCTTCTGCAATGTTGCCAGTCTTTGCGATCAGGTTGAAGATTGCAGGGATTTCATAGCTGTCCTTCTTTACCACTGCACGGATTCCTTCCGGAAGCATTCTCGGAATATTTTCATAGAATCCACCGCCTGTGATATGGCTGCATCCTTTGACTCTTACACCGGCTTCTTTTACGTTCTTCAGTGCTTTTACATAAATTCTGGTCGGAGCAAGAAGTGCTTCGCCAAGTGTCTTTCCTAATTCATCATAGTATGTATTTAAGGATTCTTCTGTAATGTCGAATACCTTACGAACCAGTGAAAATCCATTGCTGTGAACCCCTGTAGACGGCATTGCAACAAGTACATCACCTGGCTTAATATCAGAACCGTCGATAATGTCTTTCTTATCTACAACTCCGACTGCAAAACCTGCAAGGTCGTAATCATTCTCTGGCATCAGTCCCGGATGTTCTGCTGTCTCTCCACCTACAAGTGCACATCCTGACTGCTTACAGCCCTCTGCCACACCGCTTACGATCGTAGCGATCTTTTCCGGGTAATTCTTGCCACAGGCAATATAATCCAGGAAGAATAACGGTTCTCCACCAGAGCATGCGATATCATTCACACACATGGCAACAGCATCAATACCGATCGTATCATGCTTGTCCATTACAAATGCAAGCTTCACCTTTGTTCCACATCCATCTGTTCCGGAAAGAAGTACTGGTTCTTCCATATTCTTGATTCCACTTAAATCAAATGCACCTGCAAAACCGCCAAGCCCTCCTAACACTTCCGGTCTCATGGTTTCTTTTACATGCTTTTTCATAAGTTCTACTGATTTATATCCTGCCTCGATATCTACGCCGGCTGTCTTATAATCCAACATTTTCTATATCCTCCTGGTATTTTCACTGACATCTGTATGCCTACATCTGCTTGATATATTCTTTGTGTCCGATTTTTTCAAGCTTTTCTGCTTTTTTCTGGACGGTTTCTTTCATTTCTGCAGTGTAATCCTTCAATTTCTGAAGAAGCTCAGGATCTGAGGTTGCAAGAATCTTTGCAGCCAGAATAGCTGCGTTTGCTCCGCCATCGATCGCAACTGTGGCAACCGGGATTCCAGGCGGCATCTGAACGATTGAATAGAGTGCGTCGACACCCTCCAGATTCTTCCCTGACATTGGGATTCCGATAACCGGCATCGGGAAAATTGCTGCACACATTCCTGGAAGATGTGCTGCCATACCTGCACCTGCAATAATTACTTTGAAGTCTTTTGCTTCTGCAGACTTCGCATATTCATAGAATACATCAGGCTCACGGTGTGCCGAGATGATCGTCATCTCATAATCGATTCCAAACTTTTCCAGCATGTCGGCAGCTTTTCCCATTACTTTCATATCTGAGTCGCTGCCCATTACGATTCCAACTTTTGGCATAATGATCTCCTTTTCTTTTATCTATAAGTATTTTAATAAATAGCTAACCACTTATAAGTTATTTTACTAAGTCTGTTGCGGTATGTCAACCGTTACTTATCTGACCATTATTTAATTTTACTTATTGGTATTATTGAAAATCCATAACTAATACTAATTCAGAGGTTCATTGAGGATCTCTGTTCCCGGAAGAACAAACCGTCCATCACGGATAATTTCTGTCTCTGTTCCGTCTTTCGCCACTACAACAATGCTTCCCAGCTCATCATAAGGGATGGTGATATCGGTATGGCACTGGAAATATGCTTTCGACGGATCCTCTTTTCTCAAGATCGATATGCTGTTGTCTCTTGCAATAATCTCTTTTCCATCCGGATTGTAAACCTTTACATCCTCTGCCCAGCTGTAGCAGGTATCCCCTACTGCAAAATGCGGTCCCGTCTTTTCAGCGATCAGAATCGTATATTTATCTGCAATATCATATTTCTTCGCAACCGCATAAGCTGTGGTATTGGTTCCGATCGCAAACTCGCCGATCGGAAGTGTCTGATGATTGTGCAGAATGTTATCGAAAATATATTTTTTATTTTCTTCTTCTGAATCAAAATTGGTGCAGGTATACTCTGTGATCTTTCCTTCTTTAAAACTGATCTTCAGATTGTAATACGGAAGTCCGTGAAGAAATACCTTGCTCACAAAAAGGGTACCTTCTGTTCCTTCCAGTACCGGGGAAGTGAACACCTCACCTACCGGGATATTGACATCGGCAACACAGTTTTCAAAGATCGTCTCTTTTGCCGGATCGGCAAGCGGATGAAGCATCACTTTCAGATCCGTCTGGTTTTCGCCTGAGCCTGTTACTTTTACATACTCTCCTTTATCCAGTGCATCGATCATTGTCTGCTGCACCTTCTGGTAAAGCTTGTAATCCAGAGTATTGATCTTGATCGTTTCATCAAAGATCTCATGATACTGCTCTCCGATTTCCGGAACCGGCCAGGAAATGATCGTAAAGCTTCTCTCATCTCCCGGAAGATATTCATTGGTCAGACGTCCGGCTCTTCCATTCATCGCAACCAGAAGTTCTTCCTGCTTTTCGCTTAATTTAACTGCCTCTGGTTTAGCCTGCGGAACAAAAGTCTTTTCTCCGAAAATGTCGATCACTGCCGGTCCTGCATAGCCTGCTGCAATCTCTTTATTCTGCTCGTAAGTGGTACGCATCACTTCCAGCTTTCGCTCTACATACTGTTTATCCATCACAAGCCCGATATCATCTCTGTGGTCATAGACATACTGCTTGTTGCCGGAAATATTGAAAAATCCGATCTGGCTGTTACGTCCTCTTGTGATCACGCTGTGACTTGTTCGGAAAATACTCGGCTTTAATCCCATTTTGGCAAAATTCTCAATGGCTTTTTTTACGATCCGTTCAAATCCCATTGCATAGTAAATGTTGACTACAGATTTTTTTGACAGGTCTTTTCCGGTATTTACAAAACCAATCCTGTATCCTTCACTGAAGGTATCTGCCATCTTATCAATCTTCTCCTGTGAAAGTGAATTTAAATATGCGGCTGTCTCTCTTTCATTTACCCCCACATATTCTCCCATACGGTAGAGATAACGCAGATCGGAAAGATCTTCATTCATGATCATATTCACAATGAAGCATCCTCTTTCCGGATCGATCTGGTCTTTGATGCGGTCTGCCGCAAATACATCACAGTAATCACTTGCATACCAGTAAAAGATTTCCTTCAGGCTTTCCGGCTGCGGCTGCTTTTCTTCTTCAAATTTGTTGTAGATTTCAATCAAAAGCTCTGCTCCGATCACAACATACTCCATACGCTGTTCCTGAACATAAGAAATGCTTCCGCGAATCTCGGTGTAAACCGCAGACAAAAAGCTTCCCAGTTCTCCTCCCAGCACCAAAACCGCATAAGCCGGATTTGCATAAGATTTCTCATAGTTTGCTTCCAGTTCGTCTGCATAAAGATCCTTCATCTCTTCCTGCAGCTCTTCTTCTGACATCTCTTTCTGCTTTCCGCTTTCCACATTCTGTTTCAGCTCATCAAGCTTTAAAATAAACCGAGCCACATGCTGGAAATACTCCCGATATGGCTCTGCTACTGTTTTTTCTTCTATTATTGCTTTTATTCTGCCAATTGCCAGATTATATCTTTCTTCCATTTATACACATCCTCTTATAAATACTAAGATCAGGGCAAGTAAAATAAATCCGTTTACAACAATTCCGATCTTGCAGGTCAGATAATTTTTATCTCTTTCTTTAAATCCTTTTACACCTGTTACAATACCGATGCAGGCAAGAATCATATCGAAAACCCCAAAGCTTCCTACCATTGCTGCTGATTTCCCTTTATTCATAAATGCCATTACAATCAATCCCGCTATCACTGCCGTAACAAGTACTGCCATCACACAGGACCAGATTCCCTTGCGGGAATGCTTTCTTTTTATCTGACCATACTTCCGGCTTCTTTTATTTCGATCTCTTTCGCGTGCTCTTTTTTTATCTCTCCTGCTTCGCATCGTGCCATCTCCTTATCATATTACAAATCGCGAAGACGATATACCCGATCACACCGCCAAAGGTGTTGAGCAGCATATCATCCACATCAAAACTCCCCACTCTTGTTACCAGCTGAAAGCACTCCACAAAGAAGCTCACTCCAAAACTGTAGAAAAGGGTAAGAAAAAAGCTGCGATACCGGCTTGCCATCGGCATAAAAAATCCAAATGGTATGAAAATCAGGACATTTCCGAACAGATTTGCATAAGATACCCATCCTAAAACATCTCGATACAGCCAAAATCTTTTTATTTCACAGAAAAGAACCAGGTTATAATGATATTCCCCGGTTCCTTCCCGTCCATACCAGTCAGAAAAAATCAGAAAGTAAAATAAAAATCCAATATACAGGACAAATAAAATCTTCCCAAGAACCCGAAGTCTTTTTCTGTTCTTTGCTTTCAACTTAAAGCGCCCTTCCTAAAATGTCAGTCCCTTTTTCGCACCAAGCAGCTTTCCACCGCTGACAAGCAAAATGATCCCGGTTGTCACACCAACAACAATAGAAATAATTCCGATCGCAATATTGGCACCGCCGGCAAGTCCCATCACCTTATATGTCTTTTCTGTCACTGTAACTCCTCCTTATTTTGCACCATACTGCTCATAGTATGCGTCGATTGCAGCCTTGATGTTGTCATCGATAACAATTTCACCATTGCATGGTTTGTTGTACAGATGCTCTACTACATCCTTCATGGTTACGATTGCATTAGTTTCAAATCCGTAAAGATCCTTTACTTCATCGAGTGCGCATTTCACACCGCCTTTTCCTACTTCCATACGGTCAAGGGATACCATCAGTCCAACAATTGTTACATCAGCGGCTCCTCTTACCTTCGGTACAGTCTCTTCCATGGATTTGCCGGATGTGGTAACATCTTCGATCATAACCACGCGGTCTCCGTCCTGAAGCTTGCTTCCGAGGAAGCTTCCCTTATCTGCTCCGTGATCTTTTTCTTCTTTACGGTCTGAGCAGTAACGGATCTCTTTTCCGTATAATTCACTGTAAGCGATCGCGGTTACAACTCCAAGCGGGATTCCTTTGTAAGCAGGTCCGAATAATACATCAAAATCATCCCCGTATTTGTCATGGATTGCTTTTGCGTAATATTCACCGAGTCTTTTGAGCTGTGATCCTGTCACATAAGCTCCTGCATTCATGAAGAAAGGGGACTTTCTTCCGCTTTTCAGTGTAAATTCTCCAAATTTAAGCACGTGGCTTTCTACCATAAAATCAATAAATTCCTGTTTGTAGCTTTCCATTTTATTTATCCTCCATCTCTTATATGTTCTTTATTTTACAATTCCAACCATATCTTTCACAGACTCAAAGCCATTCTTCTTCATGTAGGCTTCAATTCCATCGATCACTTCCATCGTCACTGCCGGATTGTGAAAGTTGGCTGTTCCTACAGATACGGCACTTGCTCCTGCAAGAAGGAACTCGATCGCATCTTCTGCGCAGGAAATACCGCCCATCCCGATGATTGGGATGTTCACTGCCTGTGCTACCTGATATACCATGCGGACAGCGATCGGTTTGACGATCGGTCCTGATACACCTCCGGTCTTATTTGCCACCGCAAATGTCTTACGATTGATATCAATCTTCATACCGGTCAGTGTATTGATCAGGGAAACTGCGTCCGCACCGCCTGCTTCTGCCGCTTTTGCTATCTCAGTAATATCGGTTACATTCGGTGTCAACTTCATGATAATCGGCTGCTTTGCGATCTTCTTGATCTGTCCGGTCAGCTCTTCTACATGCTTTGCATCCTGTCCGAAAGCAAGGAATCCTGCATTGACATTCGGGCAGGAAATGTTGATTTCCATCATATCGATCGGTTCATCCGCAAGGCGTTCTACCACTTCAAGATACTCTTCCGGTGCATGTCCGCAGACATTCACAATGATCTTGGTATCATAATTTTTCAGATACGGAATATCTCTTTTACAGAACAGATCGATTCCCGGATTCTGAAGTCCTATGGCGTTCATCATTCCGCCGTAAACCTCGGCTACACGCGGAGTCGGATTGCCCGGCCACGGTACATTTGCCACACCTTTTGTTGTCACAGCTCCAAGCTTGTTCAGATCTACAAATTCAGAAAACTCTTCTCCTGATCCGAAGGTTCCTGATGCCACTGTTACCGGATTCTTCCATTCTACTCCGGCAATATTTACACGCATATCCATTAGATTTCCACCTCCGTAGAAAGAAATACCGGTCCGTCTTTACAGATACGTTTGTTGTGCACATTGCTGTGCGCATCCTTTTCCTTTGACTTGCACACGCACGCAAGACAGGCACCGATTCCACATGCCATTCTCTCTTCCAGAGAAATATAGCATTCGATTCCGTTTGTTTCTGCATACTGTTTGATCGCACGGAGCATCGGAGTTGGTCCACAGGCATAGATCATATCTGCTTCCAGCGCATTCTCACGGATTGCATCCATGACATTTCCTTTTGTTCCGACACTGCCATCTTCGGTTGAAATATAAAGCTCTCCTGCCTGTTCAAATTCTTCTTTCAGGAAGGTATGTGCATCACGGTATCCAACCACAATCTGCTTTTTCTCACATTTCATCTGTTTTGCAAGCTCCAGGATCGGCGGCACACCGATTCCTCCTCCCATCAGAAATACATTCTTTCCTTCGGCCTTCTCAAATGGGAATCCATTACCAAGTGGTCCGATCACCGGAATGGTATCTCCTGCCTTCATCTGTGAAAATTCTTCTGTTCCGGTTTTTTCCCCTGTTACACGGTAAACCACACGAAGTTTTCCACCTTCTTTATCGATCTCACAGATACTGATCGGGCGTGGAAGAAGCTTGCTTCCATCATTGGTATACATGGAAATAAACTGCCCCGGTCTTGCACTCCCTGCTGCTTCTGTCTGGATCCACATACTGAAGATTCCATCTGCAAGCTGCTCCTGCGATACAACCTTTGCCTGTTCTTTTTTCTTTGTAGTCATCTTCTATTCTCCTATAATCCGGATTTGCCGGTATGTCAGAAGCTTCTGTCACACCGGCTCATTCTTTTCTCTTATCTGTTCTCAAGCGCGCCTTTGATATCTGCTACCATGGCTTCTACTGCTGCACGGGATGCATCTCCAAAGTTCTCTGCACCGTATTTTGCATAAGCTTCCTGCTTATATGCTGCAATGATTCCTCTGGATGAGTTTACGATTGCTCCAAGTCCATCTTCATTGAAGAAATGAACCAGATCTTTTCCTTTTCCACCTTGTGCACCGTATCCCGGAACCAGAATGTAGGATTTCGGCATTACTTTACGAAGGACTTTTCCCATCTCCGGATAAGTAGCTCCCACAACTGCTCCGATGTAGCTATAATCATCACCCATGCAGTCTGCTCCCCACTCGGCAACCTTTTCTCCGACCAGTTCGTAAAGCGGACGGCCATCGATCAGCCGATCCTGAAATTCTCCACTGGATGGATTGGATGTCTTAACAAGGATAAAAAGACCTTTCTTCTCTTCTTTACATACTTCGATAAATGGCTTTACTCCGTCAGATCCAAGATACGGATTCACAGTAGCGAAATCTTCATCGAACGGTACATAGGATTTGCTTCCTACCTGAACTCTTCCAAGATGTCCAACAGCATATGCTGCTGAAGTAGAACCGATATCACCTCTCTTGATATCTCCGATAACAACAAGTCCCTTTTCTTTACAGTAGTCTACCGTCTTCTTGAATGCCTGAAGTCCCGGAATTCCGAACTGTTCGTACATAGCGATCTGCGGTTTAACTGCCGGGATCAGATCATAAGTCTTATCCACGATCTCTTTGTTGAACTGCCAGATAGCTTCTGCTGCTCCTTCCAAAGTCTCTCCATACTCTGCAAATGCCTTTTTCTGTACCTGCTCTGGTACATAGGAAAGCATCGGATCCAGTCCGACAACGATAGGTGCTCCTGTTTTTTTAATGTTAGCGACTAATTTGTTAATCATCTTATTCCCTCCAGTTTTCTATTTATATTTTTGCTGTAACAGAAAGTATTGTCCTTTTGTTACCTGAAAAAAAATATTCTTTACTTATGATATCATATTAAAAACTAAAAGGGAATGCCGTTTTCGGCATTCCCTCCGGATTTCTGTTATTGATTGATTTTATTTCTCACCTGTTCCAATGCTGCATCAAGCTGATTATCTGCATTCGGATTATTCTCATCCTGCTGATATTCAACTTCTACGTCCGGCGTAATTCCTTTTTTGTGAATATTTCTTCCATTCGGAGTATAGTACTCAGCCATTGTCAGCTTCACACAGGTTCCGTCTCCAAGATCAAAAATCTGCTGAACGATTCCTTTTCCGTAAGTTGTGGTTCCGACGATCGATCCAAGTCCGTAGTCCTGGATCGCTCCGGCAAAAATCTCGGAAGCACTTGCACTGTTGCCGTCAACAACAACCGACATCGGCTTCGTAAACTGGTGTTCATCATCCGATGAGATCACCTCTTCGTGACCACTCTTGTCTTTTGTTGACACGATCGTACCTTTTGGCAATAACAGATCCAACATCTGTGTGACTGTCGCAAGATTGCCTCCCGGATTCGCCCGAAGATCAACCACAAGTCCTTTCATCCCCTGGTCCTCCAGACTGCCGAGTGCACTCTTGAACTGGTCATAGGTCACACTGTCAAATTCCGTAACCCGGATATAACCGATCTGGTCATCCTTCATTTCAGACTTAACTGTCTCCACCTGGATTTTTCTCCGGGTAACCGTCATTGTCACTTCCTTCGCATCATCCCCACGCAGGACTGTGATATCAACAGTCGTATTCTCTACACCGCGGATCAGCTGTACAACATCGGAAAGATCCGTTCCACTTACATCCTTATCTCCAACCTTATACAGAATATCATTTACCTGGATACCTGCTTCATTCGCCGGGCTGTTCTCATAAACCTGAACTGCAGTGATCACCTTAGTTTCCTGATTCTGTGAAAAAACAACTCCGATTCCCGAATACTCTCCCGAAGTTGATTCCTGCAGGGATTTAGTCTGTTCTTCATCATAGTATACGGAATATGGATCTCCCAGTGCATTAATGTATCCACTGTAAAGTCCGTTCTCCAGATCTTCTTCTTTCAAATCATCTGTATAAAGATAATTTTCATCAATCAGCTTTTTCAGTTTATTCAGTTTTTTCTCTTCCTGCGCATTTACAACCTTTTCCTGACTGGTTCCAAGGTCTACACCTGCAACATTCATAATTCCAAGTGCCGCAGCACCTACCATAAACATGGCGAGGGCGCCTGCAAGCGCCCCCTTCCAAAAATTCTTTTTATTATTTTCCATCATTTACTCTTTCATACCTGTTATGTATTATCTTACAGATAGTTCAGTGGATTGACCGGTACACCACCTACATGAACTTCAAAGTGAAGATGTGGTCCTGTGGAAATTCCGGTCGTACCGACATTTCCGATCACCTGACCTCTTGCCACCGTCTGTCCCACGGTAACATTCATCGAACTCAGATGCTGATACCATGTCTGCATTCCATTACCGTGATTGATTACGATGTAATTTCCACGTGCACTGTTGTACTGTGCGGTAATAACGGTACCGGAATCAGCCGCATAAACTGCTGCTCCGTATCCTGCACCATAATCGATTCCGTCATGACCGGTTGTTGCACCTGCAGTCGGTGCCACACGTCCGCCAAAGCCACTGGTAATCGCTGCTCCCGGTACCGGATGTGTAAGTGATCCGGTTCCCGATGCACTTGCATTGCTGCTTGTATTGCCTGAGCCGCCTGAACTGCTTGTGCCTGACGAAGCTGATGCCTGAGCTGCCGCCGCTGCCTGTGCAGCCTGAGCAGCTGCCGTTGCTTCTGCTTCTTTTCTGCGGGCTTCTGCCGCCTCAGCTGCTGCAATCAGCTGCTTCAGCTTGTCAGCATTACTGCTGATCTCAGATGTCAGGTTATCGATCTGAATATTTTTATCAGCAAGAAGCTTTTCTACATTTGCCTGTTCTCCCGCAAGTTCATCCTGCAGGCTTTCCAGCTCTGCATACTCTTTTTTAAGTGCATTTTCTCTGTTCTCGACATCTTTTCTTGTATCTTCGTATTCTACAAGAAGTTCACGGTCGCATTTGGAAATCTTATTGATGTATTCTGCTTTGTTCAGCAGATCTGCAATACTGTTAGCTTCCATCAGGATCTCCAGGAATTCATTGCTCCCGTTCTCATACATATACTTGATACGCAGCTTCATCGTCTGGTACTGGTCATCTTCGTTGGCTTTCGCAGTTACCAGCTCTGTCTCTGCATCATTGATCTCAGTCTCTTTTGCAGTCAGATCTGACTGTGTCTTCTCCATCTTTGATACAATGGAATCCAGTTCCGAAGAAAGTTCCGACTTCTCCGCCTCAGCCGTATTCTTCTGCTGTTCCAGCTCCTGCTGCTTCTTTTTCGCATCCGAAATATCATCAGCCTGTGCCGGAATTACCATACTGAAGCAAAGCGTAAACGCCAGTAACGCCCCAAGTATCTTTTTCCCTCTTATCATATTCGTCTCCCTTAAATATTATGCGACTAGACTCTTAAGTGCTTTCTAATCGTAAAGAAACTTCCCACAAAACCAATTCCGATTCCCAGTAAAAGTCCGACCGGAAGCAGTGTCTTGTATACCTGCCCCACCGGAAGGAAATCCAGAATATTATTCAGCAGACTGAATTTTGTAAGAATATAAGTAATTGCTCTATTATAAAGTACATAAAGGATACCAAGCGGAATCGCCGCACCGACAAGACCGATCAGGATACCTTCAATGATAAACGGTGCCCGTACAAAACCATCCTTCGCACCGATATATTTCATGATTGCAATCTCTTCCCTTCGGACAGTAATACCCATTGTGACCGTATTGCTGATCAGGAAAATGGATACTGCCAGAAGAATCGCGATGATAACAACCGATACATACCATACCAGCTTGTTCACGCTGTTCAGTGTATTGGCTACGGTATCTGATTTGTTAACCTTGCGAACCCCGTCAAGGCTTTCCGCAAAGGAAACCAGCTTCTTCTGTGAAGCCACATCTGTCATATATACTTCATAGTTGTCAGATCCTGCCAGAGGGTTATCATTTTTAAATCCTTCTGCAAGGTCACTTGATTCGCCAAAATACTGATCTTTAAATGTCTCCCATGCTTCGTCCGCAGACACATACTTGATATCTTTTACACCATCCTGCTTTTTAAGCTGTGCGCCAATATTATCAATCTGCTCCTGCGTTGCATCATCATTAAAAAATACAGTGATTGCCACGCCTTCTTCTGCTTTGTGTACAATATACTGGAAGTTCATAATAATTGAGAAAAACAGTCCGAACACAAAGATACATGCAGCCATAGTTGCAACAGATGCCAGTGAAAACATCTTATTTCTTCCAATATTCTTAACTCCCTGTTTCGCGGAGTATCCAACTGTACTAATCCTCATGCTTATACCCACCTTCTTGTTCGTCGCTGACAATGACACCCTTCTTCATCGTAATAACGCGCTTTTTCATCTCGTTTACAATTTCCTGGTTGTGAGTAACTACCAGAACTGTAGTTCCTCTCTCGTTTGCTTCTTCAAGAAGTTTCATGATCTCCCATGAGTTGGTTGGATCCAGGTTTCCTGTCGGCTCATCAGCCAGCAAAATAGCAGGCTCATTGACAACTGCTCTGGCAATTGCAACTCTCTGCTGTTCTCCACCGGACAATTCCTTCGGGAACGCTTTGTACTTCTGTGCCAGTCCGACAAGTGACAGAGCCGCCGGCACTTTCTTTTTGATGACACGGGTTGATTTTTCTGTAACCCGCTGTGCAAATGCAATATTCTCATAAATATTGCGGTCTTTCAGAAGTCTGAAATCCTGGAATACAACGCCGATTCCTCTTCTGTACTGCGGAATCTGGCGATGTTTCATACGATTCAGATTCTGACCGTTGACAATAATCGTACCTGACGTTGGTTCGATCTCCTTCATCAGAAGACGTATCAACGTAGACTTTCCGGAACCGCTGTCTCCAACTACGAATACGAACTCTCCCTGTTCGATCCGAAGGTTGATACCATTGAGTGCAGCAATACCCTTCGAGTATTCCTTGGTAACTTCTTTAAGTTCTATCATATGCTCCTCCTAATTATCCATACTCCGATATAACTTAATACTCCAGTGTTTCCATGTATTTCATATATTTGACTACCATCAGCGCGATCTTAAATGTGATTGCGTCCTCAAATACGCGCAGATCCAGTCCTGTGCTCTTCTGCAGTTTGTCAAGACGGTACACCAGTGTATTTCTGTGAATATACAGCTGTCTTGATGTCTCGGAAACATTCAGGCTGTTCTCAAAGAACTTATTGATGGTCGTGAGCGTCTCTTCATCAAATTCGTCCGGAGATTTCCCCTCAAAAATTTCGCGGATAAACATCTTGCAGAGCGGAATTGGAAGCTGATAGATCAGTCGTCCGATTCCAAGCGCACTATATGCAATAACTTCCTTCTCGTCGAAGAAGATCTTTCCTACATCGAGCGCAAGCTTCGCTTCTTTGTAAGACTTGGATACTTCTTTGATGTCATTGACGATCGTACCATATGCGATACGGACATTCTCTTCTCCTTCTGCTTTCAGAAGATCAAGAATCTCATGTGCAGTCTTGTCCATCTCCGGATATCCATCGCCAGGACCTAATTCTTTTACTACGATGATGTTCTTCTCATCAACAGCTGTAATAAAGTCCTTGCCCTTTCCACCCAGAACAGAACGGAGACTGTCAAGCGCACTGACATCTCTTTCCCGAGAAGTCTCAACTATAAAGATATCACGTTTTACCTCTGTGTCAATATGTAATTTTTTGGCGCGATTATAAATATCCACCAGAAGAAGGTTGTCAAGAAGAAGGTTTTTGATGAAATTATCCTTGTCAAAACGCTCCTTATATGCTACCAGAAGATTCTGGATCTGGAAGGCTGCAATCTTGCCAACCATATAAACATCTTCACTGCCGCCATTGGCGATCAGAATGTACTCCAGCTGGTGTTCATCATAAATTTTGAAAAACTGATACCCCTGAATCACCTGACTTTCTGCCGGAGATTCTACAAACGAAAGAACGGCATTCTCATAATCTCCAGGCTCCGGAAATGTTGTCGCCAAAGTCTTTCCATCTGTATCCATCACTCCAAGATCAATCCTTGTAATTGATTTCAACCCTTCAATCGTATTCTGCAGTATCTGATTTGATATCATATTCTCTCTCCTCCATCCTCCGTGGTTCTATACACTTTGTACAATCTTCATCCCCCGCAACTGTGGACTTAGCCATATACATATAATACTTTAATACATATTACCAAAAAAATAAAGAGGAAATCACATTTTTTTATGCATTTCCTCAATTGAGTTTATTATAAAATTTATTCTATCAAAAAAGATTTTTTGATTTTTTTTATTATTTTCAGTCTTTTGTCGCTTCAATTATACTTCTTTTCTTTTTTGCTCTTTTTTGATCTCCCGTTTTAAAATCCTTTTACCGATAAAATTTTTCAGGTGATCTGCCCAGTTCTCACCATTTGCAAAGGAAGCAATACTATGTCCTGTTCCAAACCACATTCTGGTATTCAGCTGCTCTTTGCACCGGTAAACAAACTGTTCCTGCCAAGGGAAATCCATGCTGGCAATCACACAGTCTACTTCTCCGCCGTTGACCAGATTGGTGATCCTGTCATCCTCACTTTCGTCTGCCGGTACTGCTTTCATACCGACAACCTGAATCCCACTGTATGCCTCATGCAGATAGCCCTGCAGTCTGTCTCCTTCTTCCTCAGATCCTGCCAGTATAAATATCTTACAGCGGTTCTTATGAAAATAATGGAATACCATCTTCAGCATCGTCTGATCCTCCATCTCCTGGATCCGCTTTCTATCTGTGATCTTTGCAGCTTCAAGAATCGCCATATCTCCCGGAAGCAGAAGATCCAGTTTCTCCAGCTCTTCCTTCATACCGTCAAGCTGTGTCGCTCTCATCAGGGTATCCACCGTAACAATATCTACTGTGTTAAGTTCTTCTGTCTGCATATATTCTGCAATGATCTTCATCGCATCTTTTGCCGTACAGTTATCAAGCTGTACGTCCAGTACGTTCATTTTTTCATTCATTTGCCTCACCCGTTCCATTTTCTCGGTTTTTGCGGTCAAGCGATTATATCAAACATACAGTGCTTTTTCAACAAACGTTGCAAAATATTCACATTTTTTAAAATTTGTAATATTATTGTAAATTCCCAGTCTCATTCTTCCTGGATTTTTTTGAAATGATTCCTCCGATCCGCCCGGTTTCTTTTGATGACAGACTCTTCCAGCCATCTTCCAGAACCTTATCGAGAAGTCCAAGCTCCTCAGCAATCTCGTATTTTACCCGCTCACTTGTTTCCAGATTGGGGATATCTTCGCGTCTGATTTTCTTTGTCTTTGTGCTTTTCATACCTTTCAACTCCTTTTTCAGAGTGTTTCCCCAATTACGGATTTTATACATTTATACCTGATTATTATAAAAGAAGCCGAAAACATTACTTCCGACTTCTTCTCCTTCTGCCTTTTCTTTATCGGCAAAGCTCTCTTATTTTTTATTCTGGATCCGGAATGATAACTGCTGCAACAAAATAGGCAACCACGGCAGTCCCACAGCTTACGCAAGCCAGCAAAACACCTCCAAGCCGGATCAATGTAGGATCGATATTAAAATATTCTCCAAGACCTCCACATACACCGCAGATCTTACGGTTTGTTACGGATCTGTATAATCTTTTCTGTTCCATAAAAATTCCTCCTAAAAGTTTCTCCTATTTTTGTGTTTCTTCTATTATATATGTGTTTCATCTGATAGATTTTTCTGTCTATGTTAATTCTAATGGAAACGGATCTCCACGCTGCCTGCTCCGTTCGATATCTCAATCGTGCGTTTACTGCCATTATCGATTGACTTCTCTGTGCTTAAGCCGCCAAGATCTATATCTTCTCCAATTTCTATCGAACCGGCACTACTATCCAGTTCATAATTATAATCCTCCACTTTTCCTTCCAGATTCAGTGTGACGCTTCCAGCACCACAGTCAATGTCCACTTCTTTTTCCACTGTTCCATAAAAATCCAGACTTCCGGCACCTGTTTCTACATCTAACTCCTCTATATCTGCATTTTTTATTGTACAGCCTGATGCCCCGCTTTCAATCTTAAGGCTTTTCGCATTTAGTCCATCGATCTCTGCTGTTACTGCACCATATTCCATGTCCACCTGATCGAACTTGTAATCTCTTGGAAGATAGATCACAAGTATTCCCTTTACGTTTCTCACATTTTTGAAATCGAAACTGCTGCGCATTTTCATTGTTATTTCCAGAGTTTTCCTGTCATCGGACAGTCTTTTCTGCACTGCATTTTCCGTTTTCATCCTGGAATCATCCACATGGATCTTATCATCCGTCCCCGTCTTGATCTGTACCTCACTTGCACCGATATCAAGCTTCAGATTCTCTACGTTCGAAAATGTCTCCTCTGATACAACATTTTCTGTCTCTTCCGGCTCATCATCGTCGTCATCATCATCCCAATCTTCCTCGAAAGAAACGTAATCCTTTCTTATAATACCAATTCCATTCGGATATGCTTTTTCAAACTGTGAAAATGTGACTCCAAGACATAACGCAATGATACAAAATACAACTCCTGCCCCTGTCAGGCTTATAATAACTGTCCAGAAAATCTTCCATCCTTTTTTCATCTGCATTCACCTCTCTTTTTCTGAAATGGTATGCGACAAAGATTTACAAATCCACGGAACATCATTGGAATCAGTTTGATGCATCCCCATCCGATCAATACTGTAAATACTGCCCCAAGTGCCAGCAGCAGGCAGCCGACACCAAGCATTCCGATTCCAAGAGCCGGGGAATAAAACAGCTGACCAAATCCGTGAATCCCCAACAGAATCCCTACGGCTGCGGTTGCAACTGCTGCCACCCAGATCGCTATTGCTGATATTGCAAGTACGACCAGAACTCCAAATGCCGCCAAAAGAAGACCAAGTGCTGTCGGAACTACAATTGGAAGCCCAATCAAAAGGATACAGATGATCAAAATGATCTTGCCGGCACTGGATTTCTTCCGTGGCATTTCTGTCGTCTGACCCGCACCATATCCCTGATTTCCCGCATATGTATATCCCTGATTAGAATTGGCTGTATAAGAATACTGTCTTTCTGAAAATGGATTCCTGTCATTCTGTGACTGGCTTTCTCCACATGTCTCCGAATAGCTGTCTTTATAATAGCCATCTTTTCCCGCCGGATACTCACTGGTATCAAAACGTCTGTCCTGATATCCTCTCTCTCCGTACTCTCCATAACTTTCCGCCTCATCGGTATTGCCATTTATCCCGGCACGGATCGTTTCTGCAAGCTTTGCAGGACTTCCCAGCTCTTCGATTACTTTTTCTTCATTCTCGCTTCCGGCGTCATCAAAATAATCATTGTAATACTGCATTGCTTCTTCTCTTTCTTCTTTCGAAATTCCATGAAGCAGTGCATCTAATTCCCTCATATACTCTATACGGTTCATTCGGCTGCACCTCCCTCGAACATCTCTGTAATCTTCCTTGTGTAGTTCTTCCATTCGACTTTATATAAATTAAGCTGTGCCATTCCTTTTTCTGTAACTTTATAGTATCTGCGGTTTCTTCCGTCAAACTGCATATCGTAGACTTCCAGGCATTCATCTTTCTGAAGTCTTCTGAGTACCGGATACATCGTTGATTCCGATACATCCAGAACTCTCCGGACATCCTGTGTGATCTTATATCCATAGGTTCCTTCCTGTTCCCGTGATACAACGGCAAGCACGATTGCATCAAGAAGGGCAGCTCCGGTGTTAAATACCATATGATTCACATCCTTTTATTGTTTGTTATATTGTTTTGTTAAGCATATTATACGTTATATAATATAGTGAGTCAATATAATATTGTATAAGACTTTCTGAAGATTTCCTAAAGAAATGGGTGGGAGACGGATGGTGGGAGGGAGGTTGTGACAGCTTGCGGATAGAAATAAAGTCCCCCTCTTCCCACGGGGCGAAGGCATTCCGATGAGCCTCTGAATGCGAACATTGTGTCAGCAATGGCTTCCACAATGTTTGAGTCTCATCTCCATTGCCCCTCAAGGGAAGTGGTGGACTTTATTTCTATCTGCAAGCCGCTCAAGGTTATCGAATGACCAACCATCCGCTTGGGCGGGCTGCCAGGGCTGATGCTGGGGCGAAATTTGAAGGATTGTGAAAAGGGGACACACAGCGCCTGTAAGGCGACTGTGCTGGGGGATCAAATATTTTAAATATGGGGGTAAAGAAAATATGTAATTACTATTTGAATGATTAGAATAATAGGGATTCCTAATTTGAATTTCAGGTGGCGGGTTTTGTGGTGGTAGTGTTTCATGGCGAGGAGGGCGGCTGGGGAGCCGCCCAGAAGGGCCAGGAGGATGAGGGTGCGTTCGGGGATTCGCCATTTGTTTTGGCGGGCTTTGGTTTTATCGGCGGCGTAGGTGAAGTAGGTGATGATGTTGATCAATAGCAGGTATGCAAGGAGTATTATTTTAATCATTTTTGTAGTCCTCCAGGTGGATTTCTTTGCGAAGGGTGAAGGAGTAGATGATCTGTTCTTTTACTTTTTTCCGAATGATCTGTTCAAGGGCTTTGGTGTAAAGGCGGAGCTGTTCCCGGTAGCGGTCTTTTAGTTCGGCTTCGGTTTGTACACGGTCGGTTTTATAATCGAGTACGATGATTTCTCCGTCTTCTTCAAAGTAAGCATCAATAATTCCCTGGATCAGTACCATTTCACCCTTTTTCTGATCCGGATAAAATTCTTTTGCATCTACACCGAGAACAAACGGCTGCTCGCGGTAAAGTGTTTTTGCCCTGGCTGCATTTTGCATTCTTTTTCCCACATTCGTATTAAGAAACTCCATAATTTCTTTTTTTTGAATACACCCGGCTGTTCCCGCATCCAGGTATCCTTCGTTTTTCAGATTCTCTATGTTTTCCCGCAGTAAATCCATCGTATATATTTTCGAAAAATCGAGAAGCTCCATTACTTTATGATAAGCTGTTCCTTTTGTTGCTCCTTTTACCTCTTCTTCCTCTTTCATAAAATTCGGAAGGATTGGAACAATCTCCTCTTCCGGAATCAGTATTTCTCCATCTTCTTCTTCCGAAGCTGCCGCATATTTTTTCAGCTCTGACACGGTGTACTTCATTTTCAGCTGATCTTCACCCTGATACGGATATCTGTAGGAAAATGCTTCCTCGATTTTTGCCCGAAAACGTTCATCTGTCACAGACATCGGATGTTCTTCTGCTTCTATTTTTTCAAGGAACACCTCTTTTTCCAGATAATCTGCTGCTTCCTTATCCACTTCACCTTCTACAAGCGTATCAACACCAATCACTTTTAATTCGATTGGAACTTCTTCTGTTTTACGCACTGCCGCCGGAAGGATCCAGTCATAATAAGACGTTGCACGTGCAAGTTTTGTAAAGTCCAGTGTTTCTTTCTGACTATTTTCCTGTTCCAGCTGACAGGCTTCCAGTTTGTCTGCCGCATGTGGAACCGTTCCGGTAAGAATCAGCTTTTCCTTTGCACGTGTAAGTGCTACATAAAGCACACGAAGCTCCTCACCAAGATTTTCCAGACCGATTTCATTTTGAATAACTTTCTTTAATAGTGTCGGAGATTTGGTTCGCCGCTCCAGATCGATCGCATCGATTCCAAGCCCCAGATCCGGATGGATCACAACGCTTGCCGTGGTATCCTGAATGTTGAACCTCTTTCCCATTCCGGTCACAATCACAACCGGGAATTCCAATCCTTTACTCTTATGGATACTCATCAGACGAACTGCATCCGTCTGCTCATCGTAAAGCCCGGCTTCCCCAAAGTCTACATTATATTTCTTGAGCTGATCAATATAACGGACAAAATGATACAGTCCCTTATAACTGGTTGCCTCAAATGCCTTTGCCCTGGTGATCAGCATATCAAGATTCGCGCGCCTTCCTTTTCCTCCTGGCATTGCCGCGATATAATCCCGGTATCCTGTCTTTTTCATGATCTCCCACAGGAGATCATGGATTGCCGTGTACGGTATCCTCTCCCGGAAATAAAAGAGCCATCCAAATACATCGCGCACTTTTTTCAGAATGCCCGCCGGAAGATCTGTCTTTTTTTCCGGATCCGCTGTTTCCAGTACATTCTGATAAAATGGTACTTCTGCATTCAATTCTCTGATCTGTGCCAGTTCCTCATTTGTCATTCTTCCAAACGGAGATTTCAGCACCGCAACGAGTGGAATGTCCTGACGAAAATTATCAAGTACACGCAGATAGTCCATCATCCATCCAATTTCCAGAGTTTCAAAATACCCATCTGCCGATTCAGCCAGAACCGGTATTCCCTCATCCTGCAAAATTCGTGTAACAGTATCGGTCCACCCTGCAGGGCTTCTTGTCAGGATTACAATATCCTGATAGCGTATCGGTCGCAACATTCCCGTTTCTTTATCTACAATCTGCTGATTTTCCATCAGCTCTCCGATTCTTTGTGCGATCAGACGGACTTCCAGCTCTTTTGCCGTCTGGCTTCCGCTTCGCACAGAAAGCCCGGTATCTTCTTCCTCACTTTTTGTATCCAGAAGAAGGATTTCTGTCTCATTCTTTTCGGATTCCGGGTAAGAAGCTCCCACATAAAGTGCAGCATTCTCATCGTATGTGATCCTTCCAAGCTCTTCGGTCATGATCTGTCGGAAAATGAAGTTTACCGCATCCAGCACTTCTGCCCGGCTTCGGAAATTTTTGTGCAGATCGATTCGCCTGTTTCCTCCGTCCGTCAGACTGTAGGTATTGAATTTTTCCATGAAAAGCTCCGGCCTTGACAAACGGAAACGGTAAATACTCTGCTTCACATCTCCTACCATGAAGAGATTATTTTCCCCTCTGCTGATCCGGGACACACTGGTCAGGATCGCCTCCTGAATCAGGTTACTGTCCTGATATTCATCGATCATTACTTCCTCAAATGTATTCTGATACTCCTTTGCCACCTCAGAAGGCACTCTTTTTCCGTTTTCTTTTCTTGTCAGGATCTGCAAGGCAAACTGTTCCATATCCCGGAAATCGATCAGATTTTTTTCTGCCTTCTTAGCTGCAAGTACCCTCTGGTATTCTTTTACCAGACTAACCAGCTCATGCATCACCGGAATGCAGATTTTCCGGTCTGCTTCCATCTCAGATGGCGACTGGAAAAAATAATTGTTTCGAATATCATCGATAAGTTTCTTCCAGGTATCCCGATAGGCTCTTACCTGCTCTCTTTTTGTCGGATCTACTGCGTCATCTTTCTTTCTGGACAGAGTTTTCCATGCCGGCTTTTCTTTCAGTGCCTCATACATTTCTTCATAGCTCTTTGCCGCAAAAAGCTTTCTCAGAACTTTCTGATCCGCTTCCAGCATTTCTCCATACATATACGGTCCGTCCGGTTCCATGCAGATCTGGTCCGCTTTTTCCATCAGCATCTGCATATCCGCAACTGTTCTCCGGATATACTCCATCACCTTTTCAATATAAATGGCTTTTTCCCCGCTCTCTTCGTACATCCTTGCACAGTCATCCAGCCACTCCTCCGGATCCGGATAACTTCCGGCAAATTCATACAGTCTGCTGATGATTTCTTCCACCTGCAGATCTTCCCTTCCGGTTGCAAAAGTCTCCACAAAACGCAGGAAATCCTCGTTTCCTTCTTCATATTTTGCTTCCAGAAGCTCTTTCATCACGTCCTGCTTCAAAAGCTTTAATTCTCCTTCTTCCGCAATACGGAATCCCGGATCCAGATCGATCGTGTGAAAATACTCCCGGATCACAGACAGGCAGAAGCTGTGGATCGTTGTAATCTTTGCTGTATGGATCAGGGCAGACTGCCGCTTCAGATGTTCACTTGACGGATCCTCCTCCAGCTCCTTCTCAATCGCAGCACCGATCCTTTCTTTCATCTCAGCAGCCGCCGCCTCAGTGTAGGTCACGATCAGCATATGATCGACATCCACCGGATTTGCATCCCTTGTCAGCCTCGCAATAATCCGCTCCACCAGAACAGCAGTTTTCCCGGAGCCAGCGGCTGCTGACACCAGAATATTATGATCGCGCAGGTCGATCACCTGCTGCTGTTCTTCGGTCCATTTTACTCCCATGTCTGCTTCTCCTCTTCCAGCTTCGCCATAATTTTCTCCATTACAATTTCCTTCGGAAGCTTCTCAAGCTTCCGGTATTCATATCCTTCGATCTGCTCATCAAATCCGCAGATATCCCGGTATGGGCAATACGTACAGCCATTTTGTGTACCCATCTCATACGGCAGTGCCTCCGCCTTTCCGCGGTACATTGCTCCCTGAAGATCAGTCCGTCTTTTCTGTGCATAAGTCAGCACTGCATCAAACTCTTCCGGCAGGAGCATTTTGGATGCTTTGGAATAGCCGCTTTTCGTCTTTCCTGCCGGAATCACAAGCGAATTCCCCGAAAAATCCGCATCCAGTCTCTGAATCACGGCATCCTCCTGACGGATGATTCCATCCAGCCGAAGCTCCTTTAAAATTGCCTCTTCCAGTTTTTCTTCATCCAGCTCTTTCCCGACGATCGGATCCTTCATCCGATAGTAGAAAATGCCTGCCGGCACAATCTTTTTACCCGGATGTTTTCTTTCCTCCAGCCGGACTGCTTCTTCCATATACACCACCAGCTGCATCTGCAGACCATGATAAAAAGCTGCCATATCAAAACTCTTTGCCCCGGTTTTATAATCCAGGATCTTCACATAGACCTGATCTTCCGTCTCACATGTATCGATCCTGTCAATCTTTCCGCTTCCAAAGCTTACCTCATAGCCCTCCGGTTTAAAGCTTCCCTTCCGAAGCTGCTTTGTCATCGCCCAGACCGTCCGGTTCATCATACGTTTCATACGTGGCACGATATACGCGTTCCGCGCACTGCTGTAGATTACGGTATTGCTGTAATCTACGATACTCTCATCCACGCTTTCCGACGCAAACTGTTCCTGCTGCTCCTTTGTAACCTCAGTCCATTCCAGGCCTTCCCGTTCTACCCGTCGGGCATATTTTTCCAGTGCTTTATGAAAAATATTTCCAAAATCAAGAGCAGCAAATTCATAGACCTCTCTCTCCTTAAGGCGAAGTCCATAGGTCAGAAAATGCGCACAGGCACAGGCAGCAAATTTCTCCAGTCTTGAAATGCTTGGTGCCCAGTCTCCATAAAGCTTCCGTGCGGTCTGCAAAGTCAGATTGTCCTCCGGCCTGCGGTATCTGCTGATCCTTGCCAGATCGTGCACCTTTTCGTTCCAGTCCTCCTGCGCACAATACCAACGGTACAGCTCCTGCCAGCTGCCTTCCTCCATCTTTTTCGGGTTCTGTAATCCTTCGATCAATGACCCGATCCCGGTCTGTGGAAGCATTTCTTTTGTCTCCATCCCATACTGATCCATATTAAATACAGGAAGCTTTGTATACATCCGCTTCAGATCCCCGATCAGATATGCCGCCCTCCTGCTCTTTCCATCGGCCGATACTTTACTGTAGGTCAGCATCAATTCTTCCGTCGGCTTTGTCATGTGCAGATACAGATAAAATTTCTGGATGTAACTTTTTTCTCTTGTTCCCGGTGCAAGCGCAATTCCTCTTTCTTCAAAACGCTCCCGGTCTCTGTCTGAAATCAGTCCACCTGCGGATGCATTTCCCGGAATCAGAGAATCATTGACTCCCAGAAGGATCAGCGCCCGGATATCTTTCAGTCTCGTTCGCTCAATATCTCCTGCCATCACTTCATCCAGACTTGGCGGAATTACACCGATCCTTGCCTCTTCCATTCCGGCATCCAGAAGCTCCCTGTACTCTTTGAGCGCAATCCGCTCATCTCCAAGAAGACTTACAAACTTGTCAAACAGCTCCATCACCACACGATAGATCTGTGCATATTCTTTTGCAAGTGCAAGCTCTCCTGCTTCTGTAAATTGATTCTCCAATACTTTTACCTGCTTCTGGATTTCTTCTTTTTCCAGAAATTCACAGATTGCAAGCGTCACATCCCGCACTGTCTTCTGACGCTGCTTTAAGACAAACACCAGCTCTTCTGTTTTTTCCACAAAGCATACCCGGAGATGATTCAGTACCTCCAACTCTTCCTCGGTCGTATCCTTCGCTCTGCGGATCCATTTTTCCTGCCATTTTTTGTAACCACGGATGCCCAGCGCAAGTACATAATTTTCCAGAAGATCCAATTCCTCACCGGTAAATCCGACCAGATCCGTTCTTAAGAAACGGAACACACTTTCTGCAGAAAAATTCTGTTCTGCCATCGCAAGAAGACTCCGGATATACTCCACAAAAGAATTTAAAAGTACATTCCGCTTATAATCCATGAAAACCGGAATCTCATACTCCCGGAAAGTCTTCTCGATCTCATCCGCATAGAGATTCATGTCACTTGCGATCACCGCGATCTCCCGGTAACGATATTCTTTCTTACGAATTAAAAAACGTATCCTCTGGGCAGCGCATTCTACTTCCATCCTGGGATTTGCCGCTGCATAAACCCGCACATTTGACTGCTTTTCCCTGTAAGTCCTGCCACTGTAACGGAACAGTTCCTTCTCCAGAAATGCAAGTGCCGGCGCATTTCTAAAACGCCAGACCGGCTCCTGGTACAGACAGACCGGCTCTTCGACCAGCACCTTTTCCTCCCCTGCAATCTTCACAAGAGACGTCACCATCTGCTTACTCAGCGCAAACAGCTGATACTTGTCTTTCATCACGTAAGGATCTTCCCTCTTATCCATCGTGACAGTAATCATCACCTTCTGACAATGATGCAGCATTTCCCCCAGTACCTTGTTCTGAAGCGGCGTAAATCCGGTAAACCCATCCAGCGCGATCACACTGTCCTTCAGCATTCTCGATTTGTCCATCACATTGCAGAGAATGTCCAGAATTTCTTCTTTTGTAATATATTTATCTGCAAGATATTCTTCAAATGCCTGATACATCACCTGGATATCCTTCAATTTCCAGGCAAGATACGAAGACTCATCTGCCTCCGTGATCATATCATCCATGCCATCCGGGGAAATGTTGTACTGCGTCAGCTCGGAAATAACGGATTTCACCTCACTGATGTAACCTGGCTTTTTGATATTTCCTTTTAAAACCTTTAGCGAATCTTCTTTTTTCCCCGCGAGTCGCCTGAGAATCAGATTCTTTCCTTCATCATCCAGAATCTCCCTGCTTCCATTCCCTGTTTCTTCCAGAACACGAAAAGCAAGACGTGCAAAACTCAGCACGTCTATGTTCATAATTCCATGTCTCGGATGCCGCAGGACCAGTTCCTTCTGCGTCTGCATCGTGAACTGTTCCGGCACCAGAATAATATAATTAATATCAGGATGTTTCATTGATTCCCGAATGATATGTTCATATAGATAATGTGACTTGCCCGAACCCGGATTTCCAAAAATAAACTGTAAAACCATCTGTTATACCCTCCCGTCAAGCTCTTTCGGCACGTATGCAGATACATGGATTCCATCTTCTTTGTATTCTTCCTCCAGCAGTTCTCCATACTTCCGGATGAGCTGGATTTTCCCGGATTCCTGATAGGAATAAACTCGTTCGATATAAATTTTCTGCTCCCGCAGGATCTCTTCTATTGCCTGAAGAAGCGCCTCCAGACCTTCTCCGGTCTTTGCAGACACCTGTACGATCCGGTCTGCCTTAAAGTCACGTACCGTCAGGCTTTCCCCGATCCTGTCCATCTTGTTAAATGCCGTGACCACCGGTTTGTCCATTGCCTCCAGACGCTGCAGTGTCTCATACACCACATACATCTGCTCATCCATCTGTGGATTGGATGCATCGACTACATGCAGGATCAAATCCGCATACTTCGCTTCTTCCAGCGTACTTTTAAATGCATCGATCAGATGATGAGGCAACTTCCGGATAAAGCCTACCGTATCTGTCAGAAGAATCTCCTGCCCACTTGGCAGCTTCCGGCTTCTTGTCGTCGGATCAAGAGTTGCAAAAAGCTGATCCTCCTGCAGCACACCGGCTCCGGTCAGTGTGTTGAGAAGCGTGGACTTTCCGGCATTGGTATAACCGACAATTGCCACGACCGGGATCCGGTTCTTCGTCCGCTGTTCGCGTGTCAGTTCCCGGTGTCTCTTCACCTCCCTGAGTTCACGGTTCAGCTGTGCGATCCGGTTCTTGATGAGTCTCCGGTCCATCTCCAGCTTCTTTTCTCCCGGTCCTCTGGTTCCGATTCCACCTCCCAGACGTGACATCGCCCTTCCTGCCCCAGTAAGCTGTGACTGCCGGTACTTAAGCTGTGCCAGTTCTACCTGGATCTTTCCTTCACTTGTAGAAGCCCGTCCTGCAAAAATATCCAGAATGACCATCGTCCGGTCCATTACCTTCACATCCAGAATATCCGTCAGATTGTTCATCTGTGCCGGAGACAGCTCATCATCACAGACGATCCCGGTTGCGTCAAGCTCCCACAAAAGCTCCCGGATTTCCTCAATCTTGCCTTTTCCGACATAAGTTCCCGGATGGACAAGCTCTCTTTTCTGGATTACCCGTCCGACCGCTTCCGCACCTGCGGTCTTCACCAGATCCTTTAACTCATCCAGAGAATCTTCCGTGTCATCGTTCTCCCTTGTACTGACACCGACCAGAATTACCCTTTCCTTTTCTTCTTTTATTTCATAAAGTGCCATATTATTCTCCCCTGCCAGATTTCTTTCCGTCCCGGATCAGATCTGCTCATCCGATCCGCTCTACTGCTGATCTCCTTCCGAAATCTGTGTATTTAAAAATTCCTGCTCTTTCAGCGCTTTTTTGTCATCTGGATTTGCTTTCAGATAACTGTCCAGCTTCTCTTTTGCAGACTGGTAATCCCCTGCTTTTTCATAGGCAACTACCAGATTATATGCCATTTCTTTTAGCAGCTCTTTTCCTGCGCCTGAAAGCTCCTGCCCATTTTCGAAATAATACACTGCCTTTTCCGGTTTATCCAGTTCCAGATCGCAGATTCCCAGAATATTATAAAGAGTTGCTGTCTCTTCCGTTCCATTCTTCAATGCTTTTTCCAACGCCTTCTCTGCCTTTTCATACTTTTTCTGTTCCCAGTAGCAGAGTCCGAGTCCGCGATAAGCCTCTCCCAGATTCTTCTTTTTGTCTACCGCATCCTGGAATTCCACCTCTGCATTTTTATAATCTTTTTCTTCCAGATACTTCGTTCCTTTTTTTACAGAACCAGCACATCCCGTTACTGTCATACAAAGTGCTACAAGGATCCCTATGATTACCTTTTTCTTTCTTCCTGCTGTCACTGTTATCGTTTCCTTCCTTCTATATTGATATATCATCTGTTATTCCAGAATATGCTCCATTCCCTGGTTCATGATGGTCTGGATATGATCATCAGCAAGGGAATAGAACACCGTTTTTCCTTCCCGTCTGTTCTTCACAAGCTTCATCTGCTTGAGCATCCGGAGCTGATGGGAAATCGCGGACTGCGTCATTCCAAGAACTTCCGCCAGATCACAAACACACATCTCAGACTGAAAAAGAACACATAAAATCCGGATCCGCGTGGTATCTGCAAATACCTTGAAAAAATCAGCAAGATCCTTCAAAACCTCTTCATCCGGTATATGCCCCTCTGCCTTATGTACAAGTTCTTCGTGTATACAAAATGTATCACAACATTCTACTTCTGTCTTTTTCATAGTTACCCCTTTCATATGAACAAGTATTCATATATCTATTATGCCAAATGATCTCTTTACGGTCAACTGTTTCCATTGATTCCGGCATGCAAAGTAAAAAAGAAGTTACTGTTCACTCCCCAATGTCATTTAGTTAAGTTACAGGGTTAGCCCCTAATTGTGGGTCTAACCCAAATTTTTTCAAAAAAGCTACCCAAAGGGTTGACATAGGGTGCAAAATGTGCGGCCGCTCTCGCTACTGATAAATTTGTTGAGGTAGCGAGAGCGGCCCTTGAATTAGTGGTATATCACTTTCTCAAGGAGGCACATGATCATGATCCATCAACAAATCAAAGAACTGTTTTTTTCTTCTGTGGAACACATTGTTTCTGATATTTCACAGTATGCTGTCCATCCCGATTCCGATTTCAAGAGAAGCAAAAAAATCCCTGCCCAGAAACTTATTTCCTTTCTCGTTTCACAAAGCTCATCTTCCACCAGGGTTGAAATGTTTTATCCCCAATTAGGTGTAAAACTCTGCTCGATGGCGGGCGGCGGCGTACAAAAAATCTATATGGTGTTTTTAAGAGAACCGTCCCGGCGGGACAGGTCAGGCAGTGACCTGTTCCACCTCCGGGATGGGTTTGAGATTAAAATGAATTTCGATAGAAATGTGTCTTGTTTTATCTTCGTCAATGCGCTCATGCACGACGATTTCTTTGATTAAGCGGTTGAGGGTGGCTGCGTCCAGTTCTGTAATGTTGGCGTATTCCTGAATGGCTTCCACCCATTGTTTTGCGTCATTGGCAAGCTGGACTTCATCGGACAGCCGCTTTCTGCCCTCGGACACTTTTGTTTTAAGTTCCGTCTGCTCGGTCTGTGTCTTTTCCAGCATGGTGTTGAAGTTCTGCTCACTGATACGCCCTGCAATCATATCTTCATAAAGCCGCATTACCATTTTGTCCAGAACCTCAATCCGTTCCTCGTCCCTTGTAAGGGAGCGTTCCATTGCTTCCCGCTGTTCCCGCTGCTCGGCTTCACAGGTATTGGTCAGGCGGTCAGCAACCGCTTTCCCGTCCATCAGGGCGGCTCTGGCACATTCCCGGATTTTCCGCAGCACATGGCTGTAAAGGGTGTCATAGTCAATCCGGTGCTGGGTGCAGTGGTTCTTTCCAAAGGCATTGTAGGTCTTGCAGGAATAAATCCGCTGGGGATGTTTTGCGTTTGTGTAGCGTATCGTCAGAGATTTCCCACACTCGCCGCATTTTATCAATCCGGCAAACAGGCTGATTTCATTTGTCTGCCCCGGACGCTGGCGGGATTTCAGCTTGTTCTGCACAATGTCAAAGCTCATGCGGTCAATCAGCGGTTCATGCTGTCCCTCCACCACAATCCAGTCCTCCGGCTTCTTTTCCCCAATCGTTCCGATTTTGAAACGGTAGTCTTTTTTCTGGGAAGCAATCGCCCCGGTGTAGACGGGATTCATCAAAAGATCTTTGATAACGGAGAAGTCCCACATATACCGCCCGTTTTCCGGGTCTTTCTTTTCCCATTTGGTGCGGGTATTGCGAAACCCCCGTTCCCGGTTCCACCATGTAGGGCAGGGGATTTTTTCTTCCTCCAGCCGTCTGCGGATATAGTTCGGACCATGACCGTTCAGGGCATATCCGAAAATCAGCCGCACAATCGGGGCTGTTTCCTCGTCAATGAGCAGATGGTTCTTGTCCTCCGGGTCTTTCCGATACCCAAACGGGGCAAGACACCCGGTAAACTGTCCTTTCTGCGCTTTCAGAAGATAAGATGAATGGACTTTCTTGGAAATATCCTTGCTGTACATCTCGTTCAGGATATTCTTGAACGGGGCAATATCGTTGTTATCCCGCAGAGTGTCGATACCGTCATTCATGGCGATATAGCGGACACCGTTTCTTGGGAAAAAGTCCTCAATCAAATGCCCTGTTTGCAGATAGTTACGCCCCAGTCGGCTGAGGTCTTTCGTGATGACAAGGTTGATTTGCCTGCGCTCAATGGCTCTCAACATTCTCTGTAAATCAGGACGCTCCATGTTAAGACCTGTGAAGCCATCGTCCTGATAGACTGCCACAACCTCCCATCCCTGCTTTTCGCAGTATTTTTCCAGCATATCACGCTGGTTTGCGATACTGGCACTTTCGCCTTGCAGGTCATCGTCCTTTGACAGCCTGCAATAGACCGCTGCACGATACCCTCCGGCAAGTGCCGAACCGATTGTTCTGTATTCCATTTCGTTCATCATAGCCATTTACCCACACAATCCAGACGGTATCTGGCTCTGTTGAACCTCATCTTCATTATACTTCAAATCTTTCTTTTTAGCAAGATATTCTTTTGTATTTGTTTTGCCGTATTTCTGGGAAATCAGGCTGACGAACACATCGGTGGCGTCCAGTTCCCCGTCAAATACGGTTGTCACTTCAATCTTGGTCTTATTTTTCGCCATAGGCAGTTATCCTCCATACATGAAAATAGCCAGACAGAGAACGGTCGGCAACGAAGTCCGGCAACGGGCTTCAAAAGACCTTGCAAACAATCTCAATCTGGCGTTGATTACTATTTATACTTTTCTTTTATTTTTCTGTTGTTTTGGTTGTCAGAGAGGGAAAAAGCCCGGAAATAAGGGATTTTCCCCGGCAACCGGCTCGGCAACGGGATAGCAACGAAGTCGGCAACGGGCTGTCATTTTCAGAATGGAAGCTCCATCTGCTCTGTGACCTCCACAAAACCGTCCATAGATTTTTCGGGCGGGTTGTCGGTGTCCGTTGCCGGGATTTCACGCTCCCAGCCCTTTTGTCTGCCGTATTCCGCAAACATCCTCGGATTGGAAAAGTAGTTCCACCCGGTAATGCACTGGTTCATTATCTCGTTGATTTCCCGGATTTCCCATTGCTTCGGCTCATCAAAGGTGTGGTTTAAGGCTTCCTTGTAGAGCTGCTTGGAGCAGACCGTTTCCCCGGTGTACTTATCAAGGTAAGCCTGTATCATCCCGGCTTTGGTGTCCTCCGGCATAAAATCCCGCTGGTGTTCTTTGAGATACCGCTGCATGGCTGGGCTGAATGACAGCTTGAACATGCCGCTTCGGTAAATCTCCATTGCTTCCGCCCACATCTGGCTGATATAGGCTCTGGAAGCGGCTTCGTCCTCCAAAATGTGAACCTCGGCTTGCTCCGGGTACACCATGACCGGGATAAATCGGCGGTTGCCGGAACGGTCAAGGGGGAGAAAGTCAAGGGCGTTGGAAGTGCCGCCGAACACGCATTGACGGGGGCGGTCTGCCGGGTGAGTTTCATAGGGAATTTTGTAAACCTCTTTCTGGCGGCTTAGAAAGGACTTGATTTCCTCAATGCTCTTGGCATTGGCGGTTGCCATCATTTCCGACATTTCAATTATCCAGTGACCTTGCAGCTTGCGGTACACGTTATCATCGTCCAGCTTCCGCAAATCATCGGAAAACCACTCGTCCCGGACTGCCAGCAGCCGGAAGAAGGTGGATTTGCCAGCCCCCTGACCGCCTACCAGACACAGCATGATTTCAAACTTGCTTCCGGGCTTAAATGCCCTTGTAATCGCCCCCAGCATGAACAGCTTCAAGGCTTCATAGGTGTAATCGTCCACATCAGCTCCCAGAAAGTGCCGCAGACAGAAGCGGATGCGCTCAGTCCCGTCCCATGCAAGGCTGTTCAGAAAATCCCGGATGGGGTGGTACTTATTCTCATTCGCCACAATCCCGATGGCGGTTTCAATCTTTTTCTCACTGGTAAGCCCGTAGGTTTCCTCCAGATAGAGAAGCAGATACTTCATGTCCGTATCGGTCAGGGCTGTGCTTTCTCTGTGAAAACCGATGGGCTTTATGATGTCCTTGCGGTCGGTCAGGATGTTGTAGGCGATTGCCCCGGCAAGCACAGGGTCACGCTGGAATACGGTCAGGCAGTTCCGTATGCTCTGGCGGACGCCGCCTTTCTCGGTGGTTTCCAGAGTTGCCTTTACTTCCTCAACGCTCTGGGGCGGCTGCATGGCGTTCATGGTGTTTTTTAGTTCTTGCTGCGTCTGCGGCTGCAAGCTCTGCCATTCGCTGTTCAAGCTGTATCACATCCTTTCCGTAGTCCATAATCAAAACCGCTTTTTCCTCTGTCTCCCCGAACAGCAGCACATCCAGCAGATATTCCACATGGGCTTGCTTCTGCAAGGCTTCCACGAACCGGGGATGAAACGCTTCCTCCGGGGAGTGCGGGGCATAGTCGGTTTTCCATACCCGTAAGAGGTGTAGATAATCGGCAAGGACACGGAAGCAATGTGCCTTTGCTTCCCGGAACTGTTCTTCCGGGGATTTCTGCCGGGGCTTGGGCTTCCTTGCCCTGCCCGGTGGCTTCCAGTCCTCATAGGCAAGCCCGAAGTCACTCGCCAACTGTGCGGCGGCTTCCTTTTTCCCCAGCCCGTACAGGGCAGCTACAAAATCAATCACATCCCCATCTGCACCACATCCGAAGCAGTGGAAACGCTTGTCCAGCTTCATGCTGGGGGTCTTATCGTTGTGGAACGGGCAGCAAGCCATCCCGTTTCTGTTTACCCGGATTCCGTAATGCTCCGCAGCCTGTCTTGTCGTAACGGACTGCTTCACAGCTTCAAATACATTCAAATCAATTCCTCCTTGTAAAAAAGAAAAGGCACTTATCATTCTCAATCTGAAAATGACAAGTGCCTGTTAAAGTTCCATATCCTGTTGTTTGTGTTTCGTCTGCGCCGGGGCGTTTTTCTGTGCTTTCTTCTCGTCAGCCTTATCCTGCAAGACTTCTTTGAGGGGCTGCTTCTTGGGCGGCTCTTTGCTTTCCTCTGTGCCGGGTGTGGCTTTCCGTACCCAGTAGCGGATGTCCCGCAGCTTCTTCAAATCTTCCTGCACCTCGGTCAACGGTACTTTCAAGTCTGCGATTTCGCCCACAAGCTTCGCCTGTTCCTGCAAAAGCTCCTTTTTCGTGCTGTCCTTATCATCCGGGTGCTTGGCAAGGTAGGCACTGGCTTTCTCAAACCGGGCAACCTCCGGGTGTTCCAGCTTGAATTTTTCCTTAGTTTTCTTGAAAAATATCTTCTGGTATTTCTCATAAACGGGCTTACATTCCTTACAGTCCGTCCGGGCGGCAAGGATAGCGTCAATCACGTTGCTGCGGGTTTCCTTTGGCTTCATCTGCTTTCGGTAGTCGGCGGCAGATTTCCCGGACGTTTCTATAAAGTTTTCCAAATCCTCCACGGTGGAAAGTCCCTTTCTCTGAAGATAGGACAGGGCTTCGCTGACTGCCTTTAAGTCTTTGGAAGTTCCACGGTTTTGTCCCGCCCGTGTCCAGTCGCTCCGTTCTGCCTTTCGTACCTCCATGTACTTCATCAACAGATTGGGAAGAAATACCGCTTCCTCCGCAGCTTTTTCCGCAAGCAGTTCTTTTCGTTTTTCACTAAGCTCGATAATCCAGCCTTTGAGATTTTTAATAAGCTGCCGGATAGACTTCATCAGGCTGTTGGCGGCTTTGATTTCCCGGTTCAGATTTCCGATGTTGGTCTGAATCCCTCGCTTTTCCATCTGCCGGACAGCAGCACCCTCATGGACGGTAGGGATAATATCAAGCCCCTGTCTTTCATAAGAACGGAGATCCACCCGCTCCGGGCGGTTGTTGGCTTCCAGATAGCGGTTCTGGATGATCTCCCATTCATGCCGCCAGATTTCACAATACTTGCGGTCGTTCCAGTCAACCGTATCTTCCTTGTGACTTTTCCATCTGCCGGACGGAAGTTTTATCCGTTCCCCGTTCTCGTCAAGGTCATAAACCTTGCGGCTCTTGGGAAGCCATTTCCCATGTTCATCCATTGCCCGCATAGTCAGCATGACATGAGCGTGAGGGTTTCCGTCCCCTTTGTCATGGATGGCAAAATCCACGCACATTCCTTTGGAAACAAACTGCTGATTGCAGAAATCCCGGACAAGGGCGGCGTACTGGTCGGGCGGTATCTCTCTGGGAATGGAAAGCACCCACCGCCTTGCAAGCTGGGAGTTCCATTGCTTCTCAACAGCTTCGGCGGCGTTCCATAAGGTATTGCGGTCTGCATACTCTGGCGGGGCATTTGCCGGGAGCAGGATTTCATTATGGACGATACCACGCTTTTCTGGGTAGTGCTTCACTTGCTGGTCGTATTCACAGAACAGCTTTTCGCCGCTTTGGTAAGCAGCGGCGGCAACAGCAGACTGGCGGTTGCTACGCTGGACGATGGAGATTTGATTGTGTGGACAGGGCATTTAGTGTTCCTCCTTTCCGATTTTAGGTATAAAAAAAGCAGGAGACCTTTTTCAGATTTCCTGCTTGGTGTGCCGCTGGGGGCGGCGGGTATTTAGTTAAAATTCAAGATTACTTAACTTTATAATAGTTTTCTATTGCCTGTGCAAAGAAATCAGAAGCCCCTTCACCGTATTTTTCGTCTATCATTGGTTTGATTTGTTCATTGCGGTAATACTGCGTCTGTGCCATCATAAAGCCTTTTTCTTCTTTTATCTGGGCAAGCTGTTTCATAACAAAGCCATATTCTCCAACAAGCTCTTTTACTTCAAAAGAATCTATGTCACAATTCTGTTTTGCAATCAGTTTTTGCAAAATCGCTTCTATCCGTTTGTTATAGCTTTCTGCAACTTCTTTGCTGACGGGAGTTCGGGCAACAGACAGAAACTTGTCCTTTCCACCATACCATTCAACTACCTTTGCATAGCCTTTCTGCATTTCTTCCGAAGATACGACTTCCATATAATGCTTTTTCCATTGTTCAATGCTACCAAATTCTTTAATTGCAATGTTTCTCATATTCTCCGGCATATGCTCAAGCATGGTTTGGAACATTTCTTCTACTTCTGTTTTGGTAAAAATTGTAAAATCCATTTTGTTCTCTCCTTTCAGAATGTCATCAATGCTGGCAATCAGACGTTCCATTCGTTCTTTCTTTGTTACCAACATTTTTCGCTGTACTTGTAGAATCTGATTTCTTTCAAGAGCCGGATTGTCCAAAACAGCTTTGATTTCTTTCAAGGAGATATCAAACTCACGGAAAAATAAAATCTGTTGTAATGTTTCCAGTGCCTTATCGTCATAAAGCCGGTATCCCGCATCACTTTTTTCTGTTGGCTTTAACAACCCGATTTCATCATAATAGTGAAGCGTGCGAACGCTGATACCTGTTAAATCTGATATTTCTTTTACTGTCCTCATAGCTGCTGACCTCCTGTTCCTGATAAGGTAACTTTAATCTATGACGTTCCGTGAGAGTCAATAGGCATTTTCATTTTTTAGTATAACATTTTTCATTTCTTCTCAAAAGACAGAAAACTGATTCTGTAAAACTTGTCGGCTGGGAACAGCTTGCAACGCAAGGTGTCCCCAGATGGCAAGTCCACAAAAGGGTAGCTGGCGAAAGCCAGCGCAGGGGAAGTGTAGCGTCCCCTGTTTGATTTGGAGCAGTCCGTGGCTGCGGAAAATCACAGCCCTCCGGCGAGGAGCCTTCGGAGAACGCAATGCACCAACCTTTGGGTGGTGTATAATTGCGCCCTTAGTAAACTAAGGGGTTTCCAGCTTCTCCCGTTCCAGCAGTTTTTTCAATAGTTCCTGCGTGTCCTGCCTGTGAAAAATGAGTTTCAACAGCAGCATGACATCATCATCTGTCAGGCGTTCCGGCTCTTGCAGAAAACTTTCCAGCATACCGCCACGAGTACAGAGCCGATGCGTCCGTTCCTTTCGGGTAAGCTGCTTCAACTGGTGCTGCAATGCCTTTTCATCATTGATGGCTTTCCGCAGTTTCTTTTCGCTTTTTTCCAACTCCCGGTTGAGCTTTTCCAGTTTTGAGGTATCAGGCAAGGGCAGCGTCCTCCTTTCCCGGTATCAGCACATAAATCCTGTTTGGTTCTCCAATGCCCTGACGCACCCGCATGATAAGTCCGGCGGTTTCCAGTTCATTCAGAGAACGCTTGACCGTCATGGGGCTGCGGGACAGGACTGCGGCAATGGCTGTGATGGGGAAGCAGACAAACAGGATTCCGTTCTCGTCCTCCTTCCCTTTGGATAGCATAGCGTCCAGCATCCGGCAGTACATGACCTTTGCGGTGCTGCTGACTGGAAATCCTGTCAACGCTCTGGGAAATGGCATACAGGGCGGTAATGGTGTGTCTATCGTCATAAATTCAAAATTCATTCGGTGTGTTCCTCCTTTTTCTTTGCTCGTTTGGATAAATAACAGGGGCAGTCAATCACAACCGCCCGGAAGCTCTGCTTGCACCCATGCTGGCATTTCCGGCATAATTCGTTGTAAGTGACACGCCCCCGGTCATTGAGGTAAAAGGAAAGCTCATGCTTCCTCTTTTTGCTCATTCTCGGCATATTGTGTTTCCTCCCGTTTTAGTGTATGGTCTCGGGGCGATTTTCGGCAAAATTACAGCCATAGAGCCGCTTAAAATCTCCCGAAGTATCAGCGATAGGGTAGACTATCCCCCTATCAGATTGTCGTGTTTCGGTATCATTTCGGTGTCAGTTCGCCAGTTCTCCCCGGTGTCGTTCCTCCCCTGAATCTCACAGCGGCGTATCGCTCCCTTTGGTACGCTCGTTTCGGTCAGGGTTCCTCCATATCCCTGCCAAAATTCATGGCGCTACATCGCCGGGGAAGCATATCCCACACAGGCTGGTCATTCGATTGGAATAATCCATCGATGAACTACCTGTATCATAGAACATTTTTGTGCCCTGTGCCGTATGTCCACAAAGTAGGAATTAAGGGTAAAAATCAGAAATTTCCACGATTACGGAAAGTGTGATATAATCCAGATAAGCGGCAGCAATGAAACCGTTGGAAAGGAGCGTGTGCCCATGAAAGGAGCAACAAGCATACAGGAACGCCTTTGGGAACTCCGCAAGGACAAAGGCTTAAATCTGGAAGAACTATCAAAACTAACGGGTATTTCTAAATCAGCCCTTGGCAGTTATGAAAAAGAAGATTTTAAGGAAATCAATCATGGCAACCTTATCACGCTGGCAGACTTCTATGGGGTTTCCGTCGATTATCTGCTGTGCCGGACAGAGAACAGGGAGCAGATCAACACGCCACTGACGGAGCTGCATTTGAACGATGAAATGGTTGCACTTCTGAAAAGCGGACGGATCAACAACCGTCTGCTCTGCGAACTTGCCACCCATAAGGACTTTATCAAGTTTCTTGCGGACATTGAGATTTATGTGGATGGGATTGCCACCATGCAGATTCAAAACCTCAACACCCTTGTCGATACTGTCCGGCATGAAATCATAGAACGGTATCGCCCTGGCGAAGATGACCCACATTTGAAAGTGCTGCAAGCCGCCCATATCAGTGATGATGAATATTTCAGCCACATGGTTCTGGATGACCTAAACCTGATTATCCGGGATATTCGGGAAACCCATAAAAAGGATAGTGAGAGTGCGCCCCAGACCACTGTTGCCAATGAACTGAAAGAAAATCTGGAAGCGGTCGAAAATTTCAAGGGCAGCCGTTTGGAAAAACTGGCAGTGCTTTACTGCAAGCAGCTCGGTATCAACTACAAAAATTTATCGGAAGAAGAATTTCGCTGGCTTATTCGGATTCTCCAAAAATCAAAGAAAACGGGAACGCCTATCAACCAGAGGAAAAAACGGTAAAGGAAAACCGCTGTTGCATGGTTTGTTGGATTCCATGTAGCAGCGGTTTGTGCTGTGGTTATTACTTCATTCGTTTTCTTAATATTCGGCGATAATTTGTTTCTCCCTTTGGTGCGTCCTGTATAATTTCCAACACACCATCTTCAAGCATTTTATCAATGCGATTGGAAATCCATACATCACTAATTCCAAGTTGATATTTTCCTAAAACATTACCTATGACAATAGCCATTTTGAATTGCTCTGGCTGTTCCGCAATTTCACGAAGAATGAAACTATCATATATATCTTCTGAAACGCTTTGCAATTTACCATTTAACATTGCACGCAAAGGTGCATTTTCATTTTGAAGTTGATTCCATTTCATAGCACAAGCTGAAAGAAATACAGGATTAGCTTTCTCTTGTAGAGTTATATAGTTTCCCCATTCGCCAGGAGAGACCTCGCCCCATGCTATTTTGGATGTCATAGTATTTTCTTTTCCATATTCCCATGTAGGTAACTTAACCAAATAAATTGTTGTCTGGCAGTTTAAGGGTTGAAGTTGTTTCATAAGCCAATACATACCACAAAGCTCATCTGGATTATAGCTATACCAAATGCGAATTTCTTCCCCAGCTACATATCGTTCAATCACTGAGGTCAATGTAGTTTTAATTTTCTGTATTTTTTCTTCAACCTGATAATCTAAATCCTCTACAAAGCAGACAGACAGCATTTTCTTGAAAACATTTTTCCGCTGTTCGCCAATTCCATTATCAGAAATATCTCCCACACTAAGAGCCATATCAAAACAATAAACATCACAGCTCTTGCCTCCCAATGGAATAGCATTCTCCCAAGCAATGCGTTCTTGTTCCTGTGCTTGAAGCTGTGCTTTTTTCATTTCATCTGAAGATGGAACACTCCCGTCTTCATGCCTCATAAATATTGAAACAGCACTTCCTCTATACTTTCCCTTGCCGTAAGTTTGGGCAATTTTCAAACTTCCACAGGCACTTTCACCAAATACAATTTCAATCATCTTATATACCTCCGATTTAATTGCTCCCGTTATGAATAAATCATCTCATGCAAAACAATTTCTTCTGCCCGGTTATGAATGTTATTGCAACGCTGCACCCATTCCATTTGGTGGGTACGCTTCAATTCCTCGGTTACGCCCTCGGCAGTTTTCATCTGCTCCATGATGGTGTCTAACCGTTCCTGTGCCTGTTCGTTCAGGTCTGCAAGATATGTCCACAATTCCCCGGTCAGTATCAATGTATTCAATCTGGCTGGGTGGACTTCCCTTAAATATTCCCGGTGCATCCGTCCGTACTTTCCGATAGGGCGGTGTTCCTCCGGCAGTTTCAAGTCCGGGATGTAATAATCTCCGACAAGGATATAATCAATTCCGTTTTCCGTTATTCTTGGTTTCAATTCGCTCATGTTCCTTACCTCCTGTGGAAGCAGGCTCGTCTGGTACTAACTCAATCACATCGGTAATCTCACAATTCAGCGTTTCGCAGATACGGGCTAATGTATCCATGCTGATGTGCTTTCCCTCTTTGCTCATGTTGGCAATCATATTTGTTGTCATACCAGCGGCAAGCCTTAAATCCTCTTTTCTCATATCACGCTCTAACAGTGTGTGCCAGAGTGGTTTATAGCTGATGTGCATATTGTTTTCCTGCCTTTCTATCCATACCACCGGGGCGGCTGCCCCGGCAGGAACTTTTCTCTTATTATAGCACCAATCTTGTGAAATCACAATTTATTCTTGTAGCCTGCCGCTGATACCGTCTGGATTGTGCTCTTCCTTTCGTTTTTTGTTCCAACTAATTAGCCATGAACTGCTTGATTTCTGGGGACTGGATTCTTCCATACCAACCGCTTCTGCTCTCAGCCAGCAGCGCGCAAAGCTTAAACCTGATGCGCTGGAAGCTGTATTCCGGCACTTTAATTCCACTTCCATGGAATTGCCGCCCGCTTCCTTTATGGATTCGCATTACCGTTTCCTGGCTGCCGATGGCTCTACCTGCACTTTTTTCAGCACTCCGGCTTTCTCATCACCAGACTACTACTGTTGACCGGCACGATGTTTTGGATGGAATAAAAAATATCTATATCGGTGACCGCGGCTATTGCTCTTATAACAACATGGCACATGTTGTGGAACAGGGACAGTATTTCCTGTTCCGTACCAAGGATATCCATTCCAAAGGACTGGTCGGCAATTTTAATTTTCCAGATGCGGAATCCTTCGATATTGATGTCAGCGTCATACTGGTTCGGAGCCATTCGAAAAAAGTTTTGGCAGACATCCACACAGAAGGTTACATACGCTTTGTTGATCAGGCAGCTGCTTTCGATTACATTGAATATGGAAGTTATGATACATATGAGCTGTCCTTCCGTATTCTACGCTTCCCTATCAGCACTTCTACATACGAGTGCATCGTGACCAATCTGCCACGTGATGAATTCCCTGTGGAACGTATCAAAACCTTGTACAATGCCAGATGGTCTATTGAATCCTCATTTAGGAAACTGAAATATACCATTGGGTTGAGTAATTTCCATGCGTATAAACCCGAATACGTGAAACAGGAAATATGGGCAAGGCTACTTGCGTATAACATAACCGAAACAATGATAAACTACACACTACTGGAAAAACATAGGACAAAACATGAATACAAAGTCAATTTCACTATGGCTGCCCATATCTGCAGAGCCTTTCTCCGTCTGACCACGGAGAAAGACCAATATGATGTGATGTCCCTGCTGAAAAAGGAATTGATCCCTATCAGGAATGAACGCCAATACCCAAGACTCCAAACGGCTCATTTCCGAAGACCGCGATATTTTATATATCGGGCAGCATAGACACCTATATCATTATAATCCGTTTTGAGGCAGATTTGCAATCTGTCTTCTTGTCATGCTTTCCTTCATGAGTAAATCGTAAACATATCTGTAAAACGGTTCCACTAAGGCTCATCTGTAATTTGTTCTGTAAGAATTCACTTCCTGATTAAACGTTAACTAAATGACATTGTACTGTGAACAGTAACAAAAAGAATGTGCATCTCCGACACGTAGTGCCTTTTGTTTCATAGGAAGTTCCTATGAAATAAAAAAGGAAAAACAGACTGCAAATAAATCTTCACAGTCTGCCCGAAATCTCTATTTTTTATTCTTTACAGTTCATCAATCTGCCAGTCGATCGGCTCTACACCATGCGCCTCAAGGAATTTATTTGTCTGGCTGAACGGTTTGCTTCCGAAAAATCCACGATACGCAGAAAGCGGACTCGGATGCGGTGCTTCCAGGATCAAATGGTTCGGATTGGTCAGCATTCTCTTTTTCATCTGTGCCGGTCTTCCCCACAGGATAAATACGATCGGCCTGTCCTGGATATTGAGTACACGGATTGCTGCATCTGTAAATTCTTCCCAGCCAATTCCACGATGTGAATTAGCCTGATGTGCTCTTACCGTAAGAACCGTGTTGAGAAGAAGTACTCCCTGCTCCGCCCATTTCACCAGATTGCCGTGGCTTGGGATCGTACATCCCAGATCATCATGCAGTTCCTGATAAATATTCACCAGTGACGGTGGAATATCAACCCCTGGTTTCACAGAAAAGCTTAACCCCTCTGCCTGTCCATCTCCATGATATGGATCCTGACCAAGGATCACAACCTTGACATCCTTAAGCGGTGTCAGATGAAATGCATTGAAAATATCATCTGCCGGAGGATATACCCGGTGTGTCCGGTATTCCTGATTCACTGTTTCAAACAGTTTCTTATAGTATGGCTTGGAAAATTCACCTTTCAGTGCATCCAGCCAGTCATTGTTAATTGCTGCCATATTCCCCACCTTTTCTCTACAGACGTACCGATACGCCTTTTTCTCTCAAATATTCTTTTACTTCTCTGATCTCCAGCTCTTTATAGTGGAACAGGGATGCCGCAAGTGCCGCGTCTGCCTTCCCCTCTTCACCGAGTGCTTCGTAGAAATGCTCCAGATTACCTGCTCCTCCAGATGCGATTACTGGAATTGATACATTTTCCGCGATCGTCCTTGTCAGCTCCAGATCGTATCCGGCCTTCGTGCCGTCACAGTCCATACTGGTCAAAAGAATCTCTCCTGCACCAAGTGCTTCTACTTTCTTCGCCCACTCGACCGCATCAATTCCCATATCAATGCGTCCGCCATTTTTATAGATATTCCACCCACTGCCGTCTTCTCTTCTTTTCGCATCAATCGCGACAACCACGCACTGGCTTCCAAACTTCTCCGCTGCTTCCCGGATCAGTTCCGGTCGATTGATTGCAGAAGAATTGATGGAAATCTTGTCCGCACCTTCCCGAAGCAATGCCTTAAAATCGTCAACGGTCCGGATTCCACCACCTACCGTAAATGGAATAAACACACACTCAGCAACTTTACGCACCATGTCAACCACCGTGCTTCTGTCGTCCGAAGATGCCGTGATATCCAGAAATACCAGTTCATCCGCACCTGCCTTATCATAAGCCTTCGCAATCTCAACCGGATCTCCTGCATCTTTGAGATCCACAAAATTCACACCTTTTACAACCCGTCCGTTCTTCACATCAAGACATGGGATAATTCTCTTTGTAAACACTGTCTGCCCTCCTACAATTCTACAAAATTTTTCAGTATCTGAAGTCCTGTATCACTGCTCTTTTCCGGATGGAACTGGCAGGCAAATACATTTCCCTGTTCAACCGAAGCATGAATATGCATGCTGTACTCGGTTGTCGCTTTTACAATACTTTCATCTGTTGCTTTCAAATAGTAGGAATGAACAAAATATACATACGGCTCTTCAGGTAAATCTTTAAACAATCTGCCGTCATTCTGAAGCTTCAGAGAGTTCCATCCCATATGCGGGATCTTAAGTCCCGGACAGTCCGGAATTCTAAGGATCTCTCCTTTTAGAATACCAAGCCCCTCCACACCTGGCGTCTCGTCACTTCTTTCAAACAAAAGCTGAAGCCCAAGACAGATTCCAAGAAGCGGGATTTGTCTCTTTGCTACTTCGCGAAGCACTTCATCCAATCCATATTTTTTCAGATTGTACATGGCATCGCCAAATGCACCGACTCCCGGAAGGATCACTTTATCGGCAGAAAGTATCTCTTCTCTGTCTCTTGTGATAACCGCATCCTCACCAAGATATTTTAACGCTTTTTCTACACTTTTAATGTTTCCTGCATCATAATCAATAATCGCTATCATCCGCATATCCTCACGATTTTTATATTCTTGTAGTTATTCAAAAGAGCTTTTTCCGCTCATGTCACAATCTTCTTCCCTGTGTCAATCAGTAATAAGCTCTTTTATAATGTACCACGTTACAGTGTGAATTGCAAGATTTGCGTTTATTTCATGTCCAGTTCAAACCAGAACTCAACACCATTTGTATGATTGATCGCACCGTATCCTTTTCCAAAGGAGTCCATGATCGCCTTCACAATGGAAAGCCCGATACCATTTCCACCGTATTCTCTGGTCCTTGCCTTATCAACCTTATAGAATTTCTCCCAGATATGTGGCAGATCTTCCTCCGGAATCGGCGTTCCGGTATTGAATACGGTAATTTTTGCCATATCATTTTCCTGGGTGATCTTGATCTCGATCACCTTCTCACCATCGATATGGTTCAGTGCATTGTTGACATAGTTCCGGACAACCTGCTCAACCTTAAACTCATCTGCCCAAACATAAACAGGGTTCTTGTGGCGGAAAATCACCTGTGCTTCTTTCTGCTCGATCAGAATATCCAGACTCTGCAGGACACCCGAAATCAATGAAGTAATATCAAACCGTTCAAACTGTACATCATCCTCACCAAATTCCAGCTGGTTCAGGGCAAGTAGATTCTTCACCATCCGGTTCATCTTTCCTGCCTCGTCCATAATGACTTCACAGTAGAACTCCCGGCTCTCCGGATCATCATTGACTCCTTCTTTCAGACCTTCTGCATATCCCTGGATCAGGGCAATCGGCGTCTTCAGTTCATGGGAAACATTCCCCAGGAATTCGCTTCGCATATTTTCTCGTTTTTCTTTCTGCTCAATGTCTTTCTGCAATTTATAGTTGGCTTCTTTCAGATTGGAAATCGTCTGCTCAAGTCTTTCTGACATCCGGTTAAAGTTCTCTCCCAGTACACCGATTTCGTTGCTTCCGCCGCTGGTATATTTTGCATCAAAATCCAGATCGGCCATCTTCTGTGAAAGTGTTGCGAGCTCCATGATCGGCTCCGTGATCCTTTTTGAGAAATACCACGCAAGCAATACACTCACAAGAATCACACTTCCGCCGACGACTCCGATAAATCTGTTAAAAATCGTGACTGCCGAACGAATACTCTCCAGCGGGCTTCGCATGATAAAGATATCACCATTGTCAAAGTTTCCCCACATGGTCAGGTACTCTGTATTATTTTGCGGATCAACCGACTTGCAGATATCATAACTGTCCGTTTTTTCCAGAACCTCCTGATGATTCTTATCGTACAGATATCCGAAAAGCTGTACGACCATCATCTGTTTTTCTCTTACATTAGTATAAACCACATTGTATTCTGAATCGATGACTGCAATGGAAATATTATTTTTCTCTGTAAATCTTCCCAGGTCTTTTTCCGGTGTCTCAGAATTGATTGTCCCGTTCTCCACACCTTCCTGCACCATTGTATAGGCCTTTATAAATTCTGATTTCTTATTGGAAATATAATACTTCTCCAGAAAGCTTCCGTTGACGATCATAAATACAACGATCATAAACAGAATCAGACCTACAAAAACAGTCATCATCTGTCTTTTTATTGAATATTTCATGACTGTACCTCGAATTTATACCCCATACCCCAGATAGTCTTAATATAATCTCCTTTATCACCAAGTTTACTTCTCAGCTTCTTTACATGGGTATCAATGGTTCTGGCATCCCCGAAATAATCGTAATTCCATACATTGTTAAGAATCTTCTCTCTCGATAAAGCGATCCCCTGATTCTCCACAAAATAAGTCAGAAGTTCAAACTCTTTGTAACTGAGTTCGATCGGTTTTCCATCGATCTTCACCATATGTGCTGCTTTATCAATCTCGATCCCGTCCGCATGAAGCAGATCATCCGAAGCAAGCGCATTGGTTCTGCGCAGAATCGCAGTAACTCTTGCAACCAGGATCTTCGGGCTGAACGGTTTGGAAATGTACTCATCTACACCGAGTTCAAACCCCTGAAGCTCGTCCCTCTCTTCACTTCTTGCGGTCAGCATAATGATCGGAACCTTTGATTCTTTACGGATCTCACGGCAGGTCTGCCAGCCATCCATATGCGGCATCATGACATCCAGGATGATCAGTGCAATATCTTTTTCCTCATAAAAAATGTCCATTGCTTCCATACCGTCTCCGGCTTCGAGTACAGCATATCCTTCTCTTTCCAGGAAATCGCGCACCAATTTGCGCATACGGCTTTCATCATCTACTACAAGAATTTTCAGTTTATCCATAACTCTCACGGGCTCCTTTTATCACTTTATTTCTAATTATACACCAGAATAGCAGATAATTGTGTTCTTTATGTGAAAGAAGAACAACAGGATCGTAGTTTCGTATTTATTTTTATCCCAAAAAGCCAAGATGCTCTAACAAAATCTTCAGACCAAGCAGAATAAGGATGATCCCACCGACAATTTCGGCTTTGTTCTTATAGCGGGCTCCAAAGACATTACCAATCTTTACTCCGGCAAAGGAAATAATGAAGGTCACGATTCCGATAAAACAGACCGCCGGAATAATATTTACCTTAAGAAATGCAAAGGTAATTCCTATAGCGAGTGCATCAATGCTGGTTGCTACTGCGAGAAGGAACATGGTCTTCACATTCAGGCTTGCATCGGCTTCCTCTTCGTCATTGTCCAATGCTTCGTGAATCATATTTCCACCAATCAGCGCAAGTAATACAAATGCGATCCAGTGATCTATAGAAGCAATGGCTTCCTGGAACTGCGCTCCTAAAACATAACCAATTGCCGGCATCAATGCCTGAAATCCGCCAAACCATAAGCCAACAATAGCCGCCTTTTTGAAAGTGCACTTCGGCATAGCAAGTCCTTTACAGACAGAAACTGCAAATGCATCCATGGACAGCCCTACTGCAATCAAAAACAATTCAATTAAACCCATAATTTTTCTCCTTTTTAAAGCTAATCATCTTATCCAATGTGAAAATAATTGTCTGCGGCAATGCTTTGCCTGCACTTGGCTCATCGTATATAATCGAGCAGGCTGACTCCTACTCGATTTGTATACTTTGTACACCATCTCGCTTAACAGCTTGATGATGTACATTCGCCAAATGCAGATACTTGTGCAAGCACAAATCTGCACTTGGCTCATCGTATGCACAAAAAAAGACTTATTCGTAGCATAAAATACTACGAATAAGTCTCATTATTTAAAGCTATGCCAGACAGCCATTGCTGTCAGTATGTTGACAAAGCTACGTCATCGCGCCAACTACTCCCTTATCGATAAAAATTATTATATCGGCCAGGTTCTTTTCTGTCAAGCCTGATTCTCTGCAAATTCAGATCAGACTCATTCTCCAAAATCAGCTTTTGACTGCTACGCCATGATCGGCTTTAACGCTTCTGCGAATTTGTCTTTCTTTGCCTGTGCTTCTTCCAGATCTTTTCCAAGTGTTGTGTAATAGATCTTAATCTTCGGCTCTGTTCCTGAAGGACGAACAATAACAGTCTCGCCATCTTCCAGTTTGTAGATCAGTACATTCGCAGAAGGAAGTCCGGTTTCTTCCGGTTTGGTGTAATCTGTAACAGATGCAACTTTGATTCCGGCTACTTCTGTGAGTGGATTCTTACGAAGATTTTCCATGATACCTGCCATCTTGTCCATTCCGCTAAGTCCCGGGAATTCAAAGCTGTCTACTTTGTTCAGATAACGTCCGTACTGCGCGTAGATTTCTTCCAGTCTCTGCTTCAGTGAGCTTCCGATGCTTCTGTAGTAAGCTGCCATTTCGCAGATCAGCATAGATCCGATAACAGCATCTTTATCACGTACATACGGTCCTGCAAGGTATCCGTAGCTCTCTTCAAATCCAAAGATGAAACGGTCTACTTCTCCGGCTTCTTCAAGCTGTGCGATCTGGTCACCGATCCACTTGAATCCGGTAAGTACGCTTCTGAGTTCTACACCGTAATGCTCTGCAACTGCATCTGCAAGCGGAGTAGATACGATTGATTTTACAGCAACTGCTTTCTCAGGCATGGTTCCTTTTTCAATACGTCCTGCGCAGATGTAATCGAGAAGCAGAACACCGACTTCGTTACCACTTACCAGTTCGTAAGAACCATCCGGGCACTTCATTGCAATACCTACACGGTCTGCATCCGGATCTGTTGCAAGCATCAGATCTGCATCTGTCTCTTTTGCAAGGTTAAGTCCAAGCTCCAGAGCTGCAAAAATTTCCGGGTTCGGATAACTGCAGGTCGTGAAGTATCCGTTTGGATATTCCTGTTCTGGAACGATTGTGATATCTGTGATTCCGATGTCTTTTAATACCTGTGTTACCGGAACAAGTCCTGAACCATTGAGTGGGCTGTATACCAGCTTCAGTCCTGCTGTCTTGCAAAGTCCCGGTCTTACCTGACGTGATTCGATTGCTTCATAAAGTGCCTTCTTGCAGTCATCTCCTACAAAACGAATCAGCCCTTTTTCTACACCTTCTGCGAAAGATATGTATTTTGCACCTGTGAGGACATCTGTCTTCTGGATCTCAGCATATACGATTGCTGCTGCATCATCTGTCATCTGGCATCCGTCCGGTCCATATGCTTTATAACCATTGTATTTTGCCGGGTTGTGGGATGCAGTTACCATAACACCTGCATTGCAGTTATAATAACGTGTCGCAAATGAAAGTGCCGGCACCGGCATCAGCGCGTCATAGATTCTGACATTGATTCCGTTTGCTGCCAGAACACCTGCTGCTGTCTTTGCAAATACATCACTCTTCAGACGGCTGTCGTAGCTGATTGCCACAGTCTGTGTGCCACCCTGTGTCTTAACCCAGTTCGCCAGTCCCTGTGTTGCCTGACGTACTACATAAATATTCATACGATTCGTTCCTGCTCCGAGAACTCCACGAAGTCCGGCTGTTCCAAACTTCAGAGCTACAGCGAAACGATCTTTTATCTCTTCGTCATTTCCTTCAATTCTCGCTAATTCCGGACTCAGATCGGCATCTTCCAGATCTGCTTCCAGCCAACGTTTGTACTCTTCCTGATACATCTTGACCACTCCCTACTATAATTTGTTCTTATTTTTGTACATTTTGACAAAAATATACTTTAAATATACCATATCTTTTACTAACCCGCAATGATTTGGGTAAGAAAAGTCCGTTAAAACATTCTTCATTTTCATCTTCCTCCATAACTAAATTGTTCTCTCACCATCATCAAAGCATATCCAAGTAAGTTCTGACCTTTCCACTTATCCAGATCAAATCTGTTCTCGTCTTTCATGGATAACCCAATTCCCCATATCTGATCTTTTACCGCACATTCTGATAAATACCAATTCCTAAATATCCATTTTCTTCATCTGGATTATGAAAACAAATAATCTCCATCAATCTTCACCCAACCTTTCACTACAATCATACCAGATTTATATCTTTCCTGCCACCGCAACAAACACTTTCATCACCCCGGCCAGCAACATCACCCAGATTGGATTCATCTTCACCTTCCTGAGCAAGATCACACATACCACAAATATTCCAACCATCAGCCAACTGGTATCAGATATCACCATTTTCCCGGAAACTCCCCAGAATGCTGTCTGCAAAATGGAAATTCCCGCCGATCCGATCAGTGCGACCACCGCCGGTCTGATCCCTCCAAGTATTCCCTGCAGCATGTCCATTTCCCGGTATTTTAGGTACAATTTTGCAATGATCGTCACGATAATGCAAGATGGTGTGATATATCCAAGTGTAGCCACAACCGCTCCCGGCATTCCGGTCAGTTTCATCCCAACAAAGGTTGCTGCATTGATCGCAATCGGTCCCGGAGTCATCTGGGAAATGGTGATCAGATCCGTAAATTCCGTCATGCTGAGCCAGTGATGCACATTTACGACCTGCCCCTGGATCAGTGGAAGTGCCGCATATCCACCTCCAAAGCTGAACAAGCTGATCTGAAAAAAGCTTAAAAATAATTGTATATACATCATACTCTTTTCCTCCATCTGTTCCAGATTGTCCGGATTACACCAAAAACTCCACTTGCAATCACAATATAAATCACATTGATTCCCAATACACAGGCTGCTATAAAGGCTGCAATCATAACAATCGTTGCCACATTATCTTTCTTTTTTATAATTCCACATCCCATTTCATAAGTGACCGAGGCAATCACAGCTCCGACACCTGCCTGCATCCCTTCCAGCATCTGACTCACCAGATAATTATCCCGAAATGCATGATAAAAAGCAGAGATCAAAGAAATGATCACAAACGGTGGAATAATCGTTCCAATAATTGCAACCAGTGTTCCTGTAAGGCCGGCAAGCTTATACCCAACCACGATTGCCCCATTTACCGCAATCGGTCCCGGTGCTGACTGCGCGATTGCCACCAGATCCAGCATTTCATTTTCTTCAATCCAATGATAATCATCCACAAACTTTTTCTTCATCAGCGTAACGATCACATAACCGCCGCCAAATGTAAATGCACTTAGATATAATGTAGATAGAAAAAGTTTAACCAACACTTCTCTTTTATTCTTCATAATTTTTATCCTCCACCCATTAGTATATCTTTGCTTTATACAGATGTAAATTAAAATCCAGGTAAATTTCAAAACCTTTCCGAAACCTTTCCAATACAATTTTACCTCTTGACTTTTCCAACAATCTCATTTATCATATATAACATATCAATTTAGTAGGTTTATAAAGGAGTGACACAGAATGAACATCTTATGCTTTGGCGACTCAAACACATATGGCTACAAACCGGACGGAACCGGCAGATTTGACACCGACACCCGATGGACCAGTCTGCTTCAGAAGAAGCTGGGTGCTGACCACCGTGTGATCGAAGAAGGTCTTTGTGGAAGAACCACTGTATTTCAGGATGATCTTCGTGAGGGACGTCGTGGACTTGATCTGATCGGTGTCACGATGGAAATGCATAACCCCATCGATCTCCTTATCGTTATGCTCGGAACCAACGACTGCAAAACAAGATACAATGCGTCCGCAGGAACCATTGCCAAAGGATTGGCTCAAGTCATCCAAAAAGCCCGAAAAAACGCTTCCCAGCCTTTTGATCTCCTCGTCATTTCACCGATTCATCTGGGTGAAGGTGTTGGCGATCCTGGCTTTGATCCGGAATTTGATGAAAAATCCGTAGAAGTTTCAAAAAAGCTTGCTGAAGAATATCACAAAGTGGCACTTCTGCATCATGCAGCATTTCTGGATGCCTCCGCATTTGCATCTCCAAGCACCACAGATCGCGAGCATCTGGATGCAGCCGGTCACGCTGCACTTGCTAATGCAATCTATGAAAAAGTTATCGATATGCAAAAAGAACTGGAAAAAGCGGTATAGATTTTTAACGTCTATACCGCTCTTCGTATTCTTCATTAAATATAAATCCGCATGATATTGATCACAAATCCAATCGCCCCAAGTGTCATAAACACAAGCGCAGCTCCTGCTGCCTTTTTTCTTGTTTCAATCTTTTCCTGATCTTCGATGCTCATATTCTGGACCGGATATTTTCTTCTACCGATCAGATAAAGAATCAGTCCACTTGAATTATTTCCATTCATCGCCCAAAATCCCCAGAATTTCGGGTGCTTTAAGCCTCTTGCTTTTGCATCTGATACCGTCATCTGATAAATCTGCCATGCGGTGCAGATTGCTCCTACCAACGCAATTGCTCCGCTTGCTACTGCTGCTATTTGATTCCATCCCATAATAATCTGCCTCCTAAATCCGTTTGATAATCTGATAAAGCAATGCCGATGAACTCATGATTACCACACAAAATACAATTACCAGATAATAGGTTCCTTCCGGCAACAGCATGTTCAGCGCAATCAACAGTATCATCAGTATAATATTTAAAAGAATTGCTCCAGTCAGTTTTTTGTTGCTTTTTACAACATTTGTACTCTCTTCCAGATGTTCTGCCATCTTCTGATCTCCTTTCAACAGTTCATCAAGACTTACGGAATATAGTTCACTAAGTGCAATGACACTGATAATATCTGGATACGATTTTTCATTTTCCCAATTGGAAATAGTCTGGCGGGAAACATCGATTTTCTCTGCAGCCTTCTCCTGGGTAAGCCCGGCTTCTATCCGTGCATTTTTTAGTTTCTTCCCTATTTCCATAATTCCTGTTTCTTCCTTTCACGGACATCATTCCATATAGAACACCAAAAGTCTATCAAACATCTTTTACAAATGGCATTTTTGCCTGTCAAAATTCTTTTACACCGGCAAATATACCTGTATCTTACCATCCGGAGAGATTTGTATCAAGAAAACTATGGCACTTTCTCCTCGCATCTGTTAAAATAGGATTTCAGAAACGGAGGTTTTGAAATGCTAAAATCCTATGTCTGTTTTGACCTGGAAACAACCGGGCTTGACCCACTATATAATGAAATTATTGAAATCGGAGCACTGAAAGTCCGTGACGGAAAGGTTGCCGAACGTTTTATGGAATTCATTCATCCACAGGAAGAGATTTCCCCGATGATCACGAATCTCACCGGCATTACGAATGAAATGGTTGCAAATGCCAGACCTGCCGATGCTGTGATCAGTGATTTTCTTGAATTCTGTGAAGATGATGTCCTGATCGGCCACAATGTAGGCTTTGATTACAGCTTCATGAAATCAGGTGCTTCCAATTTAGGACTTACTTTTGAAAAATTTGGAATCGACACATTTAAGATCGCCCAGCGCACCTTAAAATCACTTCCCTCCAAAAGTCTCTCCAGTCTGTGTGAATACTACCAGATTGAAAATAAAGCTGCGCACCGCGCCTACTATGATGCGCTTGCCACAGCAAAACTGTATCAGACATTGGCACACTATTTCGAAAATGAGGATCCTTCTCTTTTCAAGCCACAGCAGCTTACATACAAAATAAAAAAAGTGCAGCCTGCCACAGCAAAACAGGTTGCACTTTTACAGAGACTGTGCAGCCAGAAGAAAAAAGTACCGGAATGGAATCCGGATACGATCACGCGCAGTGAAGCATCTCGGCTGATTGACACTTTATTAAAGGCATAAGCAAAAAGATAGAATACGTCTTAAAGAATCTCCTTTCTTATAAACGTACTCTATCTTTTTCTTATCTCAGAAAGATCTGCCCCGTCAAATATAATTCCTTACTGATCTTTCGCATATTGTTTCACCTGCCCGAAAATAATCTCTTCCGGATCTTACTTATTTACTTTCCAGTTTTCCAGAAGTTTTAATTCTATTTTCGTTCCATTCGGCAATGAAAACCAGTGGTCATTGATTTCTTTTACCGGATAGACTTTAATCTTTTCCATTGTCTCTTCCACAGAATCTACAGCAATTGAAATATGGTCGTAACCATTTTCTCCTTCTGTATCGATTTCTTCCCTTTCACAGAGCTGGATTCCTTCTTCGTACCAGCATTTTCTTTCCGGCTTTTCACCGATTTCTCTCCACATATGCATTTCAAATACATCTTCAAAGAATTTCTGCGCATCCTCATAAGACGCCGTTCTAATTGCTGCATGATCGATCTTTGCCATGTTCTATGTCCTCCTGTTTTTCGCAATTTGTGTTCCATTTTAGGATAATTCATTTTGTGAGAGGGTGCAAGGAAAATAATGGCATGAGGGAATAGATAAAAGTTATTTGACGAATAAGGCTGTGACACCAGTCTTCATGCAACTGACGTTCAAGGTTATTGGTTGTGGGGATATTCGTTATTGTATATGTAGAAGTTCTAAGACGTTAGATAATGTAAAACTTTCTGCTATGTAAAAAAAGAAGCCCTCACACAAGGACTCCTTCGTAAGTAGCGGGAACTGGATTTGAACCAGCGACACCGCGGGTATGAACCGCGTGCTCTAGCCAACTGAGCTATCCCGCCATATGAAATTTACAACTTATGTTGTAGTGGGACCAATAGGGCTCGAACCTATGACCCTCTGCTTGTAAGGCAGATGCTCTCCCAGCTGAGCTATGATCCCTCATCACATTTATGCGACTTGTTTAGTCTACTATTATTTTCTACAAATGTCAATACTTTTTTTAGTTTTTTTACAGATTTTCTCTTTTTCCGTCAGCATATCTCCCCCTTACTTCCTGCTTTCCAGACCATTACCTGTAGATTTCTTCCCAATGCTCTTTTGTCATAACATTCGTATGCTCGACCCGCACCTCATGTAAAAGCGGCACAGGAACTTCATTACAGGTATGATGATAAACAAATCCCAGCTTTTCCTGCACTCTTTTTGATTTCAGATTGCCATCATAATAAGCACACCAGATTGTTGTCATGCCAAGATCTTCAAATCCATGTCTCAATAACTCTCTGGAAGCTTCCGGCATATAGCCTCTTCCCCAGAATGGCTGTCCAAGCCAATATCCAAGCTCGCACTCATCGTCACGCTTTGTTTTATTCGTGTATCCATTCAGTTTCAGTTCCACAGCACCTATCGCAATATTCTTTTCCTTTTCACAGATTGCGTAGCACTCTGCTCCATCAAATACATTTTTGATGACAGCTCTGCTTTCCTCCACACTCTTATGCGGCGGCCATCCTGCAGCAGGTCCGATCTCCGGATCTTTTGCATATTCAAACAGACTCTCCGCATCTTCCTCTGTCCATTTTCTCAATATTAATCTTTCGGTCTCCAGCATACTCTTCCACCTCAGTCTTTATATTTTAATTTTTAATAAATTTGTTTTCTTCAATTTCTATTCTATACGTTAATCTGTTGTCTCAGTATATCATAAGGATTTTATAGTTTCAACATTCCACATTTGCATGGTTATACGTAAAACGTATTTCAATAATTCATTTTTTCTATATATCGTCCTATTTATAGTTATTTTACACATTTCACCATATGCATTGACTAACTCATTCGTCATTTTGTACAATATTTTATATGGATAGCGACAAAATATATGAATACTAACAAATCGTCATTGTATAAAAGGAGGAAATGAAATGGCTGATTATGAAAAAATGTGGGAAGACCTTGGGATGGATGTCAAAAATCATGACAATCTCTGTCAGGTTCTTCCGACAGCAGTTGGGGATGTATTTATGACACAGGAAAACCGTCCGAAAGCAATGGATTTCTGGGATATGGTCATTGCTGAGGTTCACGGTATCCGCCCGGCTGAATTACTTGAAGAGCAGAAAAAAGGACGTAAAGTATTCGGAACATTCTGCGTTTATGTACCGGATGAAGTAATCATCGCTGCAAATGGTATCGTAACCGGACTTTGCGGCGGTTCCCAGTTCTGGGTTCCGGACGGCGAAAAAGTCCTTCCGAAAAATGTCTGTCCGCTTGTAAAAGCTTCTGTAGGAGCAAGACTTGGACGCACCTGCCCATTCTTCCGTATCGCAGATATGTATATCGGGGAAACTACCTGCGACGGCAAGAAGAAAGCTTACGAAATCCTTGGAAAAGACGTTCCAATGCATATTATGGACGTTCCACAGATGAAGCGTGAAAAAGATATTATCAAATGGAAAGAAGAAATTACAGATTTTGCAAAGATTGTAGAAGAATTTACCGGAAACAAAATCACACCGGAAAACCTTGCGGAAGCGATCAATATCTGCAATGAGAAACGTAAAGCTCTTCAGAGAGTTTATGACTGCAGAAAATCAAAATGTCTGCCGATTTCCGGACGAGATGCTCTGCTCATGACCCAGATTTCCTTCTTCGATGATCCGGTACGCTGCGCCCAGATGTGTAACCGTCTGGCTGACGAACTGGAACAACGAATCAAGGATGGTGTATCTGTTGTACCAGAAGGCACAAAACGTATCCTGATCACAGGAACGCCTCTTGCAGTTCCGAACTGGAAATTACATAACATCATCGAGACAAGCGGCGCTGCTGTTGTCTGCGAAGAGATGTGTACAGGAACAAGATATTTTGAAAATCTTGTAGACGAATCCGGTGAAACACTGGATGAACAGTTCATGAATCTGTCCAAACGTTACATGAAGACAAACTGTGCATGCTTCACACCAAATACGGGACGTATCGACGATATTCTCCGTATGGTCGACGAATATCAGGTGGACGGCGTCATCGACTGCAGTCTGATGTTCTGCTGCCTGTACGACACAGAAAAACTTGCAGTTTCTGAAGCACTGAAGGCGAAAAATATTCCGGTACTCTCTCTGGAAACAGATTACACCGATAAAGATGCTGAACAGCTTCGTACAAGAATCGGAGCATTTGTGGAGATGCTGAATCAGTAAAATGGAAGAAAAAAATAAACATATCCGCTATTATATTCTCTTTGACAATCACACACAGGGCATGATGCTCCATGAGCTTCTGGATAAGCAAGGCCTTCCTAACCGTATTGCACCTGCCCCGCGTGACACTGACGGCAAAGCTGCCTGCGGAATGGCGCTTCTGATCCATCCGGATGACATTGATGCCGTCAGGACATGCATCGAAGAGAATCATGCCGAATATGTAAACATCGTTCCATTGGAAAATCAGTTGCAGAAAAAGAGAGACCGATATTGTTAAATGCAGAGTATATGATAAATGAGGAGAGAGCAAAAAGCTCTCTCCTCATTTTGACTCATCATATTCAAAAACCGCTGAATCATCTCATTTTCAGCGGTTTTACAGGTATGGACCTGAGGGGAATCGAACCCCTGTCCGAAAGCTCTTCCATAAAGGCATCTCCCATCACAGTCATTCTTTTGACATTTCCTCCATAAGCCGCCGAACAACAGGCTGCTTACTTTAGTAGCTTCATAAATTCTTCCATTCCCTCAAAGCTTTGGAAACGAAGTGCCTCATCTGGTCGAAGCCGGTTACTTAAGCGATGAGAGACTCAAGGCCGACTGCTGCAACTAGGCAGCGTACGCTAAATTTTCGTCTGCGTTTATATTTAGTTGGAACTTTTAACGTAGTGTCCCGCTACGGATGGCTTCCTTGACTTCCGTGCCCCCGTCGAAACCAGTACAAGCCCTGGTTCTTGGAAGCCGTATCATCAAAAATACGCTTCTGCAAACAAGATCCGTTCAGAAGTCAACCTTCTGCCCTCCCATTTGCTCTATATATTATATGCGGACATCCAAGCTCATGTCAAGGCATCTCCGCATATAATTTACTCAATCTGTCATTTTACGCTTCTTTTGTCTTCCCCACTTTCAGCATTCCGCTCTTTGCAAGTGCCGGTCGCAGTGCATTGTAGATGATCACTACAACGATTGTAGAAAGGATTGCATTTACAAAGGTAGCAGCTGCGCTCCATTTTGCAAGAACCTCTGCCATCTGCTGCGGCTGTCCCAGAATGTACTGTTTGTAAAAGTATCCGACGATCGGATCTGCAATGACATTAAATGCAAGTCCGGCTACAGATGCCAGCAGGCTCCATTTGAAAATGTATTTCTTATCGGTACTTTCATTGATCTTTGCGATCTTATGCGCTACAAGTCCTGTGATCAGTCCGATGCAGAGCTTCAGGATAAATGTCTTCGGTGCTCCGGTAATATAGATCGGATCCATCACATCCGCGATTCCCATTCCGATCGCTCCTGCAAGTCCGCCGTACCAGCCGCCCAAAAGAAGTGCGGCAAGCACACAAAACGCATTTCCAAGATGGATTGATGTTGCATCTCCTCCCGGCATCGGTATTTTAATCTGCAGATACGTAAAGATTACGTAGCAAAGTGCAGCAAACAGCGCTGTCTGTGCAATTTTCATAACGGTTGAATTTGTTTTCATAGTCTGTCCCATCCTTTCTTATTCCTTGTGAAACACTATAGTACATTGATTCATCAGGTTATTGAACATTGTACCGCGTCACTGTCTCTGTAAAAATATACAATTTTCACTTTTTTCAAGGGGACAGTTTTGTTTTATCCGAAATTGCGGATCTTGAATTCTCTTTCTGCCTCACGCTTCTGGTCTTTTTTCGCGATATCATCACGCTTATCGTATAGTTTTTTACCTTTTGCCAGTCCGATCTCTACTTTGACAAGACTCTTGCTGAAATACACCTTCAGTGGCACGATCGCCATTCCTTTTTCCTTTGTCTTACCGATCAGTTTGTTAATCTCCGATTTGTGAAGAAGGAGCTTTCTCACACGCAGAGGATCTTTATTGAAAATATTTCCCTTTTCGTATGGGCTGATATGCATTCCATAGATGAACACTTCCCCATCCTCAATACGGATAAAGGATTCTTTGATGCTGCATTTTCCCATGCGGAGGGATTTTACTTCCGTACCTGCAAGTGCAATTCCCGCCTCATAAGTATCCAGGATAAAATAGTCATGATACGCCTTTTTATTGTTCGCAATCATCTTGCCCTGCGCTTTTGCCTTAGCCATCTTCTCTCTCCTCTTTTCTTTCCTTTACAAGTCTAAAATCAATGGTTCTTGATATCTCATCACAATCGATCATCTTCACACGCACCTTCTGCCCCAGCTTGTAGGTCTTTCTGTGATGGGAACCGATCATCTGATAATGTTCTTCGTCGTAATCATAATGATCGTCCGTCATATTGGTAACATGCACCAGACCTTCTACGGTATTCGGAAGCTCTACATAGATTCCCCACTTCGTGATACCCGAAATAACTCCTTCAAATTCCTGTCCGAAGAAATTCCGCATATACTGTACCTTCTTCAGCTTCAGCGTCTCTCTCTCTGCCTCATCCGCACGGCGCTCTAAGGAGCTTGTCTCCATCGCCACCTCCGGCAGGATTTTTTCATAATGATGCCTCTTTGCATCGTTCATCCTGCCTCGAAGATTATCTTTGATGATCCGGTGGATCTGCAGATCCGGATAGCGCCGGATCGGTGAAGTAAAATGCGTATAATACTGGGTCGCAAGTCCGAAATGTCCGTCATTATCCGGCGAATATCTCGCCTGCTTCATCGAACGGAGTGCAAGCCTTGAGATCATGACTTCTTCCGGAGTCCCCTCGATCTTATCCAGAAGCTTCTGGACTTCCTTTGGACGGATCTCCTGTCCTCCCTGCATATGCATGGTATATCCGAAATTCTGCAAAAATGTCACAAGTTTCTTCATCTTATCATCATCCGGTGTTTCATGCACACGGTATAAGAATGGAATCTCCTGCCAGAAATAATCCTCTGCAACCGTCTCATTTGCAACAAGCATAAAATCCTCGATGATCTTCGTTGCCACGTTGCGGTCGTAAGCCTTAATATCCACCGGCTCACCGCTTTCATTTAAAATAATCTTTGCCTCCGGAAAATCAAAGTCGATTGCCCCTCTTCTGTGGCGTCTTTCTCTCAAAATGTGTGACAGTTCTTTCATCAGTTCAAACATCGGGATCAGATCATGATATCGTTCGCATTCTGCCTCATCCCGATCCTCAAGAATCTTTTTCACACTGGTATAGCTCATGCGTTCATCCACATTTACCACAGTTTCTGCAATCTGGTGATCGACTACATTTCCCTTCACATCAATGGTCATGATACAGCTCAGTGCCAGCCGGTCCTCGCCTGCGTTTAATGAACACATTCCATTAGACAGAACTCTTGGCAGCATCGGGATCACACGGTCTGCCAGATAGACACTGGTACCTCTTTTCAGTGCTTCCCGGTCAAGAGCGCTGTTCTCCTGCACATAATTGGTCACATCAGCGATATGCACGCCCAGAATATAACGGTCTCCCTCTTTTGTCAGAGTGATCGCATCATCCAGATCCTTCGCATCCTCGCCGTCGATCGTCACGGTCTGCCAGCTCCGCACGTCCTTACGTCCTGCCATATCAGCGGTCGTCACTGCCTTTGCCACACGCTCTGCCTGATTCAGTACCTTCTCCGGAAATTCGGTTGGCAGATCATATCCTTTGACAATCGACAAAATATCAACTCCCGGATCGGTCACATGCCCCAGGATCTCTACAATCTTTCCTTCCGGCTTCTTTCCATTCTCCCCATAAGAGGTCAGCTCTACCACAACCTTATGCCCGGTCACAGCTCCTTTAGAGCGCTCTGCCGGTACGAAGATATCCTGCAGGAAACGCTCATTATCCGGCACAACGAATCCGAAATTCTTCCGGCTCTGATAATAGCCGACGATCCGCTGGGTTCCCCTCTGTACGATTTTCGTGATCTTTCCTTCTCTTCGCTTTCCTTCCGGTGCTTTGGTGATGACAACCTCTACCTCATCTCCCTGCATGGCACCGTTCATATCATCTTCTGAGATAAAGATATCTTCGCTCTCACCTTCCACAGTGACAAAGCCGAAGCCTCTCGCGTTTGCCTGGAACATTCCACGCAGCTGCTTTGCCTCACCTTTGATGTATTTTCCTTTCTGTGTGACATGTACCTTGCCTTCTTTTTCCAGGCTGTCCATGACAGCTTTGAGTTCCCCTTTCTGATCTTTCGGGACCTGAAGCAGCATCGACAACTCTTTCAGCTTCATCGGCACATAAAATTCGTCACAGATAAATTCATAAATAATTATCTTTCTTTTTTCAAATAATTCGTCCATCTCTTCTCCTGTCAAAAAAGGAACACCCTATAGATACTATAGAGTGTTCCTCATCTTCTTTCAATCATTCGTTATGCAAAAACTTTCAGGTTCAGGACTGCTGCAAGTACAATAAACAGAATTGCTAAAAACTTGGTAGACTTAACAAGTGCGCCTTCCATAGAACGTCCTTTGTTCTGTCCCCAATAAGAATCTGCCATACCTGCGATTGTCCCAAGACCTGCTGACTTACCTTCCTGCATCAATACGATTACTGTCAATGCGATACAATCTATTGCAAATAAAATTAAAAGTACTGTTTTTAAAATTTCCATTACTAATCACACCTCCTGATGGTTAAACCACTCATGTATTTTACCATAAATCTACTTCCGATTCAAGCAGATTTCATGGATTTCAGTCTTTATTTTACCAGTTTGCTTCCTTTCAGCTTCACAACACGGTCAATTCGGTTAATGGATGACATCCGGTAGGCATAAGCCCCCGACTCGAAAAGTGCATAAATGCTGCCACCGTCCTGATAGATCTGTTCCAGCCTCTCCGGAAACTTGATCGTCTTATAAGCTTCGGAGGTTGACAAGATTCCATATCTGGAATAGTTGAAGATCTGTACCTCCGATGGCAGGATCCCCCAGGATCGGGTAAGCAAGATCTTATTGTTGTAAAATGCCATTCCCTGCACCTTACCGGAAATTACCTGCATACTGACCGCATAGGCAACCGGCTCCGTCACGCCGACCGTCCGTTTCAGGTTCATGTCTTCTTTTTCATACAAGGTGCCGTCTGCATTGATCAGATATTTTTCAATGACACTGGCATTATCCTGTGTAAAGAATCCGACAAACAATGCGCCGTCATGATACGTCATAAATGACGCCCTCTTGATCTTATAAAGGTTGTAAGACATATCGAATTCAATCGGATGATATCCGTCATCAAAGGAATAATTTTCCAGATGAGACAGTGTGATCGCATTTGCCTGCGCCCAGGTGGAACCCTGTCCTGTCACCCACAGGATCTGGTTCATCGTATCGTATGCCATTCCGCCCACATGGGCTTTGGTGTTCAGCACAATCTCTTTCACAAACCGTCTGCTTTCTTTGTCGATCACATAGATCACCGAATCATGTGCCTTTGTCTTACAATAAGCACTGACCAGAATATAATCCTCTGTAAATGCAAGTCCCTGTGGTGTCATGGATGTGCAGACTTCTGCTTCTCCGTCCCCTTTTACTTTCAGCGTCCTTGTTGACTTCAGTCCAGGCACAACATAAGTCCCGTAGTCATTGTCCACTTCGGCTTCATCGCACGCGTACTTATAAACAGTCTGGTTGCGCTTCAGCGTTTTCAGATACTGCTCCATCGTATAAACGGAATCCGTATTCGTCACCTTCCGGTTTGTCTCCGGCTCCACCTCGGCTCTGTACTGAAATGCGTAATACCAGTAGCTTCCTCCGATAATTCCCACAACCAGAAGAATACTGATGATACTGCGGATATGCCCAAACATGGTCTTCTTTTTCCGGACCTTTTTCTTCTTTGTTTTTTTCTCTTCCTGTCTTACTTCCTCATTCTCAAGCTCTTGTTTATTCATTCATGCCCACTTCGTTTTTATATACTTTCTGTGTTGAAAATCCCCGTCCTCTGACCTCATTTACATTGCCAATGATCATAAATGCCTGCGGATCTGTCTCCTGCACGATCTGGTTCAGCCGCATCAATTCACGGTTAGACACAACGGTAAGGATCATCGGCTGATCCTTTCTCAAATAACCGGTCTGCGTGTAGACCAGTGTAGTTCCTCGGTCAAGCTTCTCCTGGATCAGATGGTTCAGCTTCTCATACTCTCCGGAAATGATCTTGACCTGTGTTCTGGTCGATCCCATCAGAAGCACTTTATCCAGCATCACCGTGTAAATCAATACCAGAAGGATACCATAGATGATCTCTTCTTTATTGGTAAATACCATCTGGAAGATCAGAATCGCAAAATCAAATACATAGAGCATAACAGATACCGGAAGTCCGAATTTCTTATTCAGTACCAGCGGCGGGATATCCATACCTCCTGTTGATGCTCCGCATCTTATAACAACTCCGATTCCAAGTCCGATCATCAGACCTCCACAGATCGTTGAAAGCATCTTATCGTCTGTGACGTTCTGTAATACCGGAACATTCTCCAGTATTCCCAGAATGATCGGATAATAAAACGTACTGACCAGTGTAGTAAGTGCAAATTTCATACCAAGCACTGCAGCCCCCAGAAGAAACATCAGTGTGTTGAAGATCAGTACAAATGTATGGATCTGTAATCCAAAATAATGATTCACGGCAATTCCAAGCCCCGTGGTCCCTCCGGTAATGATATCATTCGGCAGGATAAACATTACAATTGCAAGTGCATATACTGTATTCCCCAATAAAATCAGACACAGATTCCTCATATTTGACATTTTCATATTACGCTCTCCTTGACATATGTATTTTGTCTGCAGATTTCCCCAATTTTCCACAATCCAATACTTTATAGTATACTCGGTGCATGTTTTTGGGACAAGGAATTTTTTTATTTTATTCTCTTTTTTCGTTTCATTTGGTATACTGTGATTAAAAAGACAGGTTTTGATTTTCCAGGAAAAGAGGTTATCAAATTATGGACAAGATCAGACAGTTACAGGACATGATTAACGAGAGCAACCGAATCGTCTTTTTCGGCGGTGCCGGCGTCTCTACCGAGAGTAATATTCCGGACTTCAGGAGTGCAGACGGACTCTACAAACAAAAGTACCGCTACTCACCGGAGCAGATTGTAAGCCACAGCTTTTTCATGCAGCATACGGAAGAATTTTATGATTTTTATAAAGAGAAAATGATGTTCCTTGATGCGAAACCAAATAAAGCACATCTGAAGCTTGCCGAGCTGGAAGCCGCCGGAAAGCTGACCGCCGTTATCACACAGAATATCGACGGACTCCACCAGGCTGCCGGAAGCAAAAATGTACTGGAGCTTCATGGAAGTATCCACCGCAATTACTGCATGCGTTGCAAAAAGCAGTACAGTGCACGTTTTGTAAAAGAATCGAAAGGAATCCCAACCTGCGATTGCGGCGGAACTATCCGCCCGGATGTAGTTCTCTACGAAGAAGGACTGGATAATCAGATTATCCAGAAAAGTATCCGCGCCATCTCAGAAGCAGATATGCTGATCATCGGCGGTACTTCTCTTGTAGTCTACCCTGCTGCCGGATTTATCGATTATTTCCACGGCAAATATCTGGTACTCATCAACAAGGATGCAACTGCCCGTGATGTAGGCGCAACTCTGACGATCCATGAGCCGATCGGAGAAGTATTAGACCGGATCCATGTATAGCCGGAGAATCCAAAAATCCTCTGCCTGCCCTTTCTAATGAAAGAGTGACAGAGGATTTTTCATTTTAACCGTTATACGTCTTAAAAAACTGATACAGATTGTCCAGTGCCTTTGTCAGAACCGGAATCTCTTCTTCATCCAGCGTCTCAACAACAGCTTCTACCATCTTCTTATGAAAATTCGCATGATGATGATATGCCTTCTCCCCTTTTTCCGTCAGCTGGATATTGACGATCCTCCGGTCTTCTTCGCTCCGGTGGCGGACTGCATACTTTTTATTGACCAGACTGTTCATCGAAGTTGTCAGTGATCCGACCGTGATTCCGAGCTTCTTCGCGATCGTGGACATATTATTCCCGGTCCCAAGTCCGATTGCTTCAATAATATGCATATCGTTATTCGTCAGATCCTTGAATTCTTCTGTGATCACTGCCTTTTCTTCTAATTCCCATATATCATTAAAAAGATGTACCAATATCTTATTGATGCTTTCGTATGCGTCCAATTCCCCTTCTTCTCCTTGCTGTGTCTTTTTCTAGTTCAATTATACACAGTCACCTAACAAAGAATCAATCACTTCTTTCACAGTTTCTATTTTTTCTGCTTTCCACACATCCGCTCCGCAGAACAGAAGTGCCTCCCCAATCTCACCTTTTGCCGCTTTGATCAGCGCTTCCGTGATACAGTATGGCACTTCCGCCGGGTTACAGTTTTTCAGACACCCAAGACATCTCTTAGGCTTCACCCTCTCTCCTGCCATTACATGACTGATAAATGGATTCTTAATTGCCCTTCCCGGCATTCCAACCGGACTTTTCACCAGAATGACATCCTCTTTCTTCGCATTCAGATAACTCTGCTTGTAACTAAGATCCGCATCGCACTCCCATGTCGTGACAAATCTTGTTGCCGCCTGGACTGCATCTGCTCCTAATGAAAAGGCATGCTCTGCCGCATCTTTATCCGAAATTCCTCCGGCTACTGCCACCGGGATATGCACCTGATATTTTTGGGCGTACCTTCTGACCACTGCCATGATCCTCTCGATTTCATTATCATAGCTTTCCTGTGTGTAAGTTTCCAGCTGCTCCCGGTCAAACCCCAGATGTCCTCCGGCTTTGGGGCCCTCGATCACAACCAGGTCTGCGGTTCTGGAAAATTTTTTATCCCAGTATTTTAAGATAACTTTCGCCGATTTTTCAGTCGATACGATCGGAGCGATCTTGGTACTGCTGCCCTCCACAAGTCCCGGCAGCTCGATTGGAAGCCCTGCCCCGGATACGATCAGATCTGCTCCGGCGTCCACTGCTGCTTTCACATGCTCGTCATAATCCTTCAGTGCAACCATGATATTAAATCCGATCACGCCATCCGGAGCCGTCTCTCTTGCTCTTTGAAATTCAGATCCAATTGCACGGATATTTGCCGCCCTTGTATTCGTTTCAAAATCCGGTTCACGAAATCCGATCTGTGCGGTTGAGATGATCCCGACTCCACCTTCTTTTGCAACCGCTCCGGCAAGCTGCCCAAGGCTCACACCGACTCCCATTCCCCCTTGAATGACCGGTCTTTTTACTTTCAAATCACCAATCACAAGTTCCGGTAATCCTTTCATTTTTCTTCTCCTCTTTCTATTACATCCTGCGGAATCTGTCATACCGCTTTTCGGTAAGTTCTTCCTTTGTCATTGCACCATATTTTTTCAAAAAAATACTGATATAATCATCCATCGGATCTGTCACTTCTGTAAATGTTTCCAGATTGAAGTTTTCCGGCTCCGGAATCACCCGTTCTACGATACCGGCTTTCAGGAGACGATCTGCTGTCAGCTTCATCACACCTGCCGCCTCTTTTGCGCGGCTGCTGTCCTTCCACAGGATACTTGCAAATCCTTCCGGCGAAAGAATGGAGTAAATCGAATTTTCAAGAAGCCACACTTCATCTGAAGTTGCCATCGCAAGAGCTCCCCCGCTTCCACCTTCTCCGATCACAACTGACAGGATCGGAACCTGAAGATTTGACATCTCAAATAAATTTCTTGCGATTGCCTCACCCTGTCCTCTCTCTTCTGCTTCCAGCCCACAGAACGCTCCCGGCGTATCTACAAAACAGATGACCGGACGGTTAAATTTCTCTGCCTGTTTCATCAGACGAAGGGCTTTGCGGTATCCGTCCGGTGACGGCATTCCAAAGTTACGCTCGATATTTTCTTTTGTCGTGCGACCCTTTGCCTGCGCGATCACCGTCACCGGCATTCCGTGAAATCTTGCAATCCCGCCAATGATCGCCTTATCATCCTGGTAATAACGGTCTCCATGAAATTCCATAAAATCTGTAAATAATTCTTCAATGTACTCCGCACCTACCGGACGAGCCTTGTCTCTGGATAACTGCACCCGTTCCCATGGTGTCAGATTCCTCTGTACCGCCTGTGTTTCCTTTTCTTCTACTTCTGGCAAATCGTATGTACCCTGCTTATGCATTGCTACAATTTCCGCCAGTGTCTCCCTAAGACGCGGACGCTCCACAATCTGATCCACAAATCCGTGCTCCTGAAGAAATTCTGCCCTCTGGAATCCTTTCGGAAGCTTCTGCCCTATGGTCTGTTCAATCACACGCGGACCCGCAAAACCGATCAGCGCCCCCGGCTCGGCAAGAATGATATCTCCAAGCATGGCAAAACTTGCCGTTACCCCGCCGGTTGTCGGATCGGTCAGCACACTTACATATAAACAGCCTGCATCATGGTGTCTTTTCAGTGCCGCTGAAGTCTTTGCCATCTGCATCAGAGAGTGGATCCCCTCCTGCATTCTGGCGCCTCCTGAACAGGCAAATATAATAATCGGAATCCTCTCACTGGTTGCCTTTTCTACTGCACGGGTAATCTTTTCGCCGACCACCTTTCCCATGCTCGCCATCATAAACCGCCCGTCACAGACTGCAAGAACTACTTCATTTCCCGCGATCCTTGCTTTTCCGGTTACAACCGCCTCATCAAGCCCGGTCTTTTCCTGCAGTGCTTCTACCTTTTCTTCATAGCCTTTATAATGCAGCGGATTTCCTGAAGTCAGTCCCTTGTCCCACTCTTCAAAGGTGCCCGCATCTGCTACCATTTCAATCCGGTGCATCGCATGCACACGGAAATAATTCTGACATTTTGGACAAATATAATATCCATTCTTCACATCTTCTGTCAGAATGGCAGATTTGCAAACGTTACATTTTTTCAGAAGTCCCTCCGGAACTTCCGGTGCCATATGGGCAGGCTTTCCTTCGCCAAGAGATATATACCCTCTTCTGCTTGTTTTTTTAAACATATTTGACAGTTTCAAATTGCTTTACCTCCGCTTTTGTAGAGCTAACCTTGCCGATTCTTTGCTTCTTTTTCGGCAATAAATTCAATATCAAAATCTCCTGCCTGATACTTTGAATCATGCAAAATATCATATTGATAATCCACATTGGTATCAATGCCTTCTATAATTACCTCACCAAGTGCACTCTGCATCTTCCGGATCGCTTCAGTACGGTTCTTTGCAAATACGATCAGCTTTGCCAGCATATTATCATAATATGGCGGTACGGTGTATCCACTGTAAATTGCTGAATCAATCCGCACACCCTTTCCTCCCGGAAGGTACATATCGGTGATCGTTCCCGGACACGGACGGAAATTCTTTTCCGGATTTTCCGCATTGATCCTGCACTCAATGGCATGACCGGTCAGTTTTACATCTTCCTGCGTAAAGGAAAGCCGCTGACCGTCTGCGATCCGGATCTGTTCCTTGATCAGATCGATCCCCGTCACCCATTCTGTGACCGGATGCTCCACCTGGATTCTGGTATTCATTTCCATAAAATAAAATTTTCCACTCTTTTCCAGCAGAAATTCAATGGTTCCTGCATTTTCGTAATGCGCTGCCTTTGCCGCTTTTACTGCTGCTTCGCCCATTCTCCGGCGAAGCTCATCCGAAATCACGGCACATGGGGATTCTTCGATCATCTTCTGATGATTTCTCTGCACCGAACAGTCCCGTTCTCCTAAATGCACCACATTTCCATACTTATCCGCCATGATCTGAAATTCAATGTGCTTCGGATGCTGCACAAAATGCTCGATGTACATAGTGTCATCTCCAAAAGCTGCCTTGGTCTCTTTCTGTGCAGTACGGAATGCCATGTCAAATCCGGCTTCATTTTCCGCCACACGCATTCCTTTTCCGCCTCCGCCGAGAGCCGCCTTTACGATCACCGGATAGCCGATCTCTCTTGCAACTTCTTTTCCTTTTTCTGCATCATAAATCGCTTCCCGGCTTCCCGGAATGATCGGAACCCCGGCATTTGCCATGGTATTTCTCGCCTCGGATTTATTTCCAAGCCTGCTGATCACTTTCGAATCCGGTCCAATAAAAATGATGTTGCACTTCTCACAAAGCTCTGCAAATTTCGTATTTTCAGAAAGGAAACCAAATCCCGGATGGATCGCATCTGCTCCCGACACGATGGTCGCGCTGATGATCTGCTCCATATTCAGATAGCTTTCCGAAGATGGTGCAGGTCCAATACAGATTGCTTCATCTGCAAGCTGTGTATGCAATGCTTCTTTATCTGCTTCTGAATAAACTGCAACCGTCTCGATCCCCATTTCCCGGCAGGCACGGATGATCCGAACTGCGATCTCTCCACGGTTTGCGATCAATACTTTCTTAATCATCTGTTTCCGCCTTCCCGATCATCAGAGACAACTCTGCCTTTACTGCAACTTCTCCATCCACTGATGCAACAGCTTCTCCGATTACCAGTGGTCCCTTCTGACGAATAATTCTTGCTTCCAGTTTTAACTTGTCACCCGGAACAACTTTTCTGCGGAACTTGCAGTTCTTAATCCCACCAAAATAACCGAGCTTTCCTTTATTTTCTTCCTGCATCAGAACCGCTACTGCACCGACCTGCGCCAGTGCTTCTACGATCAGCACTCCCGGCATCACCGGCTCCTGTGGAAAATGTCCGGCAAAAAAGTCCTCTCTGTAAGTCACACATTTATAGCCAACTGCATATTCCCCCGGCTCGTAATCTTCGATATAATCTACCAGCAAAAACGGATGTCTGTGCGGAATGATTTTCTGAATTTCCTTGATTCCCAAATGTTTCATGCTTTTCGCCCTCCATCCAGCTATGCGATTCGGAATAACGGCTGTCCGTATTCCACAGTTTCTCCATTTTTCACGAGTACTTCCGATACCACACCGTCAAAATCACACTCAATATCATTCATCAGCTTCATCGCCTCTACGATGGCAACCGTCTGTCCTTTTGCCACATGATCGCCAACTGCCACAAATGGTGCTGCCTCTTCCGACGGTGCTGCATAAAAGGTTCCAACCAGAGGGGATTTGATCAGCTGCCCTTCTGCTTCTTTCCCTTTTTCCGGTCCATCCTCCGACTTCAGTGCCGATACTGCATTACTCTGCGCTCCTGGCACGTTTTGTACTGTCGTCAGCTGTGCTGCCCCTGTACTGACAACCATCTGTTCTTTTTCTTTCTGTATTTTCAATTTCACACCGTTTTCTTCATACTGAAATCCTGTCAGGTCCGAATCTGAAACGGTCTGAATCAGTTTTACCAGATTTTCTAATTCCATCCTTCTACCTCTATCCTTCATACTTCTTCAAAAGAAGGGTTGCATTGTGTCCGCCAAATCCAAGGGAATTGGTGAGCGCACATTTGATCTCTTTTTCGACCGGTGCGCCAACTGCATAGTTCAGATCACATTCTTCATCACATTCCCTTGTTCCAACGGTCTGATGGATAAATCCATCCTGAATAGATTTTACAGTAACGATACACTCTACCGCACCTGCCGCACCAAGAAGATGACCGATCATGGATTTCGTTGAATTCACAACCACATCCTTTGCCGCATCGCCGAATGCTTTCTTAATCGCATAGGTTTCAAACAGATCATTGTGGTGCGTGCTGGTTCCGTGTGCATTAATGTACTGCACTTCTTCCGGCGTCACGCTGCCCTCTTCCATCGCAAGCTCCATCGCCTTTGCCGCACCGCTTCCGTCTTCTGCCGGGGAAGTGATATGGTAAGCATCTCCGGTTGCCCCGTAACCTGCAAGCTCTGCGTAAATCTTTGCGCCTCTTGCTCTCGCATGCTCCAGCTCTTCCAGAACCACCACACCGGCTCCTTCTCCAAGAACAAACCCACTTCTGTCTTTATCAAATGGAATTGATGCACGCAGTGGATCTTCTCTGGTAGTAAGTGCGGTAAGTGCGGTAAATCCGGCAATCCCCGTCGGACAGATACAGCTTTCCGTACCACCTGCAAACATTACGTCCGCATCTCCGTACTGAATGGCACGAAGCGCATCCCCGATACAATTGGTTCCCGTTGCACATGCTGTAACGACATTTGTGCACTTTCCTTTAAGCCCAAGCTGGATCGATACATTTCCGGCTGCCATATTGGAAATCATCATCGGAACCATCAGTGGTGCTACCCTTCCCGGTCCCTTTTCCAGGATTGTCGTGTACTGTTTCTCGATCTGCTGCAGGCTTCCAATTCCTGAACCGATGATCACGCCACAACGGTACGGATCCTCTTTTTCAATTTCAAATCCCGCATCCGCACACGCTTCCTTCGCCGCTGCAACCGCATACTGGGAAAATGTTTCCATTCTCTTCGATGCCTTGAAATCCATCCGTTTCTTTGCAACAAAGTCCTTGACTTCCGCTGCGATCTTCACTTTATATTCGGTTGTATCAAATTTTGTGATCGGACCGATTCCTACGGTTCCATTTTTGATACCGTTCCAGAATTCTTCTACTGTATTACCAATCGGGGTAATCGCTCCAAGCCCCGTAATAACAACTCTGCGCTTCATATTGCCTCCTTTGGTGGAAAATGCGGGAAATGTAGGTTGTGTTCGACTCTGCACAAATATTCCTGTCGGCATTCAAGTTGTGCAAACCATTCCGATGAGCCTCCGAAACCAAGGATTATGTCAGCAAAGGCTTCCATAATCCTTTGAGTCTCCTCTCCATTGCACAAAATAGAATGCCGACAGGAATATTTGTGCAGAGCCGGACTCAAGTCTACTGGCTAAAACGCGTTTTCCACGAAACGTTTTTGGTGTGTTGTTGACTGTTTCATTTTTTGATAAAATTTATCATCTTATAAGTATTTTTAGGTTATTAATCCTATCCCTCAAAATGCGAGTTAAAACCAATTTCTTCCCCTCCGCGATCCGCACTTGGTATATTGAACTACTTCAAGGATGTAAAATGGTTTTCTCGACAAAGTTGAATGACAAACTGTACAAAAGATGTCATTCAAATTCATTTTTCGAGCAATGGAGATGAGACTCAAAGGATTGTGGAAGCCTTTGCTGACACAATCCTTGTTTTAGGAGGCTCATCGGAATGGTTTGCGAGTCTGAATTTGAAGGACATCTTTTGTACAGTTTGTCCCTCAACCTTCTCTGCAACCATTTTTACATCACCATCCCCCCATCGACCTGCAGAACCTGCCCCGTAATGTAACTCGCATGCTCAGACGCCAGAAACGCCACTGCCTTCGCGACATCTTCTGGCTGTCCCATTCTGGCAAGAGGGATCTGACCTCTCATTTCTTCTTTGAGCTTATCGGAAAGAACCTCTGTCATCTCCGTTTCAATGAAGCCCGGTGCAACCGCATTAACCGTGATTCCGCGGGATGCCAGTTCTTTTGCCGCAGATTTGGTCATTCCAATAATTCCTGCTTTAGATGCAGCATAGTTTACCTGACCGGCATTTCCGCTGATTCCAACTACAGATGCAAGATTGATGATCTTTCCGCTTCTCTGCTTCATCATCTGTCTGGATGCAAAACGGATGCAATGGAAAGTTCCTTTCAGATTGACATCAATGACATCGGAGAAATCTTCTTCACTCATACGCATCAGCAGACCATCCTTTGTGATCCCTGCATTATTTACCAGAATATCGATTCTTCCAAACTGCTCGATCACTGCTTTTATAAATGCTTCACATCCCTCGTAATCTGCCACATTGCACTGCATACACTGGGCACATCCACCCTTTTCTACAATTTCATGTTTTACTTCATCTGCTTTTGCTTCAGAACCATTGTAATTGATCACAACTGTTGCTCCCTGTGCAGCCAGCTCCTTCGCAATTGCCTTTCCAATTCCATGGGACGCGCCGGTAACCACCGCGATCTGTCCTTCCAAATTTGCTCTGTCTGTCATATGCTTTTCCTTTCCATTGCCTGTTTTTTACACCAGTTCAGCAATTACTTTTTCCATATCTTCCCAGGTTCCGATATTATATACTTTGACACCTTTGTCGATACGCCGCATAAATCCGGCGAGTGTTTTTCCCGGTCCGATTTCCACAAAAGTGTCTACACCATCTTCAATCATAGTTCTCACACTTTCTTCCCATCGTACCGGTGAAGAAATCTGTTTTGCAAGAAGTGCCTTTGTCTCTTTGATATCCGTCACATATTTTGCCGTAACATTCGTCACATAAGGAATGGCAAGTGGTTCAAAATTTCTCTTCTCCATTTCCTTCGCAAGCTCTTCGCCTGCACTTTCCAGCATCTTTGAGTGGAACGGACCACTTACATTTAACAGAACCGCCCTTTTTGCTCCGGCTGCTTTTAAAGACTCTGCTGCCTTTTCTACCGCTGCGGTCTTTCCTGTAATTACAATCTGTCCCGGACAGTTATAATTTGCCACAGACGCACCCGAAATTTCTTCCGTCACTTTTTCAACCGTTTCTCCATCCAGTCCCAGGATTGCCGCCATGGCTCCTTCACCTGTCGGAACGGTATTCTGCATCAGAATCCCTCTTTTTCTCACAAGAGAAATGGCGTCTTTCGGCTGCATGCCTCCCGCTGCGCTGATCGCACAGTACTCTCCAAGGCTGAGCCCGGCTGTCACATCCGGTGTAAGACCTCTCTTTTCAATCTCGGCTGTCATTGCAAGACAGGCTGTTACCATGGCTGCCTGAGTGTATTCTGTCTGATCCAGCTGCTCATTTTCTTCAAAGCAAAGCTTTGTCATATCAAGTCCCAGCTCTGCTGTTGCTGTATCAAAAATCTCTTTTGCAAGTTCACTGTTTTCATAAAAATCTTTTCCCATACCGCACTTCTGCGCGCCCTGTCCCGGGAAAATGAATGCTGTTTTATTCATAAAATCCTTTGCCTCCAATCAGTGCATCCGTCTCACTTACCAGCTTTTGGATCAGGTCTTTACAGCTCATGATCTCTTTTACCATGGCTGCACTCTGTCCCGCCATTACGCTTCCGTTTGTCACATCTCCGTCTACAACGGCCTTTCTTAAGCCTCCAAGTGTAAGGTGCTCAAGTTCTTCAAAGGATGCACCGTTTTTCTCAAGGTCCAGATATTTTTTCGTCATTTGGTTGCGAAGTGCTCTTACCGGATGTCCTGTGCTTCTTCCGGTTACTCTGGAATCAATGTCCTTCGCTTTGATGATCGCATTTTTATAATTTTCATGTACGATAGATTCTTCGGTCGCAACAAAATGGGTTCCCATCTGTACGGCTTTTGCTCCCAGCATAAATGCTGCCGCAATTCCTCTTCCATCTGCGATTCCTCCGGCTGCGATTACCGGAATCTTCACTGCGTCTACAATCTGTGGAACCAGTACCATAGTCGTATTTTCTCCGATGTGTCCTCCGGATTCACATCCTTCCGCAACAACTGCATCTGCCCCGCACCGTTCCATTCTTCTTGCAAGTGCAACGGATGCAACCACCGGAATGACTTTAATTCCTGCTTCTTTCCACATTTTCATATATTTTTCCGGGCTTCCGGCGCCTGTCGTTACAACCTTTACGCCTTCTTCCGCTACTACTTTTGCCACGTCCTCTGCATAAGGACTTATCAGCATGATATTTACTCCAAATGGTTTATCAGTCAGCTTTTTTGCTTCTCTGATCTGTTCACGTACCCACTCAGCCGGGGCGCTTGCAGCCCCGATGAGCCCAAGCCCGCCGGCATTTGATACGCCGGCCGCAAGATGATACTCAGCAACCCAGGCCATTCCGCCCTGGATGATCGGATACTCGATTCCAAGTAATTCGGTTACTTCTGTTTTCATATTACAACCTCTTTCTGTCTGTGTTTTTGCGATTCTTATTTTTTCAGTCCTTCGATGTATGTTACAACACTTCCGATTGTCTTGAGATCACCGATTGCTTCCGTATCGATTTCCACACCAAATTCATCTTCAAATGTCATAACCATATCCATCAGATCAAGGGAATCTGCTCCAAGAGATTCAAAAGTTGTCTCCTCTGTGAGGTCTGCTGCGTTTACGTCAAGTCCTTCTGCTACGATTTCTTTTACTTTTTCTAACATGTTCTTAGTCTCCTTATTGTTTGATTATTTTTATATTTACCACTCTATGAGTGTGGCTCCCCAGGTGAGTCCGGCACCGAAGCCGCAGAGAACAATCTTCTGTCCTTTGTGGAAGCGACCGGTTTTGTTCAGTTCATCCAGGAGGATTGGGATGCTGGCGGATGATGTATTACCGTATTCTTCAATGTTGACCGGGAATTTTGCAAGGTCTGTTTTCATCCGTTTTGCCACAGATTCGATGATCCGTAAGTTTGCCTGATGCAGAACGAAAAGATCAATATCTTTCTCGGTCAGATCTGCTTTTTGCAGAAGTTCTCCGATGACTTCCGGCACTTTTTTTACGGCAAATTTGAAAACTGCCTGTCCATCCATGGATACATAAGTCTGTTTTTCATTTTCTTTGTCCTGCCAGTTTTTCTGCTGACGGCTTTCGCAGGCAAGTACCTGTCCTTTTGCTCCGTCAGAATGGGTAACTGCCGGAAAGATTTCACCTTCTTCTGCACAGATCACGGCTGCTCCTGCCCCGTCACCAAAAAGAATGCAGCTTCCTCTGTCTTTCCAGTTGACAATTCCGGATAGGGTTTCACTTCCGATCACCAGAATGTTCTGATACATTCCGGCTGCTATGTAAGCCTGCGCAGTATTGTAGGCATACACAAAACCGCTGCATGCGGCACTGATGTCGAAACAGGTTGCATTTACTGCTCCCAGCTCTTTCTGGACTTCGCAGGCAGTGCTTGGGATCACGGTGTTTGGCGTGATTGTAGATACCAGGATCAGATCCAGATCGTCTGCATTTAATTTTGCATCTGTAAGTGCATTTTTTGCCGCTTTTATCGCCATGCTGACTGTTGTATCTTCTTCTGCAATATGTCTGCGCACAATTCCGGTCCGTTCACGGATCCATTCATCATTCGTCTCCACAAACTTCGCGAGATCATTGTTGTCGTAATAATGCTCCGGTATATAAGAACCGGTACCGCATATCCTTCCTCTCATGGTTGTTCTCTCCATTTATTTTTGTTTTAAAATCTTTTTCGTTTAAAATATTTTTATATTCAAACTATTTGATAATATAACATAATCGGAATGATTTGACAAGAGGGAAATTTTTTTGTTTGACGCGAGGGGCAAATGAATGGAAAAAAAGAGTTCCTGTTCTCTTCTTTTCCATTTATCTGCCATTCAAATCGGTACAAAAATGACGTGCTTTAGTCTCTGTATTTTCTGTTCTGAGTACAAAAAATCCTGCGGTTTTGCCAATTCAAAATCGCAGGATTTTTCTTATTCTGTAACTTCCTGATATGCCTCTTTCGTCTGTTCTCCGCTCCGGCGGATCCCTGCAAACAAAGATCCGGATATATTATGCCATACACTGAAGATCGCCCCCGGAAGGGTTGCCAGTGGATTTGCCACGAAATTGGCAGTTGCAAGGGAGATTGCAAGTCCACTGTTCTGCATTCCGACTTCGATGGCAATGGCAGTTGCCTTATCGTACTCAATATGTAAAATTTTCGCTGCGCCAAGTCCGATTCCCATTCCGCAGAGATTGTGAAGCATCACAACTCCGAGAACCAGAAGTCCGCAGCTTAAGATTTTTTCTGCATTGACGGCTACAATTCCGCTGATGATCATTACGATCGATACAACTGAGATCAGTGGCAGAATCTCTGATATTTTCTGGATCTGCTTCCCCCAGACCCAGTTGATCAGAATTCCCAGAAGTACCGGAACCAGAACAACCTTTACTACAGAAATTACCATTGCCCAGAAGGATACCTCTACCCAGGCTCCGGCGAGTACATACACCAGAAGTGGTGTTACAATCGGTGCCGCAAGAGTTGATGTGATCGTCATTCCGACAGAAAGCGCCACATCACCTCCGGCAATATAGGTGATCACATTGCTTGCCGTTCCACCCGGGCAGCAACCAACCAGGATCACGCCAAGTGCCAGATCTGTCGGCAGCTGCATCAGCTGACACAGGATCCACGCGATCACCGGCATGATCGTGTACTGTGCGACGAATCCGATCAGGATTTCTTTTGGTCTGGAAAAGACTCTTTTGAAATCGTCCATTTTGATCGTAAGCCCCATGCCGAACATGGCAACTCCGAGAAATACAGAAGTGTAGCTCGTTGTCCACGCAAAACCGTCACGCCAGAAGAATGCAATGACGGAAAAACAGATAATGATGACCCCGATATATTTTGTAAGAAAAGAGCTGACCTTTCCCACTTTTTTCATTCTGTTCTCCATAGGCTATACCTCATAGCTGAAATTGTCGATTAGCCTTGTTTTTCCAATATAAACTGCCATGGCAACCAGAACATCTTTTTCCACACTCTCGACCGGCTGCATATCCAGTGCATCTACCATGGATACATAGTCGATCTTTGCAAGCGGCTCTGCTTCGATCACTGCGCGCATCTTTGACAGAATTTCTTCTGCCTTAATTCCCTTGCAGATCGCCTCCTGACCGGTTTTAACGGCTCTTGAAAGGCACAGTGCAGCCTTTCTCTCTTCTGCGCTTAAATAGGTATTTCTGGATGATTTGGCAAGTCCGTCTTCCTCACGGATGATTGGGCAGCCTACGATCTGGATATCAAAATTCAAATCCTGCACCATCTTGCGGATGATTGCAAGCTGCTGTGCATCCTTCTGTCCAAAATAAGCTCTGTCCGGTGCTACAATATTGAATAATTTGGAAACAACCGTACATACCCCTTTAAAATGGATCGGTCTTGTCTTTCCGCAAAGGGTATCAGATAACATATCAATACTTACGTAAGCATGTGGATCATGATACATATCCTTCGGTTCCGGATGGAAGATCAGATCTGCTCCAAGGCTCTCACAAAGCTCACTGTCACGTTCAAAATCTCTCGGGTATGCTTCCAGGTCTTCTGTCGGTCCGAACTGTGTCGGATTGACAAAATCGGATACCACAACGATATCGTTTTCCTCACGGCATCTCCTTATCAGGCTTGCATGCCCTTCATGTAAGAATCCCATGGTCGGTACAAGACCTATGGTTTTTCCTTCTTTTTTCCAGTTCTTAACTAATTTTCTTGTCTCTTCGACTGTTGTTGTTACCTGCATGATAATTCTCCTCTTTATAATAAATTCGGAGATAGCCTCTTGTTCTGAATTCAACAAATTTCATTTTGTTTTTAGATTCCTTATTTTTCCTGGTCTTTCAACAACCCATGTTTTTCATAATTTGTCACACGGCTGATCTTATTTTCATCATCCACGAAAACAACTTTTGGTTTATGTTCTTTGGCTTCTTCTGCCTCATAATTTGCATAACACATGATAATAACCTTATCACCTGTACTTACACATCTTGCCGCAGCGCCATTTAAGCAGATCATTCCGCTTCCACGCTTACCACAGATCGTATAAGTTTCAAATCGGCTTCCGTTATTCACGTCCACGATCTGAACCTTCTCATATTCCATAATTCCTGCTGCCTCCAGCAGTTCCTCATCAACGGTAATACTTCCCACGTAATCTAATTCTGCCTGTACTACCGTAGCACGATGAATCTTTCCTTTTAGCATCTCAACTGTCATGTCTTACTCCTTTTCTGTCCGGAAACACAAAAATAAGCATAAACATAGAGTGTAACCATGCTTTTTTCCATAATTCCAAATTATTATATGAAAAAAGCATCATCAAGGTATACTTCTCCCTGCAAATGCTTCTGCTATTCTTCGTATTCCCTGAGTCTTATTTTACCTCTTAATAAATATAAGCTCCTTCTCCGTCACCTGTTGACGGAAACGATTTCGATATGAAATTGTTGTGATTCAGTCAGAGTATAGTTTTGTAGTTTTCAAATACTACCTCCGCGGATATTATTGCACCTTGACAAGAGATTGTCAATCCAATGTTCTCATGTATTTAATTCAAGACATCTGTGCGGAAGATGGGGCGCAACTCGTCCGGTGGACGAGTGCTTTGCGCCGACCGTAGCGGAGCGAAGACCTGGACCCTGGGTTCAGGGATCGCTTCGGTACAATAAAAGAAAACCTTAAGCAAATCATCCGAGGTTTCTTTTATTATGCGGAAGATGGGGCGCAGCTCGTCCGGTGGACGAGTGCTTTGCGCCGACCGTAGCGGAGCGAAGACCTAAACTCTGGGTTCAGGGATCGCTTCGGTACAATAAAAGAAAACCTCAGGTGAATCACCTGAGGTTTCTTTTATTATGCGGAAGATGGGACTTGAACCCACACGCCCTTGCGAGCACTAGAACCTGAATCTAGCTCGTCTGCCATTCCGACACTTCCGCGTCAACAAAAAGAATCTTATCACATACCAACCGGTTTGGCAAGTGTTTTTTATATTTTTTTAACTTTTTTTACATTTCATTAAATTACATCAATTATTTTGAATGCAGTTTGCCGCATCAATTGTAATTACCAGAAGAAGTCCCATCAATTCATCTGCCGGATTTGCAAAATCCAGTACATAAGTATCTCCCCAGTGGAGTAATTCTTTTGTAATATGTACCACAGGACTGCATGCTTCATAGATATCATAATTCCATCCTATGAAATCTCCTTCTACATGCCATCCATTAAACTCAACATCATACTTCGGTCGAAACAATGTAAAACGCTTTTCAATCCGTCCAAGTGTCTGCCCATTCACTTCAATTTCAAACACTGGAAGTAATGACATCACTTTTTCTTTAATCAACCCGAGTTCGTTCCCTGCCATATCATATACATGCAGCCGGTGTCCAAGCGACAAAAACTCTGCTTTTACAAAATACTTCGCATTTTCATTCTCATCATAAACATCATATGAATCTGTCCATGAAAAAACTCTCTGCTTAACAAGTAATTTCATACGCTACTCCTACTCCGGAAATTCATACTTCCTCAATTCGCAGTTCTTAATTCCAAATGCCGCAAACTCTTCATTCGTCATATCATAAAAATAAGACTGGATTACTCTGGAAATTCCATTATGTGCAACCAGTAGATAAACCTTATCATCCGCTTCTTTCCGAATGTCATCCAGAAGATTGTAAATCCTCTGGCACAGATGAAGCATTGTCTCCCCGCCTTCAAAATGATTGATAAAGTTCTGTTTTGCCTTTTTGAACTCCTCCCCATTTCTCGGAGTGGACTCATATTTTCCAAAATTCTGCTCCTTCAGGCGCATCTCCTCACGCATCGGAATCCCTGTCACCTCCGAAATATGGCGCGCGGTCTCCTTCGCCCGGACAAGTGGCGAATACAGGATCTCGTCAATCTTTACGCCCTCTTCCTTAATCTTTCTTCCAAGCTCCATTGCCTGCTCATGTCCAAGCTCTGTCAGCTCGATATCTGTCGCACCACAGATTTTATTTTCCACATTCCATACAGTCTGTCCATGTCTTGTAAAATAAAAATGTCCCATTATTCTTTCTCCCAGTACGCTTTATTTGCCGAACATTTCCGGACAACTCCCTCCGGTAATCGTTCGTAGTTTCTTCCAAGCTGATATGCCAGATAACGAACAATGCTGCGTGTCAGCACTTCGCCCAGGTATTCCTCCATATGATTCTGTCTAAGTAGCGCCGAGGTTACACGTACCAGCCGCACTCCTTCTTTACCCGGTTTTGTATTTTCGAGCATCTCCGGATGCTCCGCATGCGCAACCCCGATATCAAAGTTACGCTTCCAGAGTTCGCGCAGATTGTCATTGCGATAATACAGGATCTCAGCCTCTGGCGCATAAACCGTCTGCCAGCCCTTTTCCAGAAGTCTTCTCGCCGCAAGCATGTCCTCTCCGGCGATCATCCTCTTTCCAAAGCCTTCTGTCTCCAGATACGCACTTCTTCTGTACGCTGCGCATACATTAGAATTAAAAAATGTCCGGATCCCAAGCTTTCCGGTATCTTCCAAAGACTTTGTCATACCTTTCGGCGGATAGTTAAACTGTCTCACACAACACTCGATCGGACTGCATTCATCATCTGTCATATGCCTTCCATACACGACCGCCGTCCGCTCCTCTTTAAACGGTTCTGTCAGCTTCTCTACCAGATATCGGTTCTGTGGTATCGCCGTCTGTACCATAAAAATCACAATATCCGAATCCAGTTCCCGTAAGATCGCATCTCTGCTTCCTGCCCGGTCATATTCCTCCTTTGGAGTATATCGGACCTCAATTCTTTTATCCATATAGATTTCCGGGATTTCCCTATCAATCGGATTCTCATAAAGAACTTCAAGCAAAATTCTGTCCGGCATTACACTCTGTCTCAATAATCTCTCTATACTCATTTTCAGTCGTCCATCTGGTCGGAAGACTGGAATTACAATCGCTATGTTCACATCATCATCTCATTTCGTTTTTTTCACTAATCAGTATATACAAAATTCTTTTCTGAATCAATCCCAACCTATTCCCTGTTAATAAAAAAGACAGTTCCCATAAAAGAACCGTCTTTCTCATCAGCTCAGCGCTGCACTTTCTTCTTTTTTCTTCTTATCCATCACAGAAAGTTCCTTAAGCTCCCTCACCATGAAATATCCGCAGACGATTGCTGCTGCCGCATCTGCAATTGGTCCGGCATACATAACCCCGTCAATTCCCATAAACAATGGAAAGATCACGATCAGCGGCAATAAAAAGAGAATCTGTCTTGTCAGGGACATAAATACACCCAGCTGCGATTTTCCGATGGAGTTGAAAAAGTTCGATGTAACCGGCTGGATTCCATTGATAAGCGTAAGGAACATATAGATCCGGAAATACCGCTCTGAAAACTGAAAATACAGCTCACTTCCCGAACCAAATACGCTGATGATCTGTCTCGGGAATACCTGGAAACAGAAAAATGCAATTCCGGAAAGAACGGTTGCAGTTCCAAGTGCGAGCAGGTAGCTTTTCCGTACCCGTTCATACTTCTCTGCGCCATAGTTGAAGCCGATAATCGGCTGGATTCCCTGGGAAATTCCGATAACAAATGACATAAAGATCATATTTACTTTTGTAATGATCCCGGCACAGGCAAGCGGAATGTCACCGCCATATACAGACTGTGCTCCATAATGCGACAATGTATTATTCAGTACGATCTGTACGATCGTCATTGCAATCTGGTTAAAGCAGGCACTGGCACCGAATTTGAAAATATTCTCGATATGTCTTCCCGTCATATGGAAACTTTCCTTTGTAAGCCGGATCGTTTTAAAATGGAACATATACCGCAGACTGATGCAGAACGAAACGATCTGTCCTATGATCGTAGCAAGTGCTGCGCCCCTCATTCCCATATGCAGCCCAAAAATAAAAATCGGATCCAGAATTGTATTTACAATAGCACCCACCAGCATAGATGTCATCGAATACCGCGGACTTCCATCCGCAAGGATCAGCTTACTCATCCCCGTATTTGCGATCAGAAATGGAAAGCCAATTGCCGTGATCCGTGTATATTCCTGTGCATACGGAAGTACCTCCGATGTGGCACCGAAGAATTTCAGCATCGGAGTCAGAAAAATCGTCGTTACTGCAAAAAGTGCAATCCCGAAAATTGCCATCAGGCAAATTCCATTTCCCGCATACTCTGCAGATTCTTTTTCTTCTCCTGCACCAAGCTTCAATGAAAAATTGGTCGCACTGCCGATTCCAAGCAGCAGTGAGATTGCCGTACAGGAAGTAGAAAGCGGAAACGCAATATTCGTTGCTGCATTTCCCAGCATTCCCACACCCTGACCAATGAAAATCTGATCTACAATATTGTAAAGAGCTGTTACCAGCATGGAAATAATGCATGGAATCGCAAATCCGACCAGTAGTTTTGATTCCTTTTCATACCCAAGCGGATTGTCCTGTTCATTCACTGTATTTGCCTTTTTATCTCTCACCTTTATAGCCTCCTCCAGATGTTCATATATAAATGCCGCTGTCTCACTTAGTATCATCGTTCCATTTATCCGCTCCGCAGCTTCTCCTCTTGGAACAAGTACAAATTCATCTATTACCTGACACATTACAAAATTCTGCGTTTTTTATACTTCTACTCCATCATCTACAATTTACATCTGTTTTCTGACGACTCTGTATTCATCTCCAGATCTGTAGTAAGGACACTGATAATGCTGATCCGTCAGAAACCGCATCATCTCATCCTCATCCAGGTCTCTGTCACACGTGTAACATTCATATTCATCATCGTAAATATAAAATGTACAGGTGTCACAACAGCTCGCTGTATTTGCCATAACCTGCCTCCTGTTATTTCTTTTCCTGTTCAAAAATCGGTATCAGCTGCAGGTGTCCTCCTTTAAAACAGGTTCCATCTTAGTTCATTCCTTTTTCTTTTTCTCCCACCGGCTTCGCCCAGTTGACAATCAGGATTCCGATAGAAACCAGCACCAGTGCGATCAGGTCTTTCATTCCGAATACATTTCCCTCACGCAAAATAATCGCGGAAAGGATCACCCCGAATACCGGATTCGTAAATCCGAAGATCGATACCTTGGATACCGGATTGTATTTCAACAGGATTCCCCACAGCGTGTATGCAACTGCAGAAATCAGCGCCATATAGATCAGAAGAATCATTGCCGGCATACTTGCCGTATGGATTCTTCCACCCATCACGAATCCGATCAGGATCATCACGAGCCCGCCTGCAGTAAACTGATATCCGCTTAACATCACCGGATCAGATTTGGCTGAATACTTCTTGATCAGTACAGAAGATAATGCATAAGCGATCGCAGAGATAAAAATAAATCCATCTCCGGTCAGATTAAAGCTCATATCCACATTGCTTCCGCTCAGATTGATCAGAACCACCCCTGCAAATCCGACGATACATCCGAGCACTTTTTTCTGATCCAGTTTCTCCTGATGAAAGATCAGGCTTGAAACAAGGATTGCAAGGAATACATTGGATGCCTCAACGATCGATCCTTTGACTCCGGTCGTATGTGCAAGTCCTACATAAAAGAAAAAATACTGGGCCACCGTCTGTAAAAGACAGATTTTTCCGATTCTCGGAAGATCTCCCTTCCCCGCTTTCAGAAAACGTCCCTGCAGGATCGATCCAAACAAAATAACCATAATGCCTGCAATCGTAAAGCGGCACCCCGCAAACAGGATCTGCGTGGCGGTATCGGCTGAATCGATCTGAAACAGCCGGTAGCCAACCTTGATACAAGGAAAAGCACTTCCCCATAACGCACAGCAGACCATTGCAAGAAGACATACCACCCAGGTTTTCCTCATTGTAGTCTCTTTTAACTTTATCATCTCATTCTTTCCGTTTCTTAAGCAAGCAGTTCATCTGCAAGTTCTTCCATTGCAGTTACATCTGCATCTTTCATCGTAGATTTGATCGTAACCGTCTTTTCGCAGAGAGTGATCTTCTTCATCTTTTCTACATAACCTTTCATCACGCGTGCTGCTGTCGGAGCCCAGGAACCATTCTCGATAATTGCGATCTTACGGTTCTGGTAGTTCTTATTGGTCAGTTTGTTCAGGAAAGTCTCCATGCACGGGAACACACTTGCATCATAGGAAGCTGCTGCAAGAACCAGCTTGTCATAGCGGAATGCATCCTCGATTGCCTCTGCCATATCATCTCTGGAAAGGTCAGTGATCGCTACCTTCTTTGCACCTTTGGCTTCCAGGATCTCTTTCATCTTCTCTGCTGCCTTCTTGGTATTGCCATGGATCGATGCATAAGCAACCAGTACCCCGTCATCTTCCGGTTCATAGCTGCTCCATGTCATGTATTTTCCGATATAGTATCCCAGATTTTCTTTCAGGATCGGTCCATGAAGCGGGCAGATCGTCTGAATGTCCAGAGTCGCTGCTTTTTTCAGAAGCGCCTGTACCTGTGCACCGTATTTGCCTACGATATTGAAGTAGTATCTTCTTGCTTCACAAGCCCAGTCCTCATCTGCATCCAGCGCACCGAATTTACCAAATCCATCTGCTGAGAACAGAATCTTCTCAGACTTTTCGTATTCGACCATAACTTCCGGCCAGTGAACCATCGGAGCCATAAAGAACTGAAGGGTATGGCTTCCAAGGGAAAGTTCTTCACCTTCTTTTACCGCAACTGCACGGTCTGCCAGATCTGCGATTTCAAAGAACTGTGGAAGCATTGCAATAGCTTTTGCACTTGCCACGATCTTGGCTTCCGGATATTTGTCTGCAAATTCTTTGATGCTTCCGGCATGATCCGGTTCCAGATGAGATACAACCAGATAATCCGGTGTTCTTCCATCCAGCACCCTCTCCAGATTCTCTTTCCATTCGTCTGTCTTTCTCGTATCAATCGTATCCATAACTGCGATCTTCTCGTCCAGGATCACATAAGAGTTGTAGGATACTCCGTTTGGAACGATGTACTGGCTCTCAAAGAGATCCAGATCCTTATCATCTGCTCCGATATATTTTACTGCATCTGAAATTACTATGTCTTTCATGTTAGTTCCTCCTTGTAATTGGTGATTGAAAAGATACTCAAGCACGTAGTGTCTTTTATTCGGCAGGAAGTTCCTACGGAATTTCCTGTTAAATAAGAAAGCTGGAAATATTACATTCCAGCCCTCTTAATTTCCACTCTTAATAATACTATGGAAATAACACACTTTCAATAAAAAAAGCGTTTAATTTTTTCATATCTGTTCTCATTTTTTACGTTAACCGGCACACACCATCTGTTCCTGCTCGTAAATGTGAAACGGTGCATCAATCGGATTTTTCATATCCCAGAGATAATATCCACCCTCTTTATAATACACCGGAAGAGTCTCGCATCGTTTTACACTCCGGATCAGTTCCTGTACCGAACGGATCTCTCTTGGAAAATACGTTGCATAAATTCCCAGCTTCTCCGGCACATGGCAATCACTTGATCCAACTGTTGCAAGTCCAAGCTCAGCCGCATATTCTGCCGCCTTTCGATTTGCCTCATAAAGTGTGCTGCCGTTCAGCACTTCGATTCCATCAAGTCCCTTTACAATCTTCAGGTTCTCTTCCAGTCCCCTGTTATTATTGCGGAATGGATGGACACTGAAACACATACCGCCCTGTGCCTGTACCAGATCTACAAACTCCTGTGCCGGGATTCTCTCTTTTGGATAATCCTCAATTCCAAATGCTACAATGTCTCCCTGCAGGGAATAAAATTCAATCCCGACAAAAATCGGAAATCCTGTTTTCTCCGAATACTCTGCCGCAAATTCCTTCAGTCCCATACTGTCATGATCCGTAATACAGATCCCATCAAGTCCTCTGCGCTTTGCGATCTCTACCATGTTCTCCAATCTTAAAAAGCTGTCCCCTGAATAACGCATCTCATGCATATGCATATCAATTATCAACTGTTAATAACCTCCTGTTAAAATGCCTTTTCATTTCTCTTTTCTTCATTTTAACATGTTGTTTTACAAAAAAATAATTGATAATTTACATGCAGAAATTCAATTATAGGTTTTTCCGATAAACACTCTGTTGCTCAAATATCTGCATAAGATGCACACAAAGTCCGTCCCACGAAATCTGCTCCAGATGCTCCTTTTCCGGCTTTGATCCAGGATATTTTGCGATCCCTTCAATGGCTCCGGCAAGTTTCTTTTCAAATACCGGAAGTTCTTCTTCCACAGGTTCATCTTCATTCACTCTTTTTGGCGGCTCTACAAAAACCACACCATTATCCGGAAGATTCTGATCAATCCAATTCCTGATCCCCGGAAGATCTGTACAGATCACATAGGTACCACATGCCAGAGCCTCAATGATCACAAGTGGAAGACCTTCATAAAAAGATGGCAGTACAAACACATCACTCTGATTCATCTTCTTCGCCAACTCCTGCTGTGTGATCTTCCCGGCAAAGGTAACTGCAAACGGACACTTTTCGGCAAGCTCCCGGATTTCCTGATATTCGTCCTCATCCCCGGCACCTCCTGCCAGTTCCAGAGAAATAATAAGACCGGAATCCTTCAGATAATCCAACGAACGGATCAGACTTTTCACACCCTTTTTCTCTGAGATCTTTCCGGCAAAGATTAGTCTCAGCTCTTTTTCTTCTCCCTGTGAAGCCCCCATCTCCTGCCGGAAAACATCACTGTTATAGCCGGTTCCGATCACCCGTACCTTCTCTCTGATATGCTCCCCGTAAATTCCGCAAATCATCTCTTTCTGCTCCTCATGCAATGCAAAAATCCCATCCAGCGCAGGAATTCTCTGTAAAATGTATTCCCGGTTCTGTTCTGTCTTGCGGATCTGCCGCAGGTCGGATCCATGGGATACTCCATATACCTTTTTATCAGGAAACAGCTCTCTTACAATCGCTGTAAGGAGATACAGATGATGACACAGGATCACGTCCGGATCCAACTCCTCCACTGCCTTTTTCAGTACCTCGCCAAATGCGTTCCGGAACGTTTCTGTCATCTCCTCTGTCAGGTCTGAATACCTGGTACTCGGATAAGGCATCTCGTCCGACATTCCCGTGATCGGATACGGTAACTGCTCCGATTCAAAATATACCGGATAAAAGCTTACCCCCTCCGGAAGACATACCTGATCAGCTTTTGTAACTCCCGCGATCACTGACTGGGTGATTCCCTTTTTTTTAAATCCTCTGACCAGTTCCGTCAGATAGATACCGCTTCCGGTACTGTCCGGCTTCTGGGCTGTGACACTTAATATTTTCATTCTTTCGTCCCTCTTACTTTGTTAAAATTTCCCTGTTACATGTATTTATTGCCGCAATGTAATCAATAAAAGCGGTACTCACCGTTTATCATTTATCCATGCTTTAATTATTCTCCAGTTTCTTTTTCACCTGTTTTTTTAGAAGTTCTTCCTTTCATTGGATGAAAATGTTCCGAAAGGAGAATGTTTTTGAGGATTGCGAGAGTGCAAAGCACGTAGCAATCTGGTATCAAAGGGGCAAAATACCTTTGAACCCCAACATCTTCATATGATTATATTAACATATAGTTGGAATCTGTAAAAGAGACGATCTCGATCCGGATATTTTCAACAGAAATATCTAAATACTGCTTCTTCTTTTTCCGCTTTTTCCTTAAAATCCATAAAAAAAGCAAAAAAAGAAACCTTTTTGGTAAAGGTTCCTCTATTACTTCTATATATAACTGGTTTTGTTATGTTTAACTAAATGCGGATGACAGGACTTGAACCTGCACCTCGTAGAGACTAGATCCTAAGTCTAGCGCGTCTGCCAGTTCCGCCACATCCGCATTTTTTTAGTCCCACAGAAAACCATGGGACTAAATAAGTGAGCGTGCGGGGATTCGAACCCCGGACAACTTGATTAAAAGTCAAGTGCTCTACCACCTGAGCTACACGCCCGTAACTGGGCCAGCTGGATTCGAACCAGCGAGTGCAGGAGTCAAAGTCCTGTGCCTTACCGCTTGGCGATGACCCATTATCTTTATGTCTTAACATAGAATGCGCCATGGCACATTCCCGCGCCTGCGACAATCGCTTAACTTATGGCATCCCGTAATCTGCCAAAGCTCTCATATCCTGCCGGAGACTTTTATGATATCCACTCTTACAATGTCTATCATAAAAAAAATGCGAGCATTTCTGCTTGCCATTTCTTTCAAATATTATAAATTAAAGGGTGGATACAGGGATTCGAACCCTGGGCCTCCAGAGCCACAATCTGGCGCGCTAACCAACTGCGCTATACCCACCATATAAACGTGCTTGGAGGGATTCGAACCCCCGACCCACGGCTTAGAAGGCCGTTGCTCTATCCAACTGAGCTACAAACACACAACACTGGATTCTCAGTGTAAGCGGGTGATGGGAATCGAACCCACGTATCCAGCTTGGAAGGCTGGTGTTCTACCATTGAACTACACCCGCAGATCACATCGGGGTGACAGGATTCGAACCTGCGACCTCCTGGTCCCAAACCAGGCGCTCTAGCCAAGCTGAGCCACACCCCGTTGTTTATCTGTTTGTCATCTCCGTGACGACAAAAGTTATTATATTACAAGGTTTTCAAAAAGTCAACATGTTTTTTGAATTTTTTTAAAGAAATTTTTATTTTTCTTTTTCTTGTAAAAGACACGCATTTTTGCCCTTTTTTCAGCAGAAATACGTGCCACCTACTCTAATCCAGATAATGAATCGTAAACTCCGTATTCCCGTCCCGATCCATCTCCATAATAATATAACTGCCTTTTCTGCCTTCCTGCCGTGGAAATGCCAGACTGCCCGGATTCAGTACTGTAATATCACCAAACTTTTTCAGATACGGTCTGTGTGTATGACCAAACATCACGATATCTGCATTTCTCGATCTTCCCTCATCCAGGATCCGCTCTACACCAAGAGACACCGAATACTGGTGTCCATGTGCCATAAATGCTTTTTTCTTGCCAAAATAAATCTCCATCTCCCGGAGATTGCGTGAGAAGAAATCATTATTCCCAGCCAGTATATACGCCGGACATCCGCAGAATGCCTCAATATAGTCTTCTCCGCCCTCTGTATCCCCGAGATGCACCAGATAATCAATCTTTCCAGCTTCCATGATTGCCTGGTCAAATGCAGTATGTCTTCCATGTGTATCACTAATAATCAATACTCTCATAACTTTTTCTCCATGATCTGTCTCATCATCCGAAGCGCTTCTCCTCTGTGGCTGAGTTCATTCTTCTTTTCCGGTGCAAGCTCTGCCGAGGTGCAACCGTATTCCGGCAGGAAAAAGATCGGATCGTAGCCAAATCCATTTGCTCCGGCGATTTCGTAACCAATACATCCTTCCATCGTTCCACGGACAACCTCTTTGTCCCCGTTCGGGAATACTGCCGCCACCGCACAGACAAACCTTGCTGTACGCTGCTTGTCCGGTACGCCCTTCATTCTTGAAAGCAGGAGGCTGTTCTTGATATCATACGAAGTATTGGTTCCTGCATAGCGCGCAGAATAGATTCCCGGTTCTTTATTCAGATAATCGATTTCCAGTCCGGAATCATCTGCCAGCACAATCGCATCCATCGCCCTCACTTCCGGCAGCTCTGCGATCGCTGAGGCTTTGATCATCGCATTTTCCTCAAAGGACTTTCCATCCTCTACGATATCAATGTCAACCCCGGCTTCCTTCATAGAAAGGATCTCCATCCCCAGATCCCGCAAGATCTGGCGGATCTCTGTCATTTTATTCTTATTACCCGTTGCAAAAATAATTTTCATCTGTAAATTCTTCTTTCTCTTACTGTTTTGGTTCTTTTGGGCGTTTCGGTGGCTTCGGACCTAAGAACTGATAAAAATAGGTCTTCAGCATACCATTATATATCTTCCGGTTCTTATCTGCTTTTCTTCCGAAATAACGTTCTGCATCCTCGTAACTGGTGATCATATATGCAGACCAGCTATCCAGCTTTTTAAAACTCTCACCAAATTCTCTGTATAACTGCGGCAGATCCTTTTTATCCTCCAGTCGCTCGCCATACGGCGGATTTGTAATGATAAAGCCATACTTCTTCGGGTGGCTTAAATCCTTTACCGCTCTTTCCTGAAAATGGATCAGATGGTCAACGCCTGCATCTTTGGCATTCTGTCTTGCTGCTTTTACTGCCTCCGGATTCAGGTCATATCCCTGAATATCAACCTGTACCTTCCGGTCGATCACATCATTTGCCTCATCCATTGCATCATACCATGCCTTTTTCGGAATCAGGTTCACCCATTCTTCTGCTGTAAAGGAACGGTTCATCCCCGGTGCAATATTAGCTGCCATCAAAGCCGCTTCGATTGGAAATGTTCCACTTCCGCAGAAAGGGTCTACCAGGATCCGGTCCTTGTGCCACGGTGTCAGCATGATCAGTGCGGATGCCAATGTCTCTGTGATCGGTGCCTTTACGGTCATCTGACGATAACCTCTCTTATGTAAAGATACGCCGGAGGTATCTATCCCGATCGTCACGATATCTTTCATCAGAAATACACGGATCGGGTAAGCTGGTCCATCCTCCTGGAACCATTCTATCCCGTAGATCCGTCTCAGCCTTTCTACCATGGCTTTTTTCATGATCGACTGAATATCTGACGGACTGAACAGCTTACTCTTTACAGATGCAGCCTTCGTCACCCAGAATTTTCCGTTCTTCGGAATATAATTCTCCCACGGAAGTACTCTTGTTTTCTCAAATAATTCATCAAATGTCTCTGCTTTAAACGAACCAACCTTAAGAAGGATTCTTTCTGCTGTCCGAAGGAACACGTTCGCATCGCAAATCGCCTGTGCATCTCCCCAGAAGCATACTCTTCCGTCTTCTACTGTTGATATCTCATATCCTAAATCCAGCACTTCCCGCTTCAGAACAGCTTCCATTCCGAAATGGCAGGGTGCTATCAGCTCCATTTTTTCCATTCTTTTTCCTTTCTCTACTCTGCAATCTGTTATAAACTATATTACGTTTTTCGGTTGCCTTTTGTCAAGTAGTGCGCTTGTACCACAAATTTTTTAAGGAACCAGATTGCTACACCAAAAACAGAAAAGCAGCGGAATCCAAACCGCTGCTTTTCCATTCTTAACTGCTTTGCACTTTTTAATACTTATCACTTTCGTTATGGCAGGACTTTGAGCTGTCATATGCATTACGGTCTGATTCATATGCATTCTTTGCATTCCGGTTAGTCGTATTTTTACCGGATGCATTTTTATTGCCTGAATTTTTATTTGACTGATTCTTGCCGGAAGCATTTTCAGCATACGCATTCTTATTGGATCCATATGAATTTTTGTTTGTACTGTTTTCTGAAGCATTATAATTTTTTGCCATTGATAATTCCTCCTGACATTTTTTTGTACAAACATAGTATCTATCCTTTTCGTATTTTTATACATTTTTATTTTTATCTTGATTTTTAAATCGGTTTATATTATACTTTGTCGTGTAGAGATTTATTTTCTACAACCCCTTATTAATTATTTATACTCCCCTCAAACGCTCGATAGCTCCCCTATCGAGCGTTTAACGTTATATAACAGGCAGATCCTTTTTAAGTACTTGAACCTGCCATATAGAACATATAATCAAAAAGCCGGAGGCATAAGCTTCTTTTCATTGCAGAAGAATCTTATACATCCGGCTTTTTTAATTACCATCGCCTTCTCAGCATTCTGACCAGCAGTATGATCACCAGAAGAGGAATCAGTACCGGTGCGATCAGGCTTACAATCCCACTTATCACCGCAAAGATCACAACGATCACAGCCACAGCCACAAGAATCAGCAGAAGTCTCTTCCACCAGCTGTCCAGGCTCCACACATGGATATTGCTGCTTTCTTCTGTGCTGCTGTTGCCTCTGTAGGTCCTTCCATCCGAATCATAGATCACATCTTCTACACTTTCTTCTCTCTGCGCATCCACGATCGTCTTCGCAAGAATCCACGGATCTCCAAGTTCCGCCAGTACCTCACTCTCCGTTCTTCCTTTTCGGATCTCATCATCAATATACTGGCCGTAGTAGTTCAGATTCTCCTGCAGCACCTGTGGTGTCACACCGGAAGAAAGTTCAATTCTCAGTTTTTCAAGGAACTCTGCTTTCGTCATCTTTCTTTCTCCTCTATTCTCATCATTTCATTGTTTATAATTATATTCTGATGATACCAGGGTCAAAAGATCAGAAATCCAATGCAAGCTTGCTTGCAAGAGGATTTTTGACCTCTTGACCCGCCAAAAACATGAGTAAGTAGCCATTTTTCAAAGAAAAATGAGCGGATTACGAATGTTTTTGAGGATTGCGAGAGTGCAAAGCACGTAGCAATCTGGTATCAAAGGGGTCAAAATACCTTTTGACCCCAACATCATTCTGATACAAAAATGCGCCTGTGATCATTACCCGCAACATCTTCCCTGTATCACAGTGCACATCCCGCCGGAGGCTTTCTATATCCGGAAATAAATTTCCGGATATAGAAAAGAACCTCAGACTTAGAGTAGCATAATTTCTGCTTCTTTCCAAGTCTAAGGTCCTTAAATTTCTATAAGAATTTTATATGTATTTTCTAAACTTCAAATAAAAGATCTCCGTAAGAAGGCATTGGCCATACTTCTTTATCCACGATCATTTCCAGTTCATCTACCGGTGTACGGAGTCCTTCCATAGCCGGAACTACGCTGAAGTGATAGAATTCAGACTGTACTTTTCCTTCTTCTTTTCCTGCTGCTTCTTCTGTGACTGCTTCCAGTTTCTTAAGGGCAGCCTTTGTTTCTGTCAGAAGTCCTGAGATGTCAGCAAGCATTTCAGCCTGTACAGATGCATCTGCTCCGGCTTCTTTTACTGCAAGAACCGTATCTGCAAGCTCTTTTGTATATTTTACAACTGCAGGAATGATCTGTTTTGCAGCAATATCGATCATGGCCTTTGCTTCGATATTGATTGCCTTTGCATAGTTCTCGTATTTGATCTCTGCACGGGATTCCAGTTCTGCCTTGGTAAATACACTAAATTTTCCGAACAGTTCTACCGCTTTGTCAGTTGTCAGTGCCGGGATTGCTTCTACCATGGACTTGATATTCGGAAGTCCTCTCTTTTCTGCTTCAGCTACCCATTCGTCAGAATATCCGTTGCCGTTGAAGATAATTCTCTGATGATCTGTCAGATATTCTTTGATCAGGCTGTGTACAGCTGTATCAAAATCATCTGCTTTTTCCAGGACATCGCATGCCTCTGCAAATGCCTCTGCTACGATTGTATTCAGTACTACGTTTGGTCCTGCAATGGAATCGCGGGAACCTACCATACGGAATTCAAATTTATTTCCGGTAAATGCAAATGGTGAAGTTCGGTTTCTGTCGGTTGCATCCTTTGTAAGATCCGGAAGGGTTGTTACACCTGTTTGCAGCTTTCCACCATTCAGGCTGTGTGTTGCCTCACCTGTACTGAGAAGCTGTTCTACAACGTCCTGAAGCTGTTCTCCAAGGAAGATAGAGATGATTGCCGGCGGTGCTTCGTTTGCTCCAAGTCTGTGGTCATTTCCCGGATCGGCAGCCGATTCACGAAGCAGATCTGCGTGTACATCAACTGCTTTCAGGATACATGCCAGTACCAGAAGGAACTGTACATTTTCATGAGGTGTCTTTCCCGGATCCAGCATATTGATTCCGTCATCTGTTGTGATAGACCAGTTGTTATGCTTACCAGATCCGTTGACTCCTGCAAACGGTTTCTCGTGAAGCAGACATTTCAGTCCATGCTCGCATGCTACCTTTTTCAGTGTCTTCATGATGATCTGGTTGTGATCCACTGCAATATTGGCCTCTGCATAGATCGGTGCAAGTTCGTGCTGTGCAGGTGCCACTTCGTTGTGCTGTGTCTTCGCTGCAACGCCGAGTTTCCATAATTCTTCGTTGACATCTTTCATATAGGAAGCAACCCTCTGACGGATCGTTCCAAAGTAATGATCGTCAAGCTCCTGTCCTTTCGGCGGCATTGCTCCGAAAAGTGTACGTCCTGTGTAAATAAGGTCTTTTCTCTGTAAGAATTTCTTTGCATCAACAAGGAAGTATTCCTGCTCCGGTCCTACAGAAGGTGTTACTTTCTTTGATGTTGTATTTCCGAACAGACGAAGCAGTCTGATGGATTCTTTGTTGATTGCTTCCATAGATCTGAGAAGCGGTGTTTTTTCATCCAGTGCCTCACCTGTGTAAGAGCAGAATGCTGTCGGGATGCAAAGGATCGCTCCGGCTGCATCTTTTCTTACAAATGCCGGTGATGTACAATCCCATGCTGTATATCCTCTTGCTTCAAATGTAGCACGAAGTCCGCCTGACGGGAAAGAAGAAGCATCCGGCTCCCCTTTGATCAGTTCTTTTCCGGAAAAGCTCATCAGAACCTTTCCGCTTGGAAGCGGAGCTGAGATGAAGGAATCATGCTTTTCAGCAGTAACTCCTGTCAGTGGCTGGAACCAGTGTGTATAATGGGTTGCACCTTTTTCGATTGCCCATTCTTTCATCTCATGTGCAATTACATCTGCTGTCTCAAGATCCAGCTCTTTTCCTTCTTCAATTGTCTGTTTTAATTTTTTGTATACTTTTTTCGGAAGTCTCTCCTGCATTACTGCATCGTTAAAAACATCTTCGCCAAAAATTTCTGCCACGCTTAACCATCCACTACTCATAATTACCTTCCTTTCTCTAACGCAAAAAAACGAGGAAGCTCCACTTTGTGGAACTTCCTCGTTCATTGTGATCTCTGTTATTTAAGATATATTTACGATACTCTTTTTTCTTTCAAATTTCAAGACCAATTTTTTAATTTGTGTATATTTTCACAAAACTTCATAAGTTTTCAACTTCTTTTTCAACACTTATACCAGTCACTTCTTAGACCTCGAACAGCAGATCTCCGTAAGAAGGCATCGGCCACATATTCTTGTTGACGATCATTTCCAGTTCATCCACTGGTTTTCTTAAAGCTTCCATTGCCGGTACAACTTTCTGCATGAAGAAGAATGCCTGTTCTTTTCCTTCTGTCTCCGGTACTTCTGCCACAACAGTTTCCAGTGCTCTGAGTGCTTCTTTTGTGTCTTTCAAAAGATCAGCCGACTGTACAAGAAGCTCTTCCTGTACACCTGTATATGCTGCAGCGCTTGCCTGTTTTACCTGGTTGATCGAATTAGCCAGCGAAGTTACATATTGGATCACAGCCGGGATAATATGCTTGCTTGCGATATCGATCATGGAACGTGCTTCAATGTTGATTGCCTTTGAGTATGCCTCATATTTGATCTCTGCACGGGATTCCAGTTCTGCACGGCTGAATACATCGAATTTTTCAAACATTTCAACCGCATTGTCATATGTCAGACATTCAATAGACTCTACCATGGTCTTAATATTCGGAAGTCCTCTTCTTTCGGCTTCCTTCACCCACTCATCAGAATATCCGTTGCCATTGAATACAATTCTCTGATGTTTGGATGCATATTCCTTGATCAGATCATGGACTGCAAGATCAAAATCTTCTGCTTTTTCGAGTACATCGCAGGCATCAGAGAAGGACTCAGCCACGATTGTATTTAATACTACGTTCGGTGCTGCCACCGAGTCTCTGGATCCTACCATACGGAACTCAAATTTATTTCCTGTAAATGCGAATGGTGAAGTACGGTTTCTGTCAGTTGCATCCTTTGCAAAATCCGGGAGCGTACTTACACCGGTATGTAATTTGCCGCCTTTTAAGCTGTGTGCAGCTTCTCCGGTATCAATAAGCTGTGCAAGCACGTCTTCAAGCTGTTCTCCGAGGTATGCGGAAATAATTGCCGGCGGTGCTTCATTTGCTCCAAGTCTGTGATCGTTTCCTACGTCAGAAGCAGATTCACGGAGCAGGTCTGCATGCAGGTCTACTGCACGGAGAATACAGGTCAGAACCAGAAGGAACTGAATATTATCATGAGGTGTCTTTCCCGGATCCAGAATGTTGATCCCATCATCTGTAACCAGTGACCAGTTATTATGCTTTCCGGAACCATTTACACCTTCAAACGGCTTTTCGTGTAACAGGCATTGAAGATTATGGCGATATGCCACTTTCTTCAGCGTCTCCATGATCAGCTGATTATGGTCAACTGCTACGTTGCACTGTGCATAGATCGGCGCAAGCTCATGCTGTCCAGGTGCCACTTCGTTGTGCTGTGTCTTTGCAGCTACACCCATCTTCCAGAGTTCTTCATTGACATCAGTCATAAATGCTGCAATTCTCTCACGGATCGCACCAAAATAATGATCATCCAGTTCCTGTCCCTTCGGAGGATTTGCTCCGAATAATGTACGTCCTGTAAATACAAGATCCTTTCTCTTAAGATATTTTTCTCTGTCTACCAGGAAATATTCCTGCTCAACTCCAACAGATGGTGTAACCTTTTGGGACGTTGTGTTTCCAAAAAGACGCAGAAGACGGATGGATTGTTTGTTGATTGCTTCCATAGAGCGAAGAAGAGGTGTCTTCTGATCCAATGCTTCTCCGGTATAGGAACAAAATGCTGTCGGTATATATAAAATCGATCTTTTCCCATCCGGACTCTTTTTAACAAATGCAGGCGATGTACAATCCCACGCTGTATAACCTCTTGCTTCAAATGTGGAACGCAGTCCTCCTGACGGGAAGGAAGATGCATCCGGTTCTCCTTTGATCAGCTCTTTTCCCGAAAACTCCATCAGGATCTTTCCATCTGACTTCGGTGCTGAAATAAACGAATCATGCTTTTCAGCTGTTGCTCCTGTAAGAGGCTGGAACCAGTGCGAATAGTGAGTGGCACCCTTTTCAATCGCCCACTCTTTCATCTCATGTGCAATAACGTCTGCTGTTGCAGCCTGAAGCTCTTTACCTTCTTCTATCGTCTTTTTCAGCTCTTTGTAAGTCTTCTTCGGAAGTCTTTCCTGCATAACAGCATCATTGAAGACGTTTTCTCCAAATATTTCTGCTACACTAATCCATTCGCTCATCCCATGTACCTCTCTTTTCTACTACTCATTTTCTACTACTCATACAAAACGGTCGTTTTTTGATTCAAATAAAGGAGTCTTGCACTCACGCAAAACTCCTTTTATACCGTTTTCTTCGGACGCCTTTGTCCATGATATTATCAAAAATCAGACTATTCAGCTTTTCCGTCAGAACCGAACAGAATCATTTTCTCTTTTACTTTTTCAACGATTGCATCTGCACCCGGTTTCAGAAGTTTACGTGGATCGTATCCTTTTCCTTCAAGATCCTTTCCTGCTTCAATGTATTTGCGAGTAGCTTCTGCGAATACCAGCTGACATTCTGTATTAACATTGATCTTAGAAACTCCAAGGTCAATTGCTTTCTTAATCATATCATCCGGAATTCCTGTACCTCCGTGAAGTACGAGCGGAAGTTCTCCTGTGAGCTCCTGAACTGCTGCAAGAGTCTCAAAGCTGAGTCCTTTCCAGTTTGCCGGATATTTTCCATGAATGTTACCGATACCTGCTGCAAGGAAATCAACGCCAAGGTCTGCAATCATCTTGCATTCCTTAGGATCTGCGCATTCGCCCATTCCTACAACACCGTCTTCTTCTCCACCGATAGAACCAACTTCTGCTTCGATAGAAAGTCCTTTTCCATGGCAAAGTTTAACAAGTTCTGTAGTCTTCTCAATGTTTTCTTCGATCGGATAATGAGATCCGTCAAACATAACTGATGAGAATCCTGCATCTATACATTTCAGGCAGCCTTCATAGCTACCATGATCAAGATGAAGTGCAACCGGAACCGAAATGTCCATTTCTTTGATCATTCCATTTACCATTCCTACAACTGTTCTGTATCCAGCCATGTACTTTCCTGCGCCTTCAGACACACCAAGAATAACCGGTGATCTTAATTCCTCAGCTGCAGTCAGAACTGCTTTAGTCCATTCAAGATCGTTGATATTAAACTGTCCTACTGCATAATGACCTGCTTTTGCTTTTTTTAACATCTCTGTTGCTGAAACTAACATTTTGTATTCCTCCACTTCTCTGTTAAAGGCTTTTATAGGCTGACCCCCAGGGGAATCGAACCCCTGATTCGACCGTGAGAGGGTCGCGTCTTGACCGCTTGACCAGGGGGCCAGATGTATGTTCATTAGCTGTCTGGCTAACTCACTTGCTTAGTATAACGTACTTCTTTTCATTTGACAAGACCTTTTTTTATTTTTTTACTGTTCCTCTTCCGGAACTACGATTTTAAGAGCCTGTTTCGCGTTCTTGATGCAGACACTGTCGTGTTCCCCACCGAACTCTCCATCCAGCGTCCATGGGATCTCTTCCACTGATTCAAAATGAATCTCACCTGTCTTAAATGAATAAATGTGCTTCGTATTGATCTGGCTGCTCAGAAGCGCCCCAATGATCTCCTGAAGCGCGAGCGGGTTCTTCGGTGTCCGGATCAGGGTAACCTCAAATTCTCCGTCATCAAAAACCACATTCTTCCCGATCATATTACGGAAACCACCAACAGATCTGGAATTCGTCACCATACCATAAATAAATTCGTCCTCAATCGTTTCTCCGTCATGTGTCACTTTTAATTTATATGACGGGATATCAAAAATTCTGGTTGCTCCTTCCAGCACATACGCCAGATGTCCCAGAACATTCTTCATTTCCTGCTTTGTCTCATAAGATACATCCGTGAAGAGTCCGAATGCTGCAATGTACACGAACACATCTCCGTTAAACCGTCCGATATCACAGGGAAATTCTTTCCCCCCTGCAGCTGTACTTGCCGCCTGGAGAAGATTCTTCGGGATATGGAGACTGCTCGCAAAGTCGTTGGTCGTTCCTGTCGGGATGTAACCGACCGGAATCTTTTTTTCTCTCTTCATCATTCCGGTTACGACCTCATCAAGTGTTCCGTCACCACCACTGCAGATCACACGGTCATACTCCTCTGTAAATGTCTTTACTTTATAATAAGCGTCTTTATATTTCTGCGTCGGATATACAACCACTTCATATCCTGCTTTTACAATAATGTCAATAATATCAGAAAGCTTCGGTTTTAAAAGTCCCTTTCCTGCATTCGGATTATAAATAAACAATGCTTTTTTCATACGTCCGTCCTCCTGTTATCTGTTCTTTTCTCTATACGGGCTGTCCCCACAGCTCCTTACGGATACATGCATTATAGCATAAAGAGCCTGCTTTCGGCAGACTCTTCAAAGTTTTATGCAATTATCTGTTCTTAACGTTCACAAGAAACCTTTCGATACCAGCTGCTGCTTCCTTTTCATCTGTTCCGTTCGCAACAACGGTGATTTCCTCTCCCGGCATCAGTGTCAGACTCATCATCCCCATAATGCTCTTTGCATTGACTTGCTTCTGGTCAACTTCGATATATACCGAACTTGAATACTGACTAGCTTCCTGAACAAGAAGTGCAATCGGTCTGGCGTCTAATCCCTCGGACAATTGAATCTTAACAGGTTTTTTGATCATAATGTTCCTCCTTGCTTAGCCCTTATCTCTTCCGCCATTTCACTTAACTTGCGCAATCTGTGGTTCACTCCGGACTTGCCTACCGGATTTTGCAGAAGTGCGCCTAACTCTTTTAAAGATGCCTCCGGATATGTAAGTCTTGTAAGGGCCATGTCCTTCAATCCTTCCGGCAGCTTATCGAGTCCTTTTGTTTCCTCAATATACCTTATATCGTCAATCTGCTTTACAGCAGCGGAAACCGTTTTATTGATATTCGCAGTCTCGCAGTTCACTTTTCGATTCACCGTATTCCTCATATCTTTCAATATACGGATATTCTCCAACTCCATCAGTGACTGATGTGCCTCCATCACATTCAGCACATCCACGATCTGAGCTCCTTCTTTCAGATAAACCACAAATGATTTCTTCCTTGATACAATCTTTGCGTCCAGAGCAAAGCATCTCATTATCTTCTGAATCTGCTGCGCTTTCCCCATCGAAGCACAGACAATTTCAAAATGATAGGACTTCTCCGGGTCGCTCATGGATCCCGATGCAAGAAAAACGCCACGCAGGAAAGACCGCTTACAGCAAGTCTCCTGAATCACGACATTCTTTACTACAGAAAGCTCTTCTTCCACGTCTCCATAAGGATTGAGCAGTTTTGCCGCCTGAAGCACCCTGATAGCATCTTCGTGTTTTTTTACAACTATATAATAGTAGCTGCTGCCTTTTTCCCGGTTCACCCGAATAGCGATATCAACCACTATATTAAACGTTCTTCTCAATAAAGTAAAGCTTTTTCTTGCAACTGCCAGATTTTCCGTATGAATCTTAAGTGCTGCATGACCTCTGCTGTCGATCATGACAGCCCCACACATGCTGATGATCGCTGCAAGTTCTGCAATCTGGCAATGTCTTGCAGGACTTAGCTGACGCGATATTTCTTCTTTAATATTTCCAGAAAAAGACATACTATCACCTATTTTGCTTTCGTAATTGCATCTTTCTCGATATCACGATGCTCTTTTCTTACACCGTACTCTTTCTCTGCCACAGACAGCCGTTCATACAACTCATTGGCAAGTGTCACGGAGCGGTGTTTTCCGCCGGTACATCCGATTGCGATCACAAGCTGGTTCTTTCCTTCTGCAACATAGTTCGGAATCAGAAACTCAACCATGTCGACCAGCTTCTTCAGGAATTCTTTTGAAGTATCGTTATTCATCACGTAATCCCTGACCGGCTTGTCATTGCCACTCTGCGGGCGAAGTTCATCAATATAATACGGATTCGGAAGGAATCTGACATCAAATACCAGGTCTGCATCACTCGGAATTCCATATTTAAATCCGAAAGATAACACAGTAATGTACAGATTCTTGTATTCTTTATTCTCGGCAAAAATACGGTTCAGTTCACTGCGCAGCTCCCTGGTCAGCATCCGGCTTGTATCCAGGATATAATCTGCCCTTTCTTTTAAAAAGGCAATTTTCTTACGTTCTTTGGCAATCCCGTTCTCAATTCTGCCGCCCTTTGAGAGTGGGTGGTTCCTTCTTGTCTCTTTATATCTTTTCACCAGTGTATCATCATTCGATTCAAGGAAAAGAATCTCCAGTGGTATCTTGGCTTTTTCAAGTTCGTCCAGAACCTGGTCCAATGCACGCAGATTCTGTCCACTGCGAATATCAAGTCCCAGAGCGATTTTCGTGATCTCACCATTTGGAACGATCAAAAGTTCTGTCAGTTTTGTCATTAAAGGAATTGGCATATTATCCACACAGAAATATCCCATGTCTTCCATCATTTTCAAAGTTGTACTTTTCCCCGCTCCGGACATTCCCGTTACAATTACGAATCTCATCCCTAAAATTCTCCTATTTGTTTCACTTCCGGTTCCATCGTAACACCGGTATCTTCTTTCACTTTCGCTGTTACCTGCCGGATCAGCTCCATCACATCAGCCGCCGTCGCATTTCCTTTATTGATCACAAATCCACTGTGTTTTTCAGAAACCTGTGCTCCACCTACTGTAAATCCTTTCAGACCACTGTCCTGGATCAGTTTTCCTGCAAAATATCCTTCCGGACGCTTAAAGGTGCTGCCTGCACTCGGATACTCCAGCGGCTGCTTCGATACCCGCTTCTGACGGAGGTCATCCATCTGCGCTTTTATTTCTTCTTTTTTGCCTTCTGTAAGCGAAATCACGGCACCCAAAACGATATATCTTTTCTCCGGGATAATACTTGTACGGTATCCGAGTCCCAGTTCTTCTGCCGGAAGCTCCATGATCTCGCCCTCTTCTGTCATAACCCTGACACTCGTCAGTACATCCTTCATCTCTCCGCCATACGCGCCGGCGTTCATCACAACCGCTCCGCCAAGCGTTCCCGGGATACCTGCTGCGAACTCAAATCCGGTCAGTGCTGCATCAAGTGCTGCATTTGCAATCTGCGCAAGCGAACATCCTGCCTGCGCCGTGATCTGATTTCCTTCTACCTGAAATGTTCCCATACTCTTATAAAGCTGGATGATCGCTCCTCTGAAGCCTTTGTCTCCAACCAGAAGGTTGCTTCCATTTCCTACTATATATATAGGTATCGAAAATTCCCGGCACACCCGAATTGTCTCTGCCAGTTCCTTTTCATTCGATGGCATGATAAAATAATCTGCCGGACCACCGATCCGGAAGGTTGTATGCTTCTTCATCGGTTCATCCTTCTGTATTTTGGCTGCATCGACCACATTATACAAACATGTCTCAAAATTCTGTTCCATTCTCTTCTCCTAGTATCTATAAATATTCTATGCCATTCTTCTTTTTTTATTTAACAGGAAATTGCCATTGGACCTCCTGCCAAATAGAAGTTACTACGTGCCAAAGCACGTTTTAATATCATCCTCATATGACGTAAGTGCAAAAATAAATTTTGACACTTACATCATATGATACACCAAAAAATATGCAAGTTCAACGCGCTCTTGCAAAATTAAGTGAAATGCGATATAGTAAGGCATAACATAGAAATTTTATCAATATTTTCAAAAAGGAGTGATTTTTAACTGTGGACTCGAGTGTCTCGCAAATACTTATTTTGCTAGTCCTGCTGCTCTTATCCGGCATATTTTCGTCAGCCGAGACAGCACTTACAACCTACAACAAAATCCGGATGCGTGCCCTTGCAGACGAGGGTAACAAGCGTGCCAGCACCGTACTTGCCGTAACTGAGAATTCAGGTAAAATGCTTAGCGCGATCCTCATCGGCAACAACATTGTTAATACTGCGGTAGCTTCCCTTGCCACCACAATCGCATACCGCCTTGGTGGAACCGCCGTCGCGATCGCAAGTGGGCTTATGACGCTTCTCATCATCCTTTTCGGAGAGATTACTCCGAAGACGATGGCAACCATCCATGCTGAGAAGATGTCTCTTTTCTACGCACCGGTTATCAATATTTTCATGAAGATCATGACTCCGTTTATCTTCATTGTAAACGGTCTCTCCACCGGTCTTCTGATGCTTCTTCGCATCGATCCGAATGCCAAAGACAATACCATGACCGAAGCTGAACTCCGAAGTGTGGTGAATGTCAGCCATCAGGACGGCGTGATCGAATCAGATGAAAAAGAGATGATCTACAATGTGTTTGATCTCGGTGATGCCATTGCCAAAGACGTCATGGTTCCCCGTGTCAACGTAACTTTTGCTGATATTGACAGCAGTTACGACGAACTGATCGACCTGTTCCGGGAAGACAAATTCACCCGTCTTCCGGTTTACCAGGAGACAAAAGATAATGTTGTCGGAACGATCAATATGAAAGATCTTCTTCTTTATGACAGTAAGAAAAGTGAGTTCCAGATTAAAGATATTCTCCGTGAAGCCTACTTCACTTATGAATACAAGAGCATTTCCGAGCTTCTTGTTGAAATGCGCCAGGCCTCTTTCAATATCGCAATTGTCCTGGATGAATACGGTGAAACATCCGGTCTGATCACCCTGGAAGATATCCTTGAAGAGATTGTTGGCGAAATCCACGATGAATATGATGAGAATGAAGAAGAAAATATCAAAGCGGTAGGCAAACACGAATATATTATTGAAGGTTCTACCAATCTTGACGATCTCAATGATTCCCTGGATCTGAATCTGGAATCGGAAGATTATGATTCTCTCGGAGGCTTTATCATCGAAAAGCTGGATCGTCTTCCCAAAGCCGGTGACTCTGTTTCCACCGAAGACGGAATCCGTATGGTCGTAGAAAAGCTCGATAAAAACCGGATTGAGACAGTTCATCTGTATCTTCCGGAGAATTACCGCGAACATACGTCTGACTCGTTGGAAACTGACGACTAAGCAGACCTCCCGGGAAGAAATCCTGACAGATTTTTTCTTTATATTTTGCAGAATATACAATTATTTCAGGGCAGCCCAAAGTGGACTGCCTTTTTCTTTTTTGGATTTCGTTATTTTTTAAACAATTTTTTTAAGAAATATTGGTTTTTTATTGATTTTATTACGTAATTATGTATAATTATGGTAAATGGGTGAAGAATTTTACTTCATCAGATGATAAAATCTGCGCTCACAGCTTTTATCATTTAACCATTTAACTAGAATTAGGAGAAAGAGGTTAATTGCAATGGCAGAAATCAATTTAAGCAAGTATGGTATTACTGGAACAACAGAAATCGTGCACAACCCTTCTTACGAATTACTGTTTGAAGAAGAAACAAAAGCAGGTCTTGAGGGATTTGAAAAAGGTCAGGTCAGCGAACTTGGTGCTGTGAACGTAATGACAGGTGTATACACCGGACGTTCCCCTAAAGACAAATTCATCGTAGTTGATGAAAACTCTAAAGACACTGTATGGTGGACTTCAGACGAATATAAGAATGACAACCATCCGGCTTCACAGGAAGCATGGGAAGCTGTAAAGGAGATCGCCAAGAAAGAACTTTCTAACAAGAAACTTTATGTTGTAGATGCATTCTGCGGCGCTAACAAAGATACACGTATGGCAATCCGTTTCATCGTTGAAGTTGCTTGGCAGGCTCATTTTGTAACAAACATGTTCATCAAACCAACAGCTGAAGAACTTGAGAACTTCGAACCAGACTTTGTAGTATACAACGCTTCTAAAGCAAAAGTTGAAAACTACAAAGAACTTGGACTTAACTCTGAAACAGCCGTTTTATTCAATATCACAAGCAAAGAACAGGTTATCGTTAATACATGGTACGGCGGAGAGATGAAGAAAGGTATGTTCTCTATGATGAACTACTACCTCCCACTTAAGGGAATCGCTGCTATGCACTGCTCAGCAAACACTGATCTGAACGGCGAAAACACAGCTATCTTCTTCGGTCTTTCAGGAACAGGTAAAACTACACTTTCTACAGACCCGAAGCGTCTCCTCATCGGTGATGACGAACACGGCTGGGATGACAACGGAGTATTCAACTTTGAAGGTGGATGCTACGCTAAGGTTATCAACCTTGACAAAGAATCTGAACCAGATATCTACAACGCAATCAGACGTGACGCTCTTCTTGAGAACGTAACTCTTGATGCTGAAGGAAAAATTGATTTTGCTGATAAGAGTGTAACAGAAAATACACGTGTATCTTATCCGATTAACCACATTGAAAATATTGTACGTCCGGTTTCTTCTGCACCGGCAGCTAAGAATGTAATCTTCCTGTCTGCAGACGCTTTCGGAGTACTTCCACCGGTATCTGTACTGACTCCGGAACAGACACAGTACTACTTCCTGTCTGGATTCACAGCTAAGCTTGCCGGTACAGAACGTGGAATCACAGAACCGACACCAACATTCTCTGCTTGCTTCGGACAGGCATTCCTTGAACTGCATCCGACAAAATATGCAGAAGAACTTGTTAAGAAGATGGAAAAGAGCGGAGCAAAAGCTTACCTCGTTAACACAGGATGGAACGGAACAGGAAAACGTATCTCTATCAAGGATACTCGTGGTATCATCGATGCAATCCTGAACGGAGACATCTTAAATGCACCGACCAAGAAGATTCCTTACTTCAACTTCGAAGTACCTACAGAACTTCCGGGAGTTGATTCAGGAATCCTTGATCCTCGTGACACATATGCTGATGCTTCTGAATGGGAAGAAAAAGCTAAGGATCTTGCTGCAAGATTCGTTAAGAACTTCGCTAAATATGAAGGAAATGCTGCTGGTAAAGCACTTGTATCTGCTGGACCGCAGGCTTAAATGCGAAATTAGAAGATGGATGTGGGAGAGTTTCTCCTGCATCCATTTTTTTATGTATACGATGAGCCAAGTGCAGATTTGTGCTTGCACAAGGATCTGCATTTGGCGAATGTACATCATCGAGCTGTCAAGCGAGATGGTGTACAAAGTATACCAATCGAGTAGGCGTCAGCTTACTCGATTGTGCGAAGGGACGAAGGAGAGGCTGCAATAACCTCATCTGCTTCGTTGCACTGACCACTCCGATGAGCCTCTTAGGGCGAAAATTGTGTCAGCAATGGATTCCACAATTTTTGAGTCTCATCTCCGTAGTGCAAAATGTCAGCAGACGAGGTTATTGTAGCCTCTCCCTCTGGTTTTTCAAGACAAAACAGAATGGAATGATTTATAAGAAACAGAACCCACAGCCATCTTCGGGCTGTGGGTTCTGTTGACTGTTGAAGTTTGTTGGTTGCAGATATTCTTTTCGTACTTTTATAGTATGACGATAGTGTAATATCAACTACATGTATTTATGTAAAATAATTTTTTTCTGCAGTATATTTCTACTTCTCTTCCGGGGGAAGTTCTTCACCGGCTAATTTTAGGATGTTGCTGATCTCATCTTCGGTGATGCCGGCGAATTCTTCCAGCTCGTCTACGCTGACTTTTCGGCCGAGTTCATCGGAAAGTTTTTTGATCTGTTCGTCAAGGTCGTTGACTTTTTCTACCATGCGGTTATCTTGCTTTTTAGTCTCTTCCTGAGATTCAAGAAGTGCCTGCATGCTTTCTTTTGCCATACTTAAAAGGGCTTCGGTATCATCTGCATGGTCTTCCATGGCGAGCATGAGTCCCATGTTGCCTTCCTGGACGAGATCTCCGATGTAGATATCTGCCCTGTGCATCTCTTTTGCCATGGTGAGGATTGCCGGTAGGAGTTCTTTTAATGGATCCCCATCTCTTAATCCTTTCAGATCCTGCTCGTAAAGGTTTAAATAATCCTGTTCTTCCTGGGTATATCGGATCGGTTCTTCGGTGTTTTCTGCATTTTTGATCGAACCACCGACTTTGACGTAGCCTTTTACGATTACTTTCTTGGAAAGAAGATAATCAAATACAAGCTCCATCTGTTCTGCTGATAAATTGTCTTCTGCGAAGTAAGCTTCGACTGTGGCTTTGTCTGTGATGTTATTCTGGCTTTCACACAGGGTAAGGATCCCTGCAAGTTTTTCACGAAATTCTAATCTTTCTGCCATATTTTGATTCTCCCGATTCTATAATGTATGAATATTTTTTTCTTGTTCTTCCGGTCAAGAAAGACAAGAAACGTAATCAACAAACTAATGATTGCTTTCCTGTAGCATATCGCTACAGATTTATCATAACATTATATTTCCTACCTGACAATTTATTTTTCTGCAATCTGGTATCAAGAGCAACTAAATGCTTTTTGTCTGATTGTTTTGTTCGATATATTCAGCTATTTTTTCTAAGAGATATGTGCCGCCTGCTATGATTGTGGTGCCTCCGATGATTCCGATGATAAATGGTGCCATAACTGTCATTCCTTCTGTTTTTGTTTATGTGGGTTTCTTTTGACAGTTTTATTGTATTAAATCTACGGGTGCAGAACTATCATGGTTGGTTTAAATGTTTGTTAAATCAGCACGCAGCATATTTTTCTTAATCGATTTCTCATTTTCACTTTTCAGGATATCCGACATATATTATATAAAGTTCATTTTTTGAGGTATATCTATGCCTATATCTATCATGCTCGATGCCGGTCACGGAGGACGTGATCCGGGAGCTGTGTATAATGGTCGCCAGGAAAAGGATGATGTACTGAAGCTGGTGCTTGCGATCGGAGAAATTTTACAAAACAGCGGAATTGATGTGGAATACACACGGACAACGGATATTTATGAGACACCTTTCCAGAAAGCAACAGAGGCAAACGAAGCCGGTGTGGATTTCTTCATATCGATCCACCGGAATTCCAGTCCTCTTGCCAATCAGTACATGGGTGTGGAAAGCCTGATCTATAACCTTTCCGGTATCAAATATGAGATGGCGGAAAATATCAATGCACAGCTGGAGACAGTTGGGTTCAAGGATCTCGGAGTAAAGGCGCGCCCAAATCTGGTTGTCCTTCGCCGTACAAAAATGCCGGCGCTTCTGATCGAAGTCGGTTTTATCAATTCTGATTCTGACAACACTCTTTTCGATAAGAACTTCAATGATATTGCGCAGGCAATTGCAGATGGAATCCTGGATACGCTGGAAGAAAAAGGGCTCTGGAAACCAGAAGGCGCAAGAAACAGTTCGACCGCATCGGAATCCGGAAGGACTTCTTCTGACGCAGATACTTCTGATTCCGTTTCTCCTGCTGACGGTTCTGCAAAATCAGATGTTGGTACCCTGACAAATTCAGGCTCAGTCCCTGATTCTCCTTGTACGTCAGACTCTGCTCACATGAATCCGTCTGATGAAAATACAGACTCCGAATTTCCTAATTCTTCTCCATCTGTAACCTACAGTGTGCAGGTCGGTGCATTCCGAAATCCGGCGTATGCCAGACGGCTTCTTAATGAACTGACCGAAATGGATTTCCCTGCCCGGATTGATGACAGCAGCCAGTATGACCGGGTTCTGGTCGGTCAGTTCGATGTATTGAATGATGCTGCCATGATGGAACGAAGACTAAAACAGAGCGGATATCCAACTGTGATCGTGAGCTTTTCTGAAGAAGTCTGAATCTTTTTACTCGTTATTCTCAAAAAAGTTTTGAGTATAAAATAATATTTTCATGTCTTATCCCGGACACCAAAGATATTCCATTCAAAACGAAATTTTTCGAGATTGCTTTCAATAACAACGGGTTTTATACTTATATACCAAACACAAAAAACAAAGGAGGAAAATGATATGTCACCGAGAAACACAGCGAAAGCGGATATTGTCCTGAAAAATTTCTGGAAAGACAATGCGCATTTCGCAGATTTGTTCAATGCAGTCTTGTTTGACGGGGAACAAAAGCTGCACCCGGAAGATCTCAGGGAAGCTGATGTAGATCTTTCATCTGTCCTGAAATTCAACGGACATATAGAAACAATCCAGCGGCTGAGAGATGTCGTAAAAAAGACAGCCTATGGAATGGATTTTGTGATCTGGGGTATTGAAAACCAACAGAAAATCCACTATGCAATGCCACTAAGACATATGATAGAGGATGCACTTTCATACTTAAAAGAGTATAATGAAATTGCAAAAAAGAATCTGGATGAAAAGACCACAAATACAAAAGATGAATTTCTATCCAGATTCAAAAAAACAGACCGGCTGCATCCTGTAATCACTCTGTGCATTTATTACGGAGAAAAGGAATGGGACGGGGCAACCAGTTTGAAAGAAATGCTGGAACTGCCAGACTATCTTGAGAATCTTGTGCCCGATTATAAGATGAACCTATTACAGCTCAGAAACAGCGAAAATCTAAAATTCAAAAATAAAGATGTCCAGACAATATTTGATGTAAGCCGGTTGATTTATGGCAAAAATTATGGCAAAATTACAAGTATCTACAAAGATCAAAATCTTACAAATGAGTTAGGAATTGTAATTGGCGCAATCACCGGCTCGCAGGAACTGATAAACTATGCAGCGTCAGAAAAAGAAGGAGGTCAATTTAATATGTGTACAGCTTTAGATGAATTAATAGAATCCGGAAAAGAAAAACTGCTTACCGAAATGGTTGAAAAAAAACTTGCCAAAAATAAAACTCCAGACACGATAGCAGATGAACTGGAAACAGATATTTCCATAATCAATAACATTATCGAGAAAATTGAAAAAAGTGCATAATCAGCACATTATGGTTATTTTATCCATTACACCGTGTAAGTAATGAAAAATCTCATTTTCTAAAAAAGATCCTGTATAAAACCACTGCCTAAACAAGCTTTGATTTTAGCAGGATCTTTTTATCATCTCACAAAAACACACTTATATTTCTATCTCATCACTTATCTTGGCATCCCCTTCTCCTCATCCGCAACATACTCAAAGAAATCAAAGTCTGCATATTGTTTATGTAACACTCTGTCTGCACAGGTCATTCCCACAAATGTTCCTGTAAATTCTCCGTATTTGCAGTATTCATCTGAGAATTTCGTTGTGTCAAATGGTCCACCGATCTTCACATACTGTTCTCCGTCATAGCTCCACTCGAACCATGATTTTCTTCCATCAATATTCAATCTCAGATAGATCGGCACATCCGCTACCGGGATTCTGGTATTCAGCAGCTCTGTCTTAGTTCCATTCTCCAAGTGGATAATAGAAAGTGCACTCTGTCCCAGTGTCTGGCTGTAATATTTGCGGAGATTGATGTAATTCATGTTGTCATAATACATGATCAGTCCGGCGCTGTGCTGATGGGTTTCCGGCTTGAATTCCATCTTGGTCGTCACTTTCGCATATACGCTGGTCAATTTTCTTGCAAGGATGCTGACTTTATTCAGAGAGGTTCTGGATTCCTGTCCTCGGATTCTCACATACCCAGGACGGACCTTCACATCTGCAAATCTCTGTGGCATGATTCTTGGGGCATAATACCAGTTTCCAAGTTCATCTCCGTCGAAATCGTCAAAATCAGGAATCTGCGGTACCGGATATTCCGGGAGCTTGCTTTCTTCTACATATTCTTTTGCAAGATTATCATCGTCATACATGCGAAGCCATCCTTCTTCTGTCCATTTCATCTTCTGGATCGCAGTTTCTCGCCCGAGAGTACAACGAAGTTCCGGTGCAAATGGTCTGGCACAAAGATGTACCAGATAAACCTCTCCAAGTGGCGTTTCCACATAACTTCCGTGACCGGATTTCTGTAATACGCTCTCCGGATTATAGTACTTTGGTTTCAGATGATCCGGATCCTGTCTTTCGTAGGATACTCCCGGAACACTTGTCACGATTGGATTTGTCGGATCTCCCTCGTATGGTCCCCATACATTTTTTGCACGTCCCATGGTTACACAATGATTATATCCAGTTCCACCTTCCGCACACATAATATAATAATATCCATTTCTCTTGGTCAGATGTGGTGCTTCGATACAGCCGCGGTCGGTTCCTCCGTTCCAGATACGTTTCGGATAACCGATCACTTCCTTTTTCTCCGGTGAATATTCTACCATACAAATCGCACCCGGTTTTTCATAGCCTTCACGGGTTTCCCACTCCAGGGATACAACCCATTTTCTGCCATCATCGTCATGAAGCATGGAGGCATCAAATCCTGCTGAATGCAGATATACCGGCTTGCTCCATGGTCCTCGAATATCCTTTGCTGTAATCACAAAGTTGTCCACATCAAAATATCGCGCGTTCATGGAATTCATCACTCCATAAACCACATAGAACAGATCTTCCTGTTCACAATATGTCAGACAAGGTGCCCAGATTCCTTTTGCCGACGGAAGCTTTTTAAGATCCACTTCTTCGTCATCTGTCAGTACGTGTGTATATAGTTCCCAGTTTTTCATATCTTTTGAATGATAGACCGGAATTCCCGGCATCCATTCAAATGTTGATACTGCTATATAATAATCGTCCCCTTTTCTGCAAATACACGGGTCCGGATTGAAACCTTTAAAAATCGGATTATGAATCATGATCGTTCCTCCTATATGATCAAATGCCGGGATTTTTTGCCCCAACATCTAAATTATCATTTTATTTTTCCACTACACTCTCGGAAACCAGCCAAAATCTACACATCTTCCAAGATCCCAGCTGTCCCAACCGATCCATCCTTTATCATTGATCGTATCGGTCAATAGCTTATAACTCCAATAAAAATATCCGCTTCCTGTGTTCCATGCTTCAAGCTGCGCCTCAGCCACTGCCTGATAGATTTTCTTCTTCTCTTCTGCACTTACTGCACTTTCCACGTCTCCCTCCAAACCATTTAACACAGACTGTCCGCCTTTTGTATCCCAGCCACATGCCAGAGAGTTAAACAGACACCATTCTCCGCAGATAACCGGGAAATATTCTTCCATTTCCTGAATATCTTTTTGGTAAACCTCTTTAATATATTTTACATAGCCTTCAACTGTCTGTTCACAATTGTCCATCTCGGCCATCATCAAATACTGATGGGTGTCCAGAACTACATTTTTATATTTTTCTTCCTGCATGTAGCCCTTCCATTCCTTTATTGCAAATCCGTCATGGATGACTACATACTTTTCTTCCGGCATATATTCGCGAATCCTGTCATATGCATCCTTGTAAAACTCTTTGAGAAATGCAAAGGTTACCGGTGCAGATCCTTCTGCCATCTCAGGATCAAACGCAGGATATCTTTCCTGCATATTCATACTGTCCCACATATTTTCTGTAAGCGGTTCATTAATTACTTCTATTCCCCATAAGCCTTTTCTGTTTCCATAGCGTTTTGCCAGACGTTCCAGTACAGAAAGAATAAATTCCACTTCTTCCGGATGCTGTGCCCATTTGCATACACCACAGATTCCGCCGTTATCAAATCCGTTCTGTCCAAGGGGTGCCGTGTGCAGATCGATCAAAATCTGCAGTCCGTATGCTTCTGCCCAGTTAAATGCCTTATCCAGTTCTTCCACACATCCGATAAAAGGTTCTCTGTCTCCAAATATAAAGTACGGAACCGGAATACGGACTGCTTCCATTCCCATAGACTTGATTGTCACAAAATCACGTTCTGTAATGTATTCCGCGCGGTGGATCTTTATTCTTGCCTCATACACTTCTTTTGACAGCTGTCTCGGCAGATAATATTCATCTTCTGCAGTTGTCCCTGCAAATAATGCCGGGCTCATCCATTTTTCTAATACCAGCCAGTTTCCAAGATTGACTCCTTTGACTTTCATTCATCTTACCTCTCTTATCCGTTTATTCGTAAAGACATCTGCCTGCACAAATGCCTTTATCCTTCCTGTTTCTTATTTAGTCTGACGCGCCTTCAGATCTGCAATAATCTGTGGGAATTCTTTATCAAGCTTCCAGAATTTCATAATCAAAAGACCACATGCATAGACAGCAATCGGAATCCATACGAAGCAGACTTCGATTGAAAGGAGTGCGGATGCACTCTGAACAGCTGCGTCTCCTACATATCCGCCAATCTCCAGGATCATTCCAAGAAGTGCAGAACCAATACCATTTCCAATCTTATATCCAAAACTGCATGCACTGTTTACCAGTCCCTCAGTACGATACCCCGTCTTCCATTCACCATAATCAATCGTATCCGAAACCATAGCCCACATGGTTGTACCACCACACGCATTACCGATTCCACGGATAACACTGGAGACCACGATTCCTGCCATAGAGCCACCCGCGAAATTCAGAAGCAGCATTCCGATAATATCAAGTACCAGACCGATTGCAAATACATTTCTCTTACCAAGACGTTTTACCAGCATTGCAATGAAGAACATTGCAAGAATCTGTACTACATTGAAAATTCCGTTGATCGTTGACACCAGATTTCTGTCACCTAAAATATCTTTTGCATAGTAAACGGTTGCCCCACCATTTACAGAGTACATTAAGAAGAATAATGCAAGCATTCCGGTCATCATGATCCAGTATTTATTCTTAAATAAAGCTTTGATTCCTTCTTTAAACGGTACATCTTCTACCTTTCCGTCTTCCCCTGCCGATGCCGGTTTTACACGTTCTTTTGTTCCGAAGAAGTTGATCAGGAAAGCTGCAACGGCTACCAGACCGAATACGCAGAAGGTCTTTGTCCATGCAGAAGCATTATTTCCAAATGTTTCAACTAAAGGTAACGTAAATGTATTGATCGTCAGGGTTCCTGCAGTTGCCAGCAGGTTTCTGAAAATACTTAATACCGATCTTTCATATGGATCCTGTGTCATCAGTGCGTTCAATGCAGAATATGGTACATTGATTGCTGTATAAATAACGGTAGATACCAGATTATACGTAATAAAGACATAAACTAATTTCGGTGTTGCCGCCCAACTTGTCGGTACAGAAAAAAGTAAAATCCCTGAAATTGCAAATGGGATACACATACGAAGAAGCCATGGTCTTGCTTTACCGAATCTTGATTTTGTACGATCCACGATCACACCCATGATAATATCGCTGATACCATCGAAAATTCTCGACACCATCATGATGGTTCCAACAGCCAGTGCACTTACCTTTGCATAATCTGTATAATAAAACAGTAAGAAAGCTGACATCGCCGTATAAATAATATTGCATCCAAAATCCCCACATCCGTAGGAAAATCTTTCCACCACCTTTGAAAAGGTCAATTTGTTCTTTGAATTCATCTCTCTATTCCTCTTTCAGCATATTTTTTTCATCCGTTTTGTTCTTTGCGCACTGAACATCCTTTTGTTTACGCTATTATAGTATCATATCCCATCTGGTGTGAATAGGTCTTATCCTCTGCAAAATATAGGTCGATATTCTCTTTTTATTTCTCTAAAATTATGATATACTTGGCTTTAGTAAGATCAGTGTTTTCTAAAACAGGAAGGAAGAAAAATTTATGTCATCAACGCATTCTCCTCATCTGCTTTTCAGTCCCAAAAAGAAAAGCAACAGCAACGAAAACAATCATTCCTTCTCTTATGAAGTCATCTCTACTTTAGAATCAACGGGTGTCCATTTTCGAACCTCTATTGATCCCGGAAGCTATGTTCCGGCTCATTTACATCATGCAATAGAGATCATTTATCTATTAGAAGGAAATCTGACTGTCATCATGGAATCTTCTGTTCGTGAGTATCATGCCGGGGAGTGTATCCTGATCAATTCGGATATTATTCATTCTACAAAGTGTACCTCTCCGAACAAAGCAATTCTCTTTCAGATACCACTCTCCTTTCTTTCTCTGTATCTCCCGGATGCCGACCAGCTGGTATTCAATCTGGAAAACCCGGAAGAAAGTGCTGTCCGCCGGACAAAACTCGATATCTTCAAAGAGACGCTGGTTCAGATGCAGATTGCAAATGATATCCGTCCGGAAGGCTTTATCCTGCGTTTCAACAGTCTGCTCTTTGAAATTCTTTTCCAGCTATATCATAATTTCAGTATCCGTGTTGTTCATGGAAATCAGACACAGAGAGATAAAGACCGCGCAAGACTTGACACGATCTTAAATTACATCCGTCAAAACTATAAACAACATATCAGTATTGAGGAAATTGCAAATGTTGCCTATTTGCAATCCGGCTATTTTTGCCGTTTCTTTAAAAAATGTATGGGAATTACCTTTCTGGAATATCAGAACGAATTAAGACTTTCTTATATTTACCAGGATATTCTTTCGACTGATGATTCCATCAAAGATATTTTGGAGCGCCATGGATTTACAAATTATAAATTATTCCGCCGAATGTTCTTTGAACATTTCGAGATGACACCTACCGAGGTCAGGAAAAACAGAAATGCTACTTAATCAAAACAAAAAGAACAGAAAAGATTCTCAGATACCAAAATCTTTTCTGTTCTTTTTTGTATATTATAAAGGATAGATTAGTACCTCCTCAGAGGTCATGTGTCCCCCTTGATAAAAGGGCTCAGTTCATTAAGGGCGAATGCTCTTTGCCAGTTCTTTCGCTTCTTTTGTCAGATTACAGATTTTCTCGAATTCGCCGTTTTTGATCAGATCTGCTTTTACCATCCAGCTTCCGCCGCAGCAGATGATCTTGTCAAATCCCAGATAATCTTTCAGATTCTGTGTTCCGATTCCACCTGTCGGCATAAAACGAAGCTGATTGTATGGTGCTGCCATTGCTTTGATCATAGCCACTCCACCTGCAGGTTCTGCCGGGAAGAATTTAACTACTTTCAGTCCTCTTTTTACTGCCTGTGCCACTTCGGATGGTGTCACACATCCCGGGAAGATCGGAATTTCTTTTTCCAGACAGTAATTTACGATTTCAGTATCGAATCCAGGACTTACGATGAATTTTGCTCCTGCCTTAACAGCAGCATTTCTCATAGAATCCGTTTTCCTTGAGTTCCTCTAAGTTTTCTCCAAGCCTGTAAACGAACCTGTCTATCAGTTCCTTGATAGAAAACGCGCTGAAGGAAAACCATACCTTGTTTACATGACCGCTGGTACCAATAAATTCTTACGAATCTACTATGGCAAGGTTAAGGAGTGCTTACGCAACTTAGAGCAATCTCAAATCGAAGAGTCTTAAATATCAAACGATTATCACCTCCGTTAAGCTAGCCGTTTTGTATAGCCTATTTCTTGTGCCTATTTTTCAACTCTTAAATTTCTTCAAAAAGCACTTGACTTTTTATTAGTAGGCTTTCCTGCCGAAAATATAAAAACCACAGAGAAGATACATTAATCCTTATTTGTGTCATTTCTCGTGGCGAAAATCGGGGTTAATATCCCTTTCTAAGCCTTTCAAAAAAGCACATAAGTTATTTGTACTAACCTGTGGTTATGTATTGAATTATGGGTTTTGGGTAACAAAAAACACCGTATTTCTACGGTGCGTTCTGTCAGATATATTCTGTTTTATGATAGCAGAAAACTGGAATTCACAGTTCTTCCATCCTTCCCATCTTCAGCGCCATAACAAGAGTTCCGGCTGCCATCACAAAGACACCAATTTCAATCACATAGATGGGAAGAAGCGCCGGACCTGCCACGGCAAAGAAGTCCACGATAAAATGAATCCCATATGCAAGAACCGCTGTAAAAGCCGCTGTCCTGCATTTGCCTGCCTTTACCGCCCGGTAGATCAGCAGTGACAACCCGATATGCAGAATGATGGCACTGATTCTTTCGATTCCGCTTACAAAAAAGAGTGGTGCCGGTGTTGTCCATAGGGCCGACAGCTGTGACACGGTCTGGTTTGCAGACTCAGCAGGAAGTGCCGCCAGCGTATTCTGCATAGCTCCGCTGTTGATCATCAGCATGGACACAAGATTGCTGATTCCGGAGAGTCCTCCGATCAGAATGGCCTCCACACCGCCATGCCCGATTCCATACATCAGTGCATTTGGAAAATCCAGCCATTTCTTCATCCAGAACTTCATGGCAATCATTCTTCCAGTCTCTTCAAAAACCGCTGCAGCCAAAGCCGCGTACACATAGTAAAGCCATGGCCTGCTCTGTGCGTTCAGTCCGCAGAACTGAATGACAAGAACATGCAGCTGCTGCTCCAACAGCATGGCAAACAGCAGATAGGTTCCTGCTCCGATAAAGAACGAGGAAATCCTTGCCTTAAGTTTCACCCTCCCTGCAATGAACAAAGCAATCGGTACCCCCATCGAGAGGACAACGGAGCAGATAACTCCCGCTATCGCCAGACCTGATATTGTGTTCAATTCCATCTTTATACCTCCCTGATTCTCAAAAAATTCCTTTATTGTATTTGAACTGTCCATACAATATAAAGCCTAATCCGACAATAACTGCTGGAAGAATGATATAATCTATAATTATTTCACTCCAAAACGAAACAATAAAACCTAATACAAGAGATATTCCTATAATCAGCGTTCCTGTGCCGACTGTTTTTCCATACTTTGGTATATCTTCTTCCTTTACTTTTCGCCTGTTATAAGAGTGAATTGTGCTGATATTGCCTTTGATATTTACAATTCCCAAAACAGATATGAACACTCCCAAAATCAACATTATAATATTTTCCATAATGACCTCCTAAAAATAGAATAGTTCCTCAAATTTTTTGTCCAATGCAATACAAAGAATTAGAGCCAATTTTGCAGTTGGATTAAACTGTCCTGTTTCAATAGAACTAATGGTATTTCTTGATACCCCTACCATTTCTGCAAGCTGAGCTTGAGAAAGATTTGCTTCTGTGCGAACTTCCTTTAAGTGATTTTTCAGTTGTAATTGTTCTTTCATATTCTCACCTCTAAAAGGTGGCTAACAAATCCAACAAATGCCAAAATGGAAAGCACAAAAAACAGAACAGTCAAGACCAAATCGCTCTTTCGCTTCATTTTGATAAAACGAACTAACCATTGTGTTGCAATAATGCTGAAGTATATAACCCACGGACTGTAAATCATAGTATGAGCAAGCACAGAAGATAACAGCGAAAGCAAACAACACACTAAAGCACCAACTCTGCTTGCGTGACTTCCGGCTTGATATACCACTTCCATTTCAGCCAAGTCCTTATTGCGATGTTCTTTTCTGCTTGCATTTAAGATTTCGTCCTTTTTCATAAAAACACCTCCACGCCAAGTTTTCTTTGCATATTTTAATTATACACATACCAAGTTTTCTTGTCAATAGAGTTCATAAAAAAGTTACAACCGATATAAGAGATAACTTTTCTACCACTTCGATTATACTCACGACTTAATGACTTCTTGAATACTTGCCGAAAAAGAAAAACTGCCATCGGTTTGACAGCAGTTCTTCTTCGGTTGGTATCAGTTAGGAATACACAATATCATTCAATACAATCTCATCGGCACAGGCTCGAATGTTATTCATCAATCCTATCCATCTCATCATATCCGTTGCTTTTCTGCACGCCCAGGTTACAATCTCCGGTTCGATCATCAGACGTACATCAAACAGATCCAGTGCCAACCGATAACGGTCCTCCATGTTTCCAAACCCGAGAACATCATTTTCCATATAAATGGTACTGATGACATAAGTTCCGTCTCCTCTGCGCACTTCCAGCACGCCTCTTGTGACCAGCCCTTTAACCGCCTCTCTTACCGTACTTCGTCCAACTTCAAATAATTCTGTCAGTTCACCTTCAGTAGGTATCCTCTCTCCTATTTTTACCGGTTTATCCAGAATATATTTCATCAGTCGATCCTCTGTCTTCTGTCCCAGTGTCCGTTTTACACCTTTTCCGCTTTGCTGCATTTCGTCACCTTCTGCTTATCCGCTTTCTCAAATTTTAGCATTTGTTTTTTCTCTTTTCAGCTCTGCATTGCCTGCCCTTCTCATTTTTGCTATACTGTCAATGTAGTTTTGCGCCATAGTTTCCGGCGTATCGTTATTTTGACTCAGGAGGAAATTTATGATCAAATTAGTTGCAAGTGATCTGGACGGCACTCTGCTTCACAACTATCAGCAGACTGTGCCGAAAGAAATATATGATACGATTAAAGCACTTCATGAAAAAGGAATCATCTTCACTGCCGCAAGCGGACGCCAGTATGCCAATATCCGCAGGCTTTTCGCTCCTCTCGGCTTCGACATTCCATATATCGCTGAAAATGGTTCCATGTGCGTCTATAAAGAAGAGATACTCGCCACCGGTCTGACTCCATCCAAAACCATCCGGCATATTCTGGATGCCCTGATGGAATACCGGAAGATCTATCACACCGGACACTGTATCCTTTCTGTAAAAGATACTTATTACAGCGACTCAACCGATGAACGTTTCATTGATTATATGGAAAATGATATGCATAACATCGTTACCTACGTGCCGGATCTGTATGCGATTAAAGAACCGATCATCAAAGCAGCCATCTGTGATTTTGGTGGCACAAAGAATCTGGAACCCTTCTTCCACAAAAGGATTGGGGATGAAATCCGCGTTGTAACTTCTGCGGATCACTGGATTGATTTTATTGCGCCAAATGCAAATAAAGGAACGGCACTGAAAGTTCTAATGGAAAAATTCGGGATCAAAAAAGAGGAATGCATCTGCTTCGGGGACCAACAGAATGATATCGAGATGCTGAAAGCTGCGGGAACAGCGTATGTCATGGCAACCGGCCACCCTCTCGCCAAGAAAGCGGCAGATTACGTTGTGGAATCACCTTTGCCGGTGATGCAGGGGTTGTTGTAGAGTGAAAATGGGGACGCTGCAGCTAAATAATTTTCTGAAACGAACAGCGCAGCTGAATGTTTCCGTCTTGACGGCATTTGAGACTTTTAGGGAATCTTAGGTTTTGAGAAGATGCGTTAGGGGAAGAAATCCACACTGTCTGAGCGACAGCGAGTTTGTGGATTTCTTCCCCTGCTTTTAGCATCTTTTCAAAATTTTAGAGTTCCTTAATGCCTCAAGCCTGTCCGGCAAGATGGAAACATTCAGCTGCGCGTCCCTTTTGAACCAGCAAGCCTATATAACTCCCCCTATGCGTTCTCCCATCTTCACAATGGTTTCTGCTCCCTGCAACGTGTTCCGGATCAGATCACTGTCTGGAAAGACTTTATCTGGTTCCAGGAGCAGCACAACCGTTGAACCTCCGAATTCAAATCTTCCTTTTTCTTCGCCGCGTTTTACCTGGCAGCGTTCTTTTTTATAATTCCAGATCTTTCCGACCATCAGTGCACCGACTTCCATCATCAGGACGGTGCCGAGTTTTTCATTTTTTACAAGACAGTATTCTCTGCTGTTCATTTTGTAGATCGGGCAGATATCATTTGCAATCGGATTTACAGTGTGAAAAATTCCCGGAATCCTTCTCTGATAGGTCTTTTCTCCATCTGCCACGTAACAGTATCTATGGTAATCGTCTACTGTAAGACGGATCACTACCGCCCAGCCTCCCATATAATGTCTGGCAAGCTTTGCATCGCGAATGAGGCTGTGTGTTGTATATGGAGTATGTTTAATGAAGAATTGTCCGTTTTCGTGAATTGGATAGACACTCACTTTCCCGTCACATGGACTGATCAGTACGGTACCTTCCCTGTTAACCGGGCGTTCCTCAGCTTTTATTTTTCTGGTAAAGAAATCATTATAGGAATCAAATTTCTGTTTTTCATATTTGTTCAGATCGATCCCGTGGGTTCTGGCAAATAATCCGGCAAAAACAGCGGACACTTTTGTATTCAACAGCTTCCCTCCCAGTCTGGATACTGCCGGTAAAAGAAGCGGGCGCATCAGTACTCTGGTTGCTGTATGGGTATACACAAATTTTAAAAACTTATCCTGACTGGTTGTCTTTTTTATCCGATGACCTTCTCTGTCCATGTAATACATTTTTCTATCTCCTGTCCGCCTTATCCATGCCTGATAATATAGCTGTCAGGCAGATCTCTGCCCTTCACTTTGCTGCCTGCTCATAACCTGGTTTCATTACATCATGCTCATATAACGCATATAGTGCCGAACCAGAATAGCGATCACTGCCATTGCCACAACAGCTACAATCGCACCCATGGTCACATTTTTCGGCTTTTTCAGTTTGAAATTGGTGATAAACAGAATGCCGACCACCAGCATGACCACATGAAGCGCAAGCATAAATTCACAACCTAAAAATGGTTTTAATACAACCACAAGCGGAAGTGCGATTGCCATGGATGTAATCGGGAGCCCCTGATAACATTCTCTTTTCTCTGCTGTTTCTTCCTGACGCTGTTCTTCCATCACATTGAACCACGCAAGACGGATCAGACCTGCAAGTACATAAAACATCAGGATTGCCACACCGATCACACCGCGCATTCCGAAACAGTAACAAAGAACAGCCGGCGCAACTCCGAAGCAAACAATATCGCTTAACGAATCAATCTGGATTCCGAAACGCTTTTCCACTTCTGTCCGGTTCTTTTTTGTTCTTGCAATCTTTCCATCAAACATATCACAAAGACCGGAGATTGCAAGACACATCACGCCCAGATGCAGATGCCCGTTTACTGCAAACATCATTCCTCCAATTGATACCATCAAACTGACATATGTAAGTACTACCGTATAATCATAAACCCCTAACATTCTATCTCCCTCTTTCTTCCAATTGTAAAATTTGCTACGATCGTAAGCAAGGCGCTCAGCCCCAGCTCTGTATAATATCCAATCCCACGGCTCAGGATCATTCCCGGCAAAAGAAGCCGTTTTCCGAATACCGGAATAAAAATCATGGCAAATAATTTTTCACTGATTCCCATACCTCCCGGCAGAGGAAGCATATCTACCGATACCGCAATGACCGCCTGCAGTGTAATGACTGCGACTGCTTTTGCACCTCCAAGCCCAAATGCCTTATATACAAACCATGTAGCTGTAAACAGCGCAAACCGCTGGAACATGGTGATCGCAAATACATTCACGATCACCTGCTTGTGTTCCTTCAGAAAAACTGCTGTATCCCGGTACTGATCCATGGATGCATTCAGCTTTTCAATACGCGCCTCCTTATGGTGTAGAAAGTGCAGCTTTTCAAGCAGTGCCATTCCTTTTACCAGAATTTCTCTTGCAAGCCGCGGATGGAACACCAGCACCAGCATCGCTGTCACGCAGAAAACATTCAGAGCTGTCCCCAGATAAAAGATATGCCGGATACTCCAGAGATATTTATGGATAAATCCTTGTCCGAACAGTACCAGCCACAATCCGACAACCACCAGTACCAGTTTATAAGTGATCGTAACGATCATCAGCACCAGCGTCGAAACCGGTATTGGTATCTTTTCTTTTTTCATATAATAAATCTGTGCCGGCTGTCCTCCAGATGCCGAAGGTGTGATACAGCTGAAGAAGAATCCAACCGATGAAAACAGAAAACATGTCCATTTTTTCAGCCGGATTTTCAGTGTCCGCATCATATAATAGATAATGATCGATTCTCCCCAGATAAAAACCACAACACAGATCACTCCCGGAATCAGCCATAATACATTGACCTGTTCCAGGATCTTCACAATCTCACCAATATCTTCCCCATGAAATACGCCATACATTGTACCGGTAAATACCACCAGCAAAAATATGACATTGAAGATCGTCTTCTTTTTATTTTCCATCTCTCCTCATTCCTATCCGGTTTCCAAGTTTATTTGCTATTTTTTCTGTCAGACGCCGATAAATCTGCCATCCATTTGTCCGTCTGCTGATCTGCCAGGTTACTTCTGCAAGAAGAATTCCTGCTGCTGCATCCTGCCATACATGCTGCCTAAGCGCCAGTGTCGATATCACGACCAGTACCGTCATCAGGACAGAAAAAGCTTTATACCAGTTGGAAATCTTCCGGTTCTTCCTGACCGCAATACAGCTGAACCAGCTTGCCATGCAGTGAATGGACGGAAACAGGTTGATTGGCTTATCAACTGTATACAAAAACCGTACTGCCTGCATCCAGATATCCGTCCCTGTCAGAATCGGCCTCGTATTCGTGGTCGGATAAAAAATAAAGCACAGCATACATACCAGCCGCGCATAAAAATCCGCAGTAAAAAATTGGTATTTCACCTTCTCCTCCCGCATCGATGCCATGAAATAGTTCACTACCCAGAAAAGATAACACCCAAAATAAATAATAATAAACTGTGGCATAAAAGGAATCACTTCATCCGCCGGACCAGAAAGATTATGAGTCTTGATTCCCGTCCGTAATAGCGGCACTCCCCAATATACCACAGCATTCATACAAAATGTAATAATAAGTGGAATTATAGTTTTTATTTTCTTCATACAATCTATACTATACATAAATAAAAAAATAGCAATAGTCTTTCGCAATTCTTAAAGAAAAAAGTTCTGTCTCTTAAGAAAACAGAACTTTTTTCTTTTATATTTCTTTATTTTTACAGAACCTTTGACAGGAATTCCTTTAAACGCTCATCCTTAGGATTTGCAAAGAACTCTTCCGGAGTTCCCTGCTCTTTTACTCTTCCTTCATCCACAAACATGACACGGTCAGCAACCTCTCTTGCAAATCCCATTTCATGTGTAACAACAACCATGGTCATGCCTTCCTGGGCAAGCTGTTTCATCAGCTCCAGAACCTCTCCAACCATCTCCGGGTCCAGTGCGGATGTCGGCTCATCAAAGAGCATTACATCCGGGTTCATGGCAAGGGAACGCACGATCGCGATCCGCTGCTTCTGTCCACCGGAAAGCTGTGACGGATAAGAATCTGCCTTCTCTTCCAGTCCAACCCTCTTAAGAAGTACTCTTGCTTCTTTTTCTGCCTCTGCTTTATCCTTTTTCAGGAGCTTGATCGGAGCCAGTGTGATATTTTCAAGAATCGTCTTATGTGGGAAAAGATTAAAGTGCTGGAACACCATTCCCATCTTCTGACGATGTTTGTCGATATCTACCTTTGCATCTGTAATATCCACACCTTCAAAATAAATATGACCTCCGGTCGGTACCTCCAGAAGGTTCAGGGAACGGAGGAATGTAGATTTTCCGGATCCTGACGGTCCGATGATTACCACAACTTCTCCTTTGTGGATCTCTTCTGTAATTCCATTCAGTGCATGAAAATCGCCAAATGCTTTCTGCAGATTTTCTACACGGATCAATACATCTCCATTAGTGGTCACTGTTCCTTAACCTCCTTTCCAGCATACTTACCAGTTTACTGAAGATCATAACCATAACCAGGTAAATGATCGCAACTGCCATCAGCGGCATAAGCGCATCGTAGGTTCTGCTTCGGATGATATCTCCGCCCTTTGTCAGATCCTGAAGGGCAATATATCCGGCAACAGAAGTCTCTTTTAAGAGAACGATAAATTCGTTTCCAAGTGCCGGAAGGACATTTTTAAACGCCTGCGGCATGATAATATAGATCATTGTCTGACGATAATTAAATCCAAGGCTTCGTCCTGCCTCAAACTGTCCGTTATCAACTGCCATAATACCGGAACGGAAAATCTCAGCAACATAAGCACTGGAGTTCATACCAAATGCCAGAATCGCTACGATCGTCTTACTGACATCCACACTTGCAAAAATTACAAAGTAAATGATAAGCAGCTGTACAACAACCGGTGTACCACGGATGACCGTGATGTAAATCTGGCAGATCAGATTCAGGAGCTTCAGCTTGCCGGTCTTATCATATGTGGAACGGACAATTGCCAGAAGGAATCCGAGAACTACACCGATCAGGACAGCACAAAAGGTTACAATTAATGTAACCTTAAGTCCGTCTGCAATGTAGTGCCATCTGTCATCTTTTATAAAATTCATTATAAATCTTGCTTTAAAATCACTCATAAGACACCACCAGTCTGTACCCGATTAGTCTGTAATATATTTTGCAACGATTTTATCAAATGTTCCATCTTCTTTTAACTCTTTGATCGCATCATTGACTTTCTTAACCAGATCATCATTACCTTTTTTGATTGCCAGTGCATAATCTTCTTCTACATAAGAAGTCTCCAGGATCTTCAGACCTTCATTTTCTTCTACGAATGTCTTAGCCGGCTGGTTATCAATGATCACTGCATCGATCTTGCCCTGCTGCAGAGCCTGTACAGCTTCCATACCTTTGTTGAAACGCTCTACATTATCATCACCGAAATCATCTGTAGAATAAATATCCCCTGTTGTTCCCTGCTGAACACCAATCTTCTTTCCTTTCAGATCATCCGGTTCTGTAATATCACTGTCATCTGTTACAATGATAACCTGAACTCCTGTATAATAGCTGTCAGAAAAATCAACCTGTGTAGCACGGTCTTCTGTTACAGTCATACCTGCTGCTCCGATATCTGCTTTTCCGCTCTGAACAGCCGGGATAATAGAGTCAAATGCCATATCTTCGATCTTCAGATCCATTCCAAGCTTGTCAGCGATTGCTGCTGCGAATTCTGCATCGATTCCGACAACTTCATCTCCGTCATAGTATTCAAATGGTGGGAATTCTGCGTTTGTAGCCATAACAAGCTTTTCTTTCTTGTCTGATTTTGCAGAGTCACTCTTTGATGAATCACTCTTTGATCCACATGCTGCAAAACTGAACACACATGCACATGCAAGTACAACACTGATTACTTTTTTCATTTTCATAATACCAACCTCCAAATTTTATCCATTTCCCCTATTCTATCATGTTATAAAGAAAAAACAAAGTGGGTTTTTATACATTTTTCTGCATAAATTCCCACCTTTTTTCGTGATTATTCTCTTTTAGCCGAAAATCAGGAAATAAAGAAGTACCAGAACTCCAAGTACAATACGGTAATAGCCGAATGCCTTAAAGTCATGCTTCTTGATATATCCCATCAAAAACTTGATCGCAAATACGGATACGAAGAACGCTACCAGGCATCCCACAAGCAAAATGACCACTTCGATCGCGGTATAATGGAATCCGAATTTGATAACCTTTAAGATACTTGCTCCGAACATAACCGGGATCGCAAGGTAGAAGGTAAATTCTGTTGCCACATAGCGGGAAGTTCCGATGAGCAGTGCTCCAAGGATGGTTGCTCCTGAACGTGAAGTACCCGGGATCAGTGCCAGGACCTGGAAGCCTCCGATGATCAGTGCCATCTGATAGGTAAGCTCTGTCAGCTTTGTAACCTGCGGTCTGGTGTGTTCATTCTTTTTCTCGATCAGAATGAAGAAGATACCATAAATGATCAGCATCAGTGCAACAACTACATAATTGTAAAGATACTTGTCAAGGATATCATCAAATAACAGCCCGATCACAGCTGCCGGCAGACAAGCCACAACGATTTTGCACCACAGGTTGATTGTATTTCTCTTCTGCTTCGCTGATTTTCTCTTTGAAAACGGATTCAGCTTATTGAAATACAGAACAACGACCGCCATAATTGCACCGAGCTGGATCACAACACGGAACATACTGTTGAATTCATGACTTGTACTCATATGTAAGAACTGCTCTACCAGAATCATATGCCCTGTACTACTGATTGGAAGCCATTCTGTGATACCTTCCACGATACCCAGAATGACAGCAATTAAAACATCTAACATTTTGACCTCTTTCTATCCCCTCTCGGGATTCAATACAAATTTTTCAATGGCAGCCGCCACGCCATCCTCCTCATTGGACAATGTGATATAATCTGCCACCTCTTTTACTTCATCTGCTCCGTTTGCCATCGCAACACCAAATCCGACTTCTTTTAACATCATCAGGTCATTGTTGCCATCCCCGCATGCCATGATCTCTTCTCGTTCAATTCCAAGAAGCCTGCCAAGCTGAATCAGTCCCATTCCTTTGTTGACTCCCGGTGCATTGATCTCCAGGTTCGTTCCCATCGAATCACTGATGCTTAAATCCCCAAGCTCCATGATCCGCTGCTTTGCTTCCAGCCGTTCGTCCTGGCTCTTAAAAAGTGCATGGATCTTATCCATCTCATGCCCATTCATCTCTTCCATCTTCTCCCAGAGACTCGTAATGCCTTTGCGGGTGGTTCGGATATAATCTGCCATCGCAGGATTCCGCAGATACTCTCCGACTTTCAAAAGTTCATCTGCCTGTACGAAACCTCTTCCATCAAAATAGATCTCCTTGAACGTATCATAATCTCCAAAAATCTTAAGGATCGCTGCTCCCATCTCATAAGAGAGCATATTGGCATAAAGTACTTTGTCTTCCTGTAAATCCAGGATCCTTCCGCCGTTCGATGTCAGTGCGTACCTCATCCCCGGGAAATTCCGGAGCACTTCCGGGATCCCTGTCACCGGACGCCCTGTTGCAACCAGCACTGTTACCCCCTGGTCGATCGCACGTGTAAGTATTTCTCTTGTATGACTGGTCAGTTCTTTCTTATCATTCAGTAAAGTACCATCCAGATCAAGCCCTATCATTTTTATCTTTTTCATGAATAATTCCCTCATTTATGGTAAAGCTAAAAATACATTTCAAATCTTAGTATAACACGATTCCCCGTGTATGTATAACAAAATTTGCGGATTCAGGCATTTTGTAGTATACTGATAAAGGCTCAATTTTGAAGAAAGGAAGAATTATGAAGAAAAGGTTAAAAGCATTTTCAAGGACAACCATCGCACTCCTTACCGCTGCCCTGGTCTGTTCCCCGTTTACAAAAGCTTACGCCGATGACACTGTAGACTCTCTTGAAAAGCAGACAAACGGTCTTCAGAACCAGCTCGACTCTCTGAATCAGGACCTTACTAGTCTCAGCGCTGAGATCACAGATCTTGCATCAAAAATTGAGGATACGGATGCTTCCGTACAGAAAGCAGAACTGGATCTTGCCGCCGCAAAACTGGACGAGCAGTTACAGTATGATGCTATGAAGAAAAGAATCAAATATATGTACGAAACAGGAAATACGTCACTCTTGCAGATCATCTTTTCTTCTGAAAGCATGGGAGATTTCTTAAACAAAGCAGAATTTGTCAAGAACATTACAGAATACGACAGAAATATGCTGGATGAATTACAGAAGGTTCACGAGCTTGTCGCTAAAAAGGACTCTGATCTGAAAGCAGAGCAGGCTTCTCTGGCAGAGATGAAAACAAATCTCGACCAACAGGAACAGGAACTGAATGATAAGATTTCCTCTACTTCCGGTGAACTTCAGGCTTCATCCGAAGCACTGGCAAAAGCAAAAGAAGCACAGGCAGCCGCTGCTGCCGCACTTAAGAAAAAACAGGAAGAAGAAGCTGCAGAACAACAACGACAGGCAGAAGCTGCACAGACTGCTGCCAATAATACTTCAAGCAGTTCCGGGAACACGGATTCCGGTAGTTCCGGCGGCAATACGACGATTACAGTTCCGGATACTCCTGCCGAGACCACAGATCTGGTTCTCTTTGCTGCAATTCTGCAGTGTGAAGCTGGCGGTTACAATTATGACGGTATTCTTGCCGTTGCTACAGTCATCATGAACCGTGTAGCGAGTCCGCTGTATCCGAATACAATCAGCGGTGTCGTCTACCAGAGCGGTCAGTTTGCTCCAACCTGGGACGGAAGCTTAAGCCGCGTCTTGCAAAGAGGACCTGTATCCTTATGCTATCAGGTCGCTCAGGAAGCACTCGGCGGAGCACGGCTTGCATCTGTAAGCGGATGTTACCAGTTCCGAAGCGCAAGTACCGGAATGTCCGGGATCAACGTTGGGGGAAATGTATTTTTCTAAATCCTGTCCCAGTGGATGTGCGTTCGATTCATTTACAGGACAGAATGCAAAAAAACGGTATTTACTCATCTTCACGAGTAAATACCGTTTTTTATTTTCTACGCATTATAGTTTGCAAGAAACTGTGCTATCAATTCCACACAACCTTCCACATCTTTTTCATCTGCTACCTCTGCAGGCATGTGCATATAACGAAGCGGGATTGATACCAATACCATCGGTACGCCCTGATTTGAAAAATGAATCTTATCTCCATCCGTATAACTAAGCCTGCTTGCAGCTTCTCTCTGAACTGGAATTCCTACTTTTTTTGCACATTCTTCCATTTTGGCATTTAAAGTTTTTACCACGATCGGACTGTTGCAAAGAACCGGTCCACCCCCCAGAAGAACCGTTCCCATCTCAGCCGGATTCATTCCACTGCAGTCGCTTGTGTAAGTCACATCCACAACAATCGCAAGTGTCGGATTAATCCGTGTACTTGTCCAGAAAGCTCCGGTTTTCGTTGTCTCCTCTCCAGTTGTAGAAGCTCCATAGACACCAACTTTACATCCAAGCTCTTTCGCTCTCTTGATTGCTTCCATAATGATATAAACACCAAGTCTGTCATCCAATGCTCTGGCTGTAAATTTACCATTTGTCATCTTACGAATATGTGTATCCGGAACAATCGGATCTCCCAGACTTACATTCTTTAAAGCATCTTCTCTATCTTTCGCCCCAATATCGATCAGAAAATGCTTTGTTCCCAGATTTTCTTCTTTGAACAAATCACGATATGCTTCGACAACACCGTAAACCTCTCCGTTTTTTGTCTTGATACGCACCTGACGTCCCGGATAAGTTGCCGGAACAATTCCGCCTCTGTCAATCACCTGCAGTCTTCCATCTTCCCGGATGTTCGAAATCATAAGTCCGATTTCATCTGCATGTGCCGAAAGCATGATACGTACATCGTTTTCCGGATTCAGAATACATGTTAGATTTTGCATCTCATCACGGCAAATCTCATCTGTATATTCTTTCATTTCTTCTGTTACAATATCCTGCACCTGCTCCTCATAACCCGATACCGAAATACTGTTAAGAAGGTTATTTAAAAATTTTTCATTCATTCTAGTCATCTTCTTTCTTACTTAGCCGTAACTTTCAGAAGATCTGCAAATGCAGACAGATTATAGGTTCCAAGTCCGCTTGCAACTGCATCCCCGATAGCAGCACAATCCATTCCCCCTGCGATTGCTGCCTGCAGTCCTGCTTTTGCGTCTTCTACAACCAAACACTTATCAACCTGTTCGTCTACATACTCTGCTGCTTTCACAAATACTTCCGGATCCGGCTTTGATTTTGAAATATTATTTCCGTCTGAAATTGCATCGAAATACTCTCCAAGTCCCAACTGCCCGAGAATAAATCTTGCGTTTTTACTGGATGATCCAATCGCCAGTTTATATCCATTCGCACGAAGATCATCCAATGTTTCCTTTACTTCTGCAGACAGATCTGCAGGACTCATATTTTTCAGAAGTTCTTTATAGATATCATTTTTCTTTGTTGTCCAGCATTCTTTCTCTTCTTCGCTCATTTCTCCTTCATAGCGTTCCAGAATAATTTCAAAACTTTCCATACGGCTCACCCCTCTGAGTCGATTATTGATTTCTTCATCAAAATAGATTCCCAGTTCATCTGCAACTGCTTTCCATGCTTGATAATGATATTTATCTGTATGACAGATTACCCCATCCAAATCAAAAATTACTGCATTGTATTTCTTCATCTTTTGCTTCTCCTTCTGTTTCAGACAAGTTAGAAATGATGACAGCGGCTAGGATGATCGCACATCCGATCACCATGCGAAGTGTAATCACTTCATGCAGAATGATGATAGAAAAAATCGTTCCAAATACAGATTCCATTGAAAGTACAATCGCTGCTTTTGTCTCATCTACATACTTCTGGCATGCGGTCTGGAGCAGATAACATACAGTCGTACTGATTACTCCCAGATACAAAACACTTAACCATCCCTGTGTTGTAACCTGAAAATCGTTCTCTCCAAAAATCACAAGACTGACTGCCGATAATACAAATGCTGTGATCATCTGCACCATGTTCAGTACAGATGCCGGATATTTTTTCACAAATTCTCCGGTAAAAAAGATTTGGAACGCAAATCCTACCGCACAGAGAAGTGTAAGACCATCTCCCAGACTCAGTGTAAGATTTCCATTCAAAGAAAGCAGTGCTACTCCAATAACGGACATGATTGCTCCAATGATTCCTTTCATGCCTACTTTCTTCTTCAAAATTATAAATGCAATGAACGGCACTATAACTACATTCAGTGCTGTAAGGAATGCATTTTTGGAAGGTGTTGTATATTGCAGACCGATAATCTGAAGTGCAAATCCTGCAAAAAGTGCAATTCCCATCAGAATACCTGCTTTTATTGCACCTGCACGCTTCTCAAGTTTCCCTTCTTTTTTATGCTGTCCCATGCTGATCATCCCCATCAGCACAGATGCCAACAAAAATCTTACCATCATAATCTGGAAAGGCTTCATGCTTCCCAGTGCCATATCACTTGCGACAAAGCCGCCTCCCCATATGACCGTAACCAGTATAAGTCCTCCGATTGCCAGCCATTTTTTCATCATATATCCTCCCGTCTCTTTTTTAGATTGTTGTTACTTTTCCATTTATTTCAGCTTCTACAGGTTCTCCTGCAAGACGAATGACCTTTGCCTGATTACTTCCATCTGCCGTAATTTCAAGCCATGCCCCTCTATAATGCAGACGGAATGTTAATCCCTGCCATTCCTTTGGCATATTCGGATGAACTTTCAACATACCATCTTCTCTTTGCGCTACACCTGCAAACCCAAATACAATTGTCTGCCATACTCCACCAGTATTTGCCGCATGGATTCCTTCTCTTGTATTTCCCTGCATATTCAACAGGTCAATAAAGGCTGCGCGGCGAAGATACCGATATGCTTTTGAATCATCCCCTACTTTAAGCCCCATAACAGAGAAAATACTCGGACTCAATGAAGAACCATGAAGTGTACGCTTTTCGTAATAAGCGTAGTTTTCTTTAATCGTTTCTTCATCAAATTCATTTCCCATAAGGTGTAACAGCATAACAACATCTGCCTGCTTATTGATCTGTGTCTCTCTTGCTCTTTTTGTCTTAAGTGCATCCGGACGTACTGGCCAGTCATTCTCATCATATTTTTCGATTGTTACATTATCAAGCTCGAAATATCCTTCAAACTGTTCCAGAAGTCTTGTGCCTTCTTTTCTTGGCAGATACATCTTTTCCTGCACTTCTTTCCAGTGTGCAGTTTCCGCCTCTGTAAGTCCTGTCTTTTCGATCAGGATATCATACGCTTCCTGATTCTCTTTCTTGATTGATGCAAGCAGTGAAAGAACATATCCGAGATTCCATCTCGCCAGATAATTGGTATAGAGGTTATTATTAACCGGTTCATGCCATTCATCCGGTCCCGTTACCTGATTGATTTCATAACGATCCTGCTCTTTGTTGTACTCACAACGGCTTGCCCAAAATCTTGCTGTCTCTGTCAGAATCTCCGCTCCTTTGCTGTAAAGGAAATCCATATCCTGCGTGATCTTAACATAATTATAGATTCCATAAGCAACTGCTGCTGTTACATGATGCTCATATACCGCAACATAACATCTATAACAGGTTCCATCCGGCTCAATGGTCCAGTCCGGACACTGCTCTGTACCATCATCTGCTGACTCCCACGGATACTGTGCTCCTTTATATCCATTCTTATGTGCATTTGCACGCGCTGCATCCAGAAGATGGTATCTGTAATTTTCCAGATTCTGTGCAGTCTTCGGAAATACCCATGAGAAAAACGGAAGCATAAAAAGTTCGGTATCCCAGAAAGCATGTCCACCATATTCTTCTCCTGTTAAAAGCTTTGCCCCAACATTCACATGGTCATCATGTTCGTTTCCCGTACTCATCAGATGGAAGATGTTAAAACGGACTGCACGGTTCAATTCATCATCCCCTGTAATCTGAATATCTGCATTTTCCCACATCTTCTTATAAACATCTTCATGCGCTTTCAGTTCCTGATCAAATCCCGTTTCAACAAATCCTTCAATTTCTTTTTCGATTGTTGTATGAAGAGCATAAGCCGGACATTCTCTTTCTGTATACATCGAAACATATTTTACGATTTCTACTTCTTTTCCTTCTTCTACATGGATATCACCAAATTCCACACTCTGCTCACCAAATCTGCTTATCATTCTGTTTCCAAGAATCTGTTTTCCATCTGCATAAGCTTCGATACGGCATCCACAACCTACATGCAGATGATTTTCTCTGGTTGCAACTTCCACATAACATCCATCTGCTGCCAGCTTTTCATTCGCTGTCATATAAGTATGTTTTACCTTAAAGCGTGGTGCATCATAAAAATTAATGATCGTACCATCAATAATACTTTCTACTTCAATAATTCCACTGTAGTTGAGCGGTGTCACATAAAGCCGGATTCCCATCCTGTGTACATTGTTTCTGCTCACAAACCGGATTCCTTCGATCAAAGTCTCTCTTCCTTTTGAGTCCTTCAGACGAACTCTCTTTCCAAGAAAAGCTCCTTTCATATCAAGCACTCTTGAAAATTCCAAAATTTCACAGTCTTCAATTCCAATCAATTCTTTTTCTACATAAAGTCTGATTCCAAGCCAGTTCGGAAGTGTGGAAAGTTCACGCATAAATGTCTCTGACTTGTCAAACACTCCATTGATATAAAGATATGGAAGTGTAATCTTTGTTCCTTCCTCATGACTTCCCCGGATTCCGAGGTAGCCATTGGAAAGTGCAAACAAACTCTCATATTTGAGATTCTCTTTTGCCTCATACTGATCCTGCCAGATGAGCCATTCATCGCTATGTAATCTGTTTCTCAGATTTCCTGAAAACATTTCTCTGCTCATATATGATTGTCTCCTTTATTCTTAATCGATATACTGTTTTCTTGCCTTCCGGATTTCGGTTCCGCATTCTGCTGCCTGCACAGTAAATGCCATTGCAAAATCCTGAAGTTTTACTTTATTTTCTTCCAACTGTTCTTCTCCACAGCTGTTGCTTCCAAGTCCTGACTGGCGATAATCCAGATGGATAATCACATCATCCGCTTTTTCAATTTCAAATGGATGCTGTGCTTTTTCCAGACTTTCATCGGTATAATTAGCAAGGTTCAGACCAAGCTTCTCCTCCATCTTGCATAACAGACCATCTTTTCCATCTCCAATACGGAACCATTTCACCTGTTCATGATGTCCGTTTTCCTGTGGGAATACATAATCTGTCATCATTCCGTCAACTGTATTTTCGTAAATTCCCATAATAGATGCAGCCTTACTGTCTACATAACTCTCACCAGGTCCCATACCATACCACATCGTCTTCTGAAAGTTTTTATTTCCTTTCATAATGACTCCGATACGTGGTAAGAACGCTGGTTCCAGTTTTCCTCTCTGAACAGCTTTTCCCTGAATTTCCACCTTCATCTGTCCACAAGAATAAACCGTATAAGTGTAATCACATTCAAATCCCCAGGACTGGTTATAGCAACTGAAGAATGTTCCGATCCGGACGATCACCTTATCGTCTTCTTTCAGACAGCTGACATATTCTGTCTCTTCTACCGGTTTCTGAATAAAATATTTATTCATCCAGTCCTCTTTCTTGTACATGTCGTTATCGATTGTTGCACGGTATACATTCATTCTCGGTCCTTCAGTCAGATACTCTTTTCCATCTTTTCCAAAAGAAATCAATTTTCCAAATACAGTACTGAATTTTGCTGTCACACGGCTGTTTTCTACAGTAAGCCCCCCCTGTTCTTCTGTTACCTGAAGCTTATCAGCTGTTTCTCTTACCGAAAATCCATCTTTTCGGATCTGCATCGGAATCTGGACTTTCTTGATTTCATACCCTGCTGGTGCATAGTTTCTTTCTTCTTTCTGACATACAGTCAGATTCAGATAATAGTCTGTATTTTCCTGTAATTCAAATGCTGTAATTGGTAGGGCAATGATCTTGCCTTCATGCGGAGCAACCGAAAGTCCTTCAACGATTCCGTCCTGTATCATCTGATCTTCCGCTTTTACTTCCCAATAAAGTGTTGTCGTATCCAGATTCAGGAAATCATAATAATTCCGGATCTGAATCTTGTTCATGCTTCCTTCAACAGCTGTAATTTCTACTGGTGCAATGATCTGTTTGTATTCTTCCATTCCCGGAGACGGTGTTCTGTCCGGCATCAGAATCCCATCGATGCAGAAGTTCCCGTTTGTTGGAAAATCTCCATAATTTCCACCATATTTATAATATTTCTTATCCTTTTCTTCAGTGTAAATTCCATGATCATACCACTCCCAGAGAAATCCACCCTGAAGACGTTTGTACTTGCGATACATATCCTGGTATGCTTTTAATCCTCCAGGACCATTTCCCATCGCATGTCCATATTCACACATTACGTGTGGCTTATCCCCTTTGATCTGATATTCTGCAATCTCTTTGAGACCTTTCAGTCTGGTATACATCGTAGAATATACGTCTGTCACTTCTGCCTCAAAATCTCCCTCGTAATGAACCAGTCTGGTATCATCCAACTCACGGATTGCTTCTGCTGCACTACGGAAATTGCATCCGAATGCGGATTCATTTCCCATAGACCACATAATAATCGATGGATGATTTCTATCTCTCTTTACCATACGGACACTACGATCTACGTAAGCATCTTTCCAGGTCTCATCATCTGTGATCCATGTGTAATTTTCTACCCATTCAAATCCATGGCATTCCAGGTCTGCTTCATCGATCACATAAAGTCCATATTCGTCACACAGATCATAAAAATATTCATTTGCCGGATAATGCGAGCAACGAACAGCATTGATATTGTACTGTTTCATCAGACGAATATCTGATTCCATCTGCTCTCTTGTCACTCTTCTTCCTTCTCTTGGATTATAATCATGATGATTGACTCCGTTCAGAAGGATTACCTGATTATTGACACGGAAGTTCTTATCTTTGATCTCGATTTTGCGGAATCCACATCTGACTGTTACTTCCTGGTTTTCTGTCATTACTGTAAATTCATATAACTCAGGTGTCTCGGCTGTCCATGTATGAACTTCCGGGATCTCAGCCTCAATACATATATCTTTTCCTTCCGAAACAAGCTCACCTTCAAGAACAGTCTTTCCTTTATAAGAAAGCTTCCAGCCAAGATTTGTACCAGCCTGTTTCATTGTAATTCCAGCTGTAAAAAAACCATTTTTGTAGCTGTCATCCAATGTCCCATTTACACGAAGATCCAGAACTGCATTCTTTTCCTCATTGATCAGTTCTACATCCCTGTAGATTCCTGATAACCACCACATATCCTGATCTTCCAGATAAGTACCGTCTGACCACTTGTATACACGAACGGTAATGTCATTTTCACCTGTTTTTACAAACCCGGTAATGTCAAATTCTGAAGGCAGTCTGCTGACTTTTCCAAATCCAACATGGTTTCCATTTACCCATACATCAAATGCACTGTCAACACCATGGAATTTCAGAACCGTGTCTTTTTCCATCCACTGTTCATCTAATACAACTGTCTTTTTATAAATTCCAGTTGGATTTTCATCTGGTACATGCGGTGGGTTTACCGGAAATGGATATAACACATCTGTGTAATGCATCTTGTCATACCCTCTAAGCTGCCATACGGACGGAACATCAATCTTATCCCATCCTTCACATGCCCCCGACTGTTCAAATCCTTCCGGCGATAATTCCGGTGCATCAACATATTTAAAAGCCCATTCTCCATTTAAACTGATTTTCTTTTGCGAATCTTTATAAAAAGCCGTTCGTGCTTCTCTTCTCCCAATTCCGGTAATCCGATGGTCTTCCCATCTTTTTACTTTTTTTCTTGCCATAATTTTCTCCTCTCAAGTGGTATCCCATATAAGACAGCAACAGCGGTCAGACAGATACAGTCTGCCTGACCGCTCCATACGCCTGTCTATTTGATAGAACCACTGGTTCCTTCAACAATATATTTCTGCGCGATAATGAAAATAATGATCGGCGGAATAATCATAATAATCGTAATACAAAGCATCGGAATAATCTGTGTACTGTGAACTCCTTTAAATGAAGCAAGTCCAAGTGCCAATGTATATTTGCTTCTGTCCTGTAAGAAAATGAGTGGTCCAAGATAGTCATTCCATACAGTCAGCATATTAAGTACACCGACAAGAATCAATGAAGGTTTCATGATCGGCATGAAAATCTTCCAGTAAATCTGGAACTGATTTGCGCCGTCAATTCGTGCTGCTTCCTCAAAATCCTTCGGGATTCCCATAAGGAACTGTCTCATCAGGAATACATAATAGGCAGATCCGAACCATGCCGGCACGATCAGCGGCTTCAGTGTATTGATCCATCCGAATAAGTTGAATTCCATGTACTGCGGAATCATGGTAACATCCCATGGAATCATCATTGTTGAAAGCAGGATCATAAAGAGGATATTTTTTCCTTTAAAGTTAAATCTTGCAAATCCATAAGCAACCAGTGAACATGAAAGAACCTGTCCGACTGTTGTCAGAACTGTTACAAGAATTGAATTCCAAAGATATGTTCCAAACGGCTGTGATTTCCATGCATTAATAAAGTTCTCAAAATGCCATTCTGCCGGCAGAAGTTTCGGCGGATATGCAATTGCTTCTCCTTCTGTCTTAAATGCAGAAAACAGCATGTAAATAAACGGTGCAAGAAAGTAAATGGCTACCAGTCCGAGTAATATGTAAATTACAATTTTTGATTTTTTAGACATCTTCATTACTTTCTACCCCCTTTTTTCTTTTTTGTTTTCTTTGCTCCGCTGTTTTTAGCTTCTGTCTCATAGAATACCCATGCGGATGATGACTTGAATACCACGGCAGTCAGCAGCAGAATGATGATAAACATTACCCATGCGTTTGCACTGGCATATCCAAGTTTGTGATGTTTGAATGCGTTATTGTATGTATACAGTCCATAGAAGTAGGTAGATTTAAGCGGTCCACCTCCGGTAAGAAGCATAACCAATGTTACCTGTTGGAAAGAACTGATAATTGACGTAATCAGGTTAAATAAAATTGTAGGTGTAATAATCGGAAGCGTAATACTGAAAAATTTTCTTGCAGGACCTGCTCCATCAATAGATGCAGCTTCGTATACATCAACCGGAATATTTTTGATATCTGTGTAGAAGATAAGCATCATCGTTCCAACACCAAACGCACTTGCAATTATAACTGCAAGGAGTGCCCATGCCGGATCAACCAGCCACTTCGGTCCTTTGATTCCCAGAAGAGATAACAGATAATTCAGTACGCCATAATCTCCGTTGAGGATCCATCCCCAGATGATAGAAACCGCTACACCTGAGATAACTGCCGGAATATAGAAAATTGTACGGAATACTTTTACTCCTTTAACCGGCTGTGTGATCAGCATTGCAAGGAACAATGCAATAATCATGTTAAGCGGTACGAAAATTGCCGCATATTTCAAACTGATTATAAGGGATTTCCAGAACTGTTTGTCCTTTGTAAACATATCAATATAGTTTCCAAGTCCCCTGAATGTTGGCGCTGTAGTAAGCGGCCACTCAAAAAAGCTCATGATCAAAGACAGAATCAGGGGACCGATTGTAAATACAAGGAACCCGATAATCCACGGCATAATAAACAAATACGGTGTGGCCGTCTTCAGGAATTTTCTCTGCTTCATTTTTCTTCTCTCCTATTTATCGGCGCCGGAATCATAAATTGTTCCGGCGCCGGTTTGTTTGTATGCTATTACTGTGCGTCTGCTGCTTCTTTTAAAACATCTTTTACATCCATGTATGAGCTTGGATTGAAAATCTGTTCAAATGATAAGCTGAGGTTTTCTGAAATTTCTGACCAGTCTTCAATCAGGAAGCTTGCCGGAGTATGTCCATCACTCTGCTCAAGCATCTCATAGAATGGTGCATATTCTGGTTCATCCATGATACCTTCAGATTCTACAACACTGTTAAGTACCGGAAGTTCCATACCGATTCTTGCTTTGTTGCATTCTTCGCCTGTCCAGTATTTTACAAATTCCCATGCAGCATCTTTATTCTTGCTGTCCTTTGAAATAGAAAGTCCTGAAGAGCTCAGAATACTTACAGAGGTCTTTCCGTCAAAAGAAGGAATTTTTGCCACACCATAATTCATTCCATCCTCATTAAGAGAAGCAATTGACCATGATCCATATACATACATTGCTACTGTACCGGCACGGAATTCATCAGTTCCGTTCTTTTCTGTTGCAATTGCATATCCGTCTTTTTCCATATCCTGGAACATTTTAAATACTTCCTGAGATTCTTTTGAATCAATCTGACCTGCCATCTGTCCGTCTTCGTCACAATAAGCAGTTCCATTGCTCCACAGATACATTTCAAAATCATACGGATCTGGTTTCATCTGGAATGCAAAACCTTTCTGACCTGTCTTTTCTTCAATTGTCTTGGCAGCTGCCTGAAGATCCGACCATGTCCAGTCATCTGTAGGTTCTTCTACACCAGCCTGTGCAAAAAGATCTTTGTTATAGAAAAGTGAATGTGTTGTAAATCCCACTGGAATACCATATGTTGTTCCGTCTAATGAGTTGTAATTCCACAGTGTGCTGTAGAAATCATTCTTATAGTCATCGCCTTCTTTGTCGATATACTCATCCAGAGGTTCAAGACCATCTGCATATGCCGGGTAGTTCCACATATACATAACATCCGGTGTATCTCCAGATCCCATACCTGCACTGATCTTTGTATCAAAATCACTTCCGTATGCTTCCAGTGTTACTTCAATGTCATCATGTTCCTCATTAAATTTATCTACAAGTTTCTGCTGAGCATCTACATCATCAGCTACATCCCATGTTGCAAAACGTATTGCTGTCTTTCCGTCACTTGTCTTTCCATTATTACTGTCTTTCTTGTTTCCACAAGCAGTCAGCATCATTGTTCCTGTAAGTGCAAGTACGCACATTACTGCAATTTTCCTCTTCATAAATCATTTCCTCCTTTGATTCACTTATTTTATTTGATAAAACCACTATACTATTTTACCGGTTAAATGTAAATACTTTTTACCCTATAAGTATTTTTTCTCTATTTTACCTATTATTTACACCATATTTTTATATACTTTTCACAATTTTTATCTTGGTAAAACTATATTTTTATTTTAAATAAAGTTGTCTGTTTTTACTTGATTGATTTTAACTCTTTATTTTTAGCTAAAAAATCATAACAAAACAATCTGTCATCACTCGATCTGTATACATAAAGAGACTATAGGACATTCTCCGTTCCATAGCCTCTTACTTTTTTACCTTATTAAAATTTTTTAACACTGTCACGTATATAAAGTTTAGTCGGGATTGAAACTTTTACACAAATCTCTCTTCCATGTATAATTCGCTCTTCCAGAAGTTTTACTGCATATTCTCCCATGAACTCCATGTACAATCTCACCGTAGTAAGTGGAGGAACCATGTATTTCGCAGTTGGGATATCATTAAAGCCAATAATACTGATATCATCCGGTATTTTAAGCCCAAGTTCATATGCAGCCCGATAACTTCCTGCTGCCATCGAATCATTCGCAACAAACAAGGCAGTCGGCAGATTCCCTTCCTCGTAAAACTCTTTCAGAAGTTTGTATCCATATTTTGCATAATAAGCACCAAACTTTGTATATTCCGGGTGATACAGTCCCCGTTTTTTCAAAGCGTTCTGAAAATGCTGTATTCTCGTATCCAGTACTTCATCCCCCTCCTTATCAACTTCTCGACAGCCGATCATCCCTATTTTCGTATGTCCACACCCTACCAGATAGGAAACAATCTCTTCTACTGCCCGTCTATAGTCTACCACAATTGAATCGAATCTCTTTGGGTTTGGATCTGCATCAATAAATATAACCGGGCATTCCCATATCTCTATTGCTTCTACCATTTTTTTTGTGAATGTACCGGTACAGATTACACCATCTAATCCGTTGATCATCTCCGGCGAATCATCCAGTTTCACAATCACCTTTGTATATCCTTCTTCTTCCAGTTTTTTTTCTATAGCAAGCCTGATACAAAGATAATAAGGATCCTGAAGTTCTTCTTCAGGAGAATAAGAATAAAATACACCTATCTTCAGTTTTCGCCTGCGTTTTTTCTGTGCGCGTACTTCGTATTCTAATTCCTCTGCAATTTCAAAAATTCTTTTTTTTGTCTCTTCCTGCGCATTCAAAGTTTCATCATGATTCAACACTCTGGATACTGTCGCTATGGAAACCCCCGCTTTTGCCGCAATGTCCTTAATCGTCGCCATGTCCTTCCCCCATTATTTCTCTTTCTTTTTATTTTCTTTCAATATTGCCTTAATGCATTTTCCCTTGATGACTTTCCTTTGCAATTTATTCAATTCATTATAGCACACATTTCGGAGAAATAAATAGCTTTAGTAAAATTTAACTTTTTTACTGCTCTGTTTTTCAACTTTTACTTTTACCTAGAACTTTATACGTTGCAAAAAACCAGGCAGTTCACTTTTAAATGTGATTCTGCCCGGTTGTTTATTTCTTAGAATTCATCTGCTACTATTTATTTTCTATACGCAGCTTCATTCCATCTTAATTCATTTTTGAAATCTCTGATCTTTGTATCTTTATCGATATAAACAGCTTCGATTCCCATTTCTTCTGCCCAGTCACCCATCTGTTCCGGTGTCAGGTCATAAGAGAATGCTGTATGGTGAGCTCCACCTGCCAAGATCCAAGCTTCTGCACCTGTTCTGAGGTCTGGCTGTGGTGTCCAGAATGCAGTTGCAACCGGAAGCTTCGGCATCGGTTTTTCTGTCTTCTTGCAGTCTACACTGTTGATGATCAGGCGGAATCTGTCGCCAAGATCAACAAGTGATGTTGCGACAGCCGGTCCTTCTTTGGCTGTAAATACAAGACGTGTAGGATCTTCTCTGTCACCCATGCTAAGCGGCTGGCACTTGATGCTGATCGGTCCATCTGCGATTGTCGGGCAAACTTCCAGCATATGAGCTTCCAGGATACCTTCTTTTCCAGGTACAAGGTTGTATGTGTAGTCTTCCATGAAGGAAGTTCCCTTTGCATCTTTCTTGCCCTGTGTCATGATCTTCATTACACGAACCATAGCTGCTGTCTTCCAGTCACCTTCCGCACCGAAACCATATCCTTTTTCCATCAGTCTCTGCATTGCAAGTCCCGGAAGCTGCTGAAGTGATCCAAGATCTCCGAAGTGTGTAACAATTGCCTGATAATTGTTTGCTTCAAGGAATCTTTCAAATCCAAGTTCGATCTGAGCCTGAACTGCCACATGTTTTCTGAATTCAGCTTCATCTCTTCCTTCCAGAAGGATCTGATATTTGTCATAGTATTCTTCAACAAGTGCATTTACATCACCCTGTCCAACCTGAGCTACTGCGTCAGCAACTTCATTTACCGGGTAAGCATCAACTTCCCATCCGAATTTGATCTGAGCCTCTACTTTGTCACCTTCTGTTACGGCAACGTTTCTCATGTTGTCAGCTACACGCATAACACGTACATGACTGCTTTCGATAACACCAACTGCTGTACGCATCCAGTCACCGATTCTTTCCTGTGTTTCTTTGTCTTCCCAGTAACCCATGATGACTTTACGGTTCTTATGAAGGCGTGTGAAAATATGTCCGAATTCACGGTCACCATGAGCTGCCTGATTCTCATTCATGAAGTCCATATCGATGGTGTCGTATGGGATTTCACGGTTGAACTGTGTATGAAGGTGAAGTAATGGTTTTCTCAGTTCTTTTAATCCGAGAATCCATGATTTTGCCGGTGAGAATGTATGGCACCATGTAATAACACCTGCACAGTTTTCATCTGTATTTGCTTCGTTGAAGGTTCTTCTGATTACTTCATTCGTGATCAGGGTTGGTTTCCAGACTACTTCGTATGGAAGAATTCCTGATTCATTGAGGGCTTTTACGATGATCTGTGAATGTTCTGCTACATGTGCGAGACATTCATCTCCGTATAAATCCTGTGATCCTGTGCAAAACCAAAATTTGTAATCTTTCTGTACTAACATGTTTTTATTCTCCTTTTTGTTTAATTGATTTACTCTATCTTCCCAATACAAGTTCGGTCTTACTAAGCTCGCAGTCGCATACGCTCCCGCTCGCTAAGTGCGCCGAACAGGCAACGCACTAAATTCATGTGTCGAATGATTTACTACACTATGTGGCCCATCTCACGAGCACAGCTCGTTCGATGCTCATTAGCATTCGCATGAAACCCGTAAGATAGCTAACTGTCAGCAAGCTGACTGTGTTGTCTGATTGATTTACTCTATCTTCCCAATACAAGTTCGGTCTTACTAAGCTCGCAGTCGCACATGCTCCCGCTCGCTAAGTGCGCCGAACAGGCAACGCACTAAATTCATGTGTCGCCTACGGCTCGCATTCATTAAGTGCTTTAGCCTTGTCCATAGTACGCGTCTTTACCGTGTTTTCTGTAGTAGTGTTTATCCTGTAATTCCTGTGGGGCAGGTTTTACGTCTGGATTGATCATTTCGCAACGAGCTGCCATTTTAGCTACTTCTTCGAGTACGACTGCATTATGTACTGCATTGTGTGGATCGGTTCCCCAGGTGAATGGTCCGTGGTTCTTGCAGAGTACTGCAGGCATTGCCATGTATTCTGTACCTTTGAAATGTTCCACAATGAGAACTCCTGTATTCTTCTCATATGCTTCGTCGATTTCTTCTTTTGTCAGATTGCGGACACATGGAATCTCACCGTACATATAGTCGGCATGTGTGGTTCCGTAGCAAGGGATTCCTCTTCCTGCCTGTGCCCAACTGGTTGCCCATGGGGAATGTGTATGGACGATACCACCCATATCCGGGAACGCTTTGTAGAGTTCCAGATGTGTTGCCGTATCAGAAGACGGATTTAAGTTGCCTTCCACGCGGTTTCCTTCCAGGTCTACAACAACCATGTCATCTGCTGTCATTTTGTCATAATCCACACCGCTCGGTTTGATCACAACAAGCCCGCTTTCACGGTCGATTCCGCTGACATTGCCCCAGGTAAATGTGACAAGTCCATACTTAGGCAGAAGCATATTGGCTTCATAAACCTCTTTTTTCAGTTCTTCTAACATTGCTTTAGCCTCCTACTGTGTTTATGTAAAATATTTCGGGTTCTATTTCATAGTCTCTGTTGCAGCTTTCATGATCGGAAGCGTCTTCTTGAAGCGTTCGATAAATGTATTGTATCCTTCTACATCCTTCGGATCCGGATCCATCTTTGTACCCTTCTGTCCTGCAAATACTTTTGCATCCAGATAATCATCCAGGGCTTCGTCTTCTGCCTTGTTGTTCATGTAAGATGCAAGAAGTGCGATTCCCCATGCTCCGCCTTCTCCGGCTGTCTCCATAACAGATACCGGTGTGTCAAGTGCTGCTGCCAGGATGCTCTGTCCAACGCCTTTTGTCTTAAAGAGTCCACCGTGTCCGAGAATCTCATCAACGGCTACCTTCTCTTCTTTCAGAAGAATGTCCATTCCGACTTTCAGGACTTCCAGAGATGCATATAAGTTTGCTCTCATGAAGTTTGCAAGATTGAATTTGCTGTCTGGCATACGAACAAATAACGGACGTCCTTCATCAAGTCCAACAACCGGTTCTCCTGCGAAGAAGTTATAAGACATCAGACCGCCACAGTCTACATCACCTTCCAGAGCTTTGTTGTAAAGAGTTCCGAACAGATCGTTCATTTCGACTTTCATACCGAATGCTTCTGCAAATTCTTTGAAAATATTTACCCATGCATTCAGATCTGAAGTACAGTTGTTGCAGTGAACCATTGCCACGGCATCTCCTGCAGGTGTTGTTACCATATCGATCTCTTCATGTACTTTCTCAAGTGCTTTTTCAAGAACAACCATTGCAAATACACTGGTTCCTGCTGATACATTACCGGTGCGGACTCTGACGCTATTCGTAGCTGCCATACCGGTTCCTGCATCACCTTCCGGAGGGCATACCGGAATGCCTGCCTGAAGCTTTCCTGTTGGGTCCAGAAGCTTTGCACCTTCTTCGGTAAGTGTTCCTGCCTTTTCACCTGCAACCAAAACTTTCGGAAGGATATCTTCTACTTTCCAAGGATATCCTTTCGGTGCAACCAGTTCATCGAACTTGGCAAGCATCTCTTTATTCCAGTTACGTGTTGTGCTGTCGATCGGGAACATTCCGGATGCGTCACCAACGCCAAGGACTTTCTCTCCTGTCAGTTTCCAGTGTACATAACCCGCAAGCGTTGTAATAAAATCAATATCCTTTACATGCTCTTCTTTGTTCAGGATTGCCTGATACAGATGTGCTCCGCTCCATCTCTGTGGCATATTGAAACGGAATAATTCTGTCAGTTCTTTTGCTGCCTGCTCTGTCATTGTATTTCTCCATGTACGGAACGGTACAAGCTGTTCTCCTGCTTTGTCAAATACCATATATCCATGCATCATGGCACTGAATCCAAGTGCTCCGACAGTAGTAAGCTCTACGTCATACTGCTTCTTCACATCTACGGCAAGATCTCTGTAGCAGTCCTGAAGGCCAGTCCAGATATCCTCTAACGTGTAAGTCCAGACACCGTTGTCAAGACGGTTCTCCCATTCATGGCTTCCCGAAGCAATCGGTGCATTATCTTCTCCTACCAGAACTGCTTTGATTCGTGTGGAACCAAACTCGATTCCAAGAGAAGTCTTTCCTGCTTCGATCATACTTTTTACATCACTCATTTTTTCTTTACCTTTCCTTTCATAAAATATATTTGATTTGATAAATATTTTTATTTAATGATTTTTACAGAACTCCGGTTGATAATCTCCGGTTTCAGTTCCACACTGTCCGGCACTTCTTTCTCCTGCATAAGATCAAGGATCTCTTCTGCTGCCTTCTTCGCTAGCTCCCGGATCGGATTCTTCACAGAAGCAAGCGGTACTTCGCAATAATTTGCCAGATCAGAATCATCGATTCCAATGATCGACATCTTGTCCGGCACTTTGATCTTCTGTTCCAGACATGTCGCCGCAAGGTTGCTCGCAACCTCATCGTTGTAGCATACACATGCCGTACATCCCTGAATCCTTCTTAAAATCCAGCTGCTTTCCTCACGCATATTGCGATTACGCACATCTTCGGTATCAATCCAGACAATCCGTTTATCTTCGATCCTGATATCTGCTTCCATTAAAGCTTCGATATAACCGGCATACCTTCTGTGTCCCTGCCCGTCATCTGCCTTGAAAATCGCTGCGATCTCACGGTGTCCGCACTGGATCAGATATTTCGTCGCCATCTTCCCTGCTATCTTGTCATCAAGACTTACATGCGGCGCTTTCAGTTCCGGATAATAGCTGTTGATAAAGATCACCGGGATTCCCTGCTCCATGATCTGCCTGTACAGATCGAGATTTGGATTAGGAAGGCCACTCTTTGTCGGTTCCGCTATAATTCCATCCACTCTTTTCTTATCCAGAATGCTTTTCAATATAAAACGTTCTTTGTCTACAGAATTGTTGGTGATGGAAATCTGGATTCCATATCCGGCGCGTGACATCTTGTTCTCGATTTCCTGAATAATACCAGAAAAAATATATTCCTGAACAAAAGTTGTCATCACTGCGATCTGCATCGTTTTTTTTCGTCTGACCCCGATGATGCCACTTTCCTTTATATAAGTCCCACTTCCACGGCGTTTCTCGATCATACCTTCTTTTTCCAGAACAGCGATCGCATGTCTGACAGTCTGACGGCTTACCCCAAACCGGTCACAAAGCTGGTATTCCGACTCTATCCGCTCTCCCGGCTGCAGTTCTTCCGCTTCAATCTGTTCTCGGATCCATCTTACAATTCCTTCATATTTTGCTGATGTTTCTTTCACTTTTTTCTTTTTTTCCCTCTGATTTACGTACAAATCCCCTGCTCTCCTTACCTCTAATATACCTTAAGAAACACCTGATTTTCAACCCGTAATATGTTACAAATTATCGTACAACTTTTGTATATTTTTGCTAAGTTGTATTTATTATATGTGTACAACTTGAATACATATTCGTTTTTCATCGAGGCCCTAACTTGTATTCTTCTTTTTGTACCTTTTGTGCACTTCTTATAAAACATCAAATAATATGGTATTGTTTTTTGATGCCACCAAAACAAGTATAACAAGCTTTTTTCGATTCACGTACTTCTGTAACCTCTTCCCCTCACCAAATGCAGAACCTTGTGCAGGCGCCAATCTGTACTTAGCTCACCGTATACACAACAAGAGCAGATAAAAGCTTTTTTCATTGCCTTTATCTGCTCTTGTTGTTTTTCATCCGCGCTATTGATTTTCTTCGATCGCCATAATCATATCTACACGATCCTGGTGACGTCCCCCAAGGAATTCTGCACCAAGAAATGTATCAAGGATCATCTTTGCCATCTCGATTCCAATTACTCTTGCACCGAACGCAATCACATTTGCATTATTATGTTCTCTTGCCATCTTTGCCGTATATGGTTCAGAACACACCGCTGCGCGGACACCGTGAACCTTATTGGCTGCCATGGAAATTCCAAGACCGGTTCCACAGATTGCAACTCCGAGATCCACTTCTCCGTCTGCAACTGCTTTTCCAATCTTTTCCCCATATTTCGGATAAGGACAGCTCTCATAAGAATCAGTTCCGTAATTGACAACTTCATATCCTTTTTCCACAAGATACTCTACCACCTGCTTTTTCATATCCACTGCAGAATGGTCATTCGCAATCCCTATTTTCATATCTCATCTTCCTCCTTCCCATTTATACTCAATACTTACAAAAAGAACACCGGATGTACGATATGAACATCCGGTGTTTAAATCCTACTTTTTTATTATAGGCAATTAAAAAGTTTCCGTCAATACCCGTCGTTTTCTCTTTTCGCCTGTAATATTTCAAGTACTGTTCTTTCTTTAGTTTTTCTTCTTCAGGCTTGCAAATACAGACTGCAGAACGATGAAGAAGCAGAGGAGTGCGGAAAGTACGATTCGTACCCACCAGCTTGAAAGTGTTCCCTGTGTAGTGATCAGACTGGAAATCGTTCCTTTGATCAGTACACCGAACAGGGTTCCGAATGGAGTTCCGACACCACCACTAAGTAGTGTACCCCCGATAACGGCTGCTGAAATCGCATCCATCTCAAGACCTTTTGCCTGTTCTACGAATCCGGCACAGCTGTTCATACAGAAAAGGAATCCGCCGAGTCCTGCAAGAAAGCCGTCCAGAAGGTATGCAGCCATTTTTGTTCTCTTAACATTCAGTCCCATCATAAGTGCACTCTGTTCATTTCCACCGATCGCATATACAGAACGTCCGAATTTTGTATACTTCATAACGATTATGATTACGATCAGAACGATGATTGCAATGATAACTGTCGGATAAATATATGCCGGGAGGAATTTTCCCCTCTTACTGTAAGAACCAAACGGCATGTAAATTTTGTATTTAGCCCATGCCATGAAAGTTGCATTTTTGATAGAAATCATATCTGTACTGATGATTGATGTCATACCACGTCCAAAGAACATACCTGCCAGTGTTACAATGAATGGCTGGATCTCCAGATAAGATACCAGGAATCCCTGAACCAGACCAAAGAGAAGTCCGATCACCAGTGCCATAAGAAGTGCGGTATAAGCGCTTGCGCCGTGATTTTCCATCTGGTTTGCAGCAACCATACATACAAGTGCTGTAACAGAACCAACTGAGATATCGATTCCAGCTGTGATCATAACGATCGTTTCGCCCATCGCGATAACCAGAAGACCTGCATTGGAAATGAACAGATTCAGGAACATCTGCGGTTTTGCAAAACCTTTGTCGTTAAATACGATCATACCTGCTGCGTACATTACAACAAACAGTAAAATTGTAATCATAAGGAGGAATGTCGTTCCGTTAATTTTCTTTTTTGTTCCGGATACTTTTGCTTTCATTAGTTAGCTCCTCCTTTCACTGCAGCCTTTGATGTTCTTTTTTCTTTCTGCACTGCAATAAATTTCTTGAATACCGGGCTCTGAAGGACAACGATGACTACAACAACGATTGCCTTGTAGACCGGAAGCTGATCGGCTGATACATTCAATCCGTAAAGAACGGTTGTAAGTGCCTGGATTGTATAAGCTCCGATCACAGATCCCATCAGGCTGAACTTACCACCACCAAGGGCATTTCCACCAAGGGCAACTGCAAGGATGGCATCCATTTCAAGGTTCAGACCAATGTTGTTGGCATCTGCTGAGTAGATACGGCTGGAAGCCACAAATCCTGCAACACCTGCAAGTACACCACAGATCAGGTAAGTAAGGAACTTGATCATGGTTGAATTAAGTCCGACCAGTCTGGATGCGGTTCCATTAATACCAACGCTCTCGATATAAAGTCCAAGAGCTGTCTTTTTCAAAATAACATATGCAATGATAACTACGATAATTGCAATTACAACTGGCATCGGAATCGGGAATTTTCCGACATAGCTTCCGAATACCTGATAAGATTTCACACGGATATATGTAATCTGTCCGTCTGTGATCAGCTGGGCGATACCACGTCCTGCTGTATAAAGGATCAATGTCGCAACCATCGGCTGAATATTCAGCTTTGCAACCAGAAATCCGTTAAATGCACCACAGATTCCTGAAGCAACCAGTGCTGCAAGGAATGCAACGATAATCGGTGCTGACAGAGAGTTTACAGATACTTCCCCACCGGAAAGGATCTGGCAGCATACGGCTGCTGCGACTGCCATAACAGCTCCGACACTGATGTCCTGTCCTCCGGAAGCTGCTGTAACAAGTGTCATACCAACTGACAAAATAACCAGCTCGGATGCACGGTTGATCACATCGACCGGATATCCGTATGGAACTCCATTCTTAAGAGACATGCTTAAGAAGCCCGGAATTGTAATTGTAGCTACGATAATGATTGCAAGCAGACACACCAGTGGCATGAAAAGCCTCATAGAGGTAAGCTTTTTCCATGTTGATTTATTTGTGCTCATTACTCTTCACCTCCTGCGATTGCTTTCATGATACCTTCCTGTGATAATTCATCACCGGAAATTTCTCCAACCTTCTTACCGTCTCGCATAACTGCCATACGTGAACAGGTACGGAGCATTTCTTCTACTTCTGAAGAAATAAATGCAACCGACATTCCCTGATCTGCAAGATCAAGTACCAGTTTCTGGATCTCTGTCTTGGTTCCGATATCAATACCTCTTGTAGGTTCATCCAGGATCAGGAAATCCGGATTGGTAAGAAGCCATCTACCAATGATAACCTTCTGCTGGTTACCACCTGACAGACTCTTGATCGGAGTTTCACGGCTTGCTGTCTTAATCTGAAGCATCTTAATATATTTATCTGCTGCTTCATCCATTTCTTTTCTGCTCATTGGATGGAACATACCTTTTTTCGCCTGAAGTGCGATAATAATATTTTCACGGACAGACAGATCTGCGATGATACCATCTTTCTTTCTGTCTTCCGGAAGATATGCCATACCAAGCTTCATTGCATCGATCGGAGCATGAATCTTCACTTCTTTTCCGTTAACTTTCAGTTTACCGGAATCCGCTTTATCAGCTCCATAAATTGCACGGACAAGTTCCGAACGTCCGGATCCAAGAAGTCCTGTAAATCCGACAACCTCACCTTTGTTGATCGTCATATCAAACGGTTTGATCGTTCCTTTATGGCCAAGTCCTTCTGCCTCGATAACCGGGATGAATTCTTTGAGTTCTGCATGATCTCCCTTGATATCTGCAAGATCATCAAAGTCTTTACCCATCATCTTGGCAACAAGCATAACTCTTGGCAAATCTTTGACTTCGTATTCGCCAACCAGTTCCCCATTTCGTAAAACTGTGATTCTGTCACAGACCTCATATACCTGTTCCAGGAAGTGTGTTACGAAAATAATACCTACACCTTCATCTTTCAGTCTGTTCATCAGTTTGAACAGCTTTGCAACCTCATCATCGTCCAGAGATGAAGTTGGCTCATCAAGGATCAGAACCTTACATTTCATATCAACTGCACGTGCGATTGCGATCATCTGCTGTCTTGCCAGAGAAACCTCTTCCAGCTTCTGGGTAGCTGAAGCATCAATTTCAAGACTCTTAAGCAATTCTGTTGCACGTTTATTCATTGTACGCCAGTCAATAAATCCTGCTTTTCTTGGTTCGCGTCCAATAAACAGATTTTCTGCCACCGTCAGGTTCGGACAAAGGTTAACTTCCTGATATACAGTACTGATACCATTGTTCTGTGCGTCCTGAGGTGATTTATTAATAATCGGACCGTCTTTTCCATCCAGACGGATCTCGCCATTTTCAAATTCATGTACACCGGTAAGAACCTTGATCAGTGTAGATTTACCTGCACCGTTCTCACCCATCAGAGCGTGAATTTCGCCCTTGCGAAGTGTAAAATCAACATGCTGCAATGCTTTTACACCGGGAAATGTCTTGGAAATATCCCGCATTGTAAGTACAACATTACCCTCCATACTCTTCCACCTGCTTTCCTTTTTTTCAATAAAGAGGGCGTAGTATAAATATCCGGCACATTCCGATTATTATCTACCACGCCTCTCTATTCAACCACCCTTATGTGTCTGTCAAATTATATATCCGACTTTCCTAATGCATTTTAGTATGCACGTTTGTCAAGAATATCCTGTGTAAGTGGTGTTACATCAAAATCTTTTTCTTCGTCTAAGCTGTTTGTAGCTTTTACAGATTTAACTGTGTCATCATGAGCAAAGATTTCTTCATCTACATAGTTCTGTTTATCAACGTCTTCGCCAGCTTCAAGTTTTTTGATAAGTTCTTCAGCACGTGGTCCGTGAAGTGGGTTACACTCTACATCGCATTCGATCTTTCCATCAAGAACATCCTGAAGTCCTGCATGTGTTGTATCGAAAGAAATTACCATGATTTCGCCGTTAGCGATATCAGATCCAACTGTCTTACCTGCTGCTTCGATTGCATCGATTGCTCCGAATGCTTCGTTATCGTTCTCGCAGTATACTACGTTGATGTTGTCATACTGTTTCAGCATAGACTCCATAACTTCCTGACCTTTAGCCTGTGTAAATTCACCTGTCTGCTGAGCCACAAGATCCCATCCGTATTTATCAACGCCTTCTTCAAGACCTTTTGTACGTCCGATCTGAGCTGTAGATCCGATTGTTCCCTGGATATCAGCGATATGGATATCAGATGCTGCGATTCCTTTTGCTTCTGCAAATCCGTTCAGCCATTCAGCTGCTTTACGACCTTCACAAAGAGCATCGGTTCCGATCCATGTTGTGTAAAGGCTGTCATCAGATACATCAACCATACGGTCAACGATGATTACCGGGATGTCTGCATCTTTTGCTTCCTGAAGAACTGTATCCCATCCTGTCTCTGTAACAGGTGCAAGAAGAATGTAATCAACCTCCTGCTGGATGAAGTTACGGATTGCTGTGATCTGGTTTTCCTGTTTCTGCTGAGCATCATCAAAGATCAGGTCATATCCGTTTTCTTTGCTGAATGTGTCTTTCATTGACTGAGAGTTTGCTGTACGCCAGTCAGATTCTGCACCTACCTGTGAGAAACCTACTGTGATCACATCATCGGATGAGCTTGATGAATCACTGCTCTTGTCGCTGCTGTCAGATCCTTTGCTTCCACCGCATCCAACTGCTAAAGCTGCTGTCATCGCTGCACATAACAATACTGCTAACACTTTTCTTTTTTTCATTTTACATGTTCCTCCTTCATTGGGTTTTCTTAACCTCTTGATGTACTTATAATAATAAAATTTTCATACTTTTAAAACAGAAAATCTTCCTCTTTTGGTAGAATATTTTCTGCTTTTCCATGAAAAAGTTAGTTTTTTTATGATAGAAGTTGAATATTTTTAGCCGCTATGATGATCGTCGCATTTGTGCCTTCATTTTCCTTGCTTTCAAAGAACACTCCGTATTCTCCCCCGTAATAATACTTGATTCTCTGGTTCACATTCGATACACCAAAGCCCTTCGCTTCATCTCCTGTATCCGTCCCTGCCATCTTTTTCCGGAGACTGTTCAGTTCTTCCTCTGTCATACCTTTTCCATTGTCAATGACCTGGAAAATGATTTTATCTCCCTGCTTTTTACCGGTAATCAGGATTTTACCTTTCCCCCGCTTATTCTTAATTCCATGATAAAGCGCATTTTCGACAAGAGGCTGCAGTGTAAGCTTCGGTATAATGTAGCCGTAGATCTTCTCATCCATCTGGATCTCATAGTCCAGGATATCCTGATAGCGGAACTGCTGGATCTCCAGATAGCTCTCAATATGCGTCCGCTCTTCTTTTACTGTAATATAATCATGTCCTTTGCTTAAGGTTGTGCGGAAAAAATCAGAGAGCGAGGTTACCATTTTCACAACCTCTGCACTTTTCTTTTCCTCAGCAAGCCAGACAATGGCATCAAGAGTATTGTAAAGGAAATGTGGATTGATCTGTTCCTGCAGAAGTCGGTTCTCAATAATTCTAAGATTTTCCTGTTTTTTCCGGATATCATCTACCAGAATCCCGATTTCCTCTGTCATATCGTTAAAGCTCCGCGTGAGCACCGCAATCTCGTCCCCCGCTTCGACCTGTGTTTTTACAGAGAAATCACCGCCGGCAACCTTCTCTGTCAGATCACACAGATCGCGGATCGGTCTTGTCACACTTCTTGCTGCTCGTCCACTGAGCAGCAGGGAAATACTCATCGCAACAATTGCTACTCCGACCGCCAAAATGGTCGAATTACGGTTATTCCGGTTCAGTTCCGTCTGTACAGTCACAAAATTGGAAGTTTCCAGATAGACATAGTCCTGGATTCCGGTCTCTACCAGTGTCGTCAGATCTTTGACATTACTGTTAAAATATTCCATTCTCTCATCATAAGAAGTCCGTTCTTTAATCTGTTTATCCAGATCCTGTACACAAAAACGGAGTGAAGACAGTGAATTTTTAATACGTCCCGCCTGTGACTGGGTGAGCGGAACCGTCGCATTTTGCGTCATTTTATCACACGCCTCTTCCATCTCCGTAATATAGTCGTATGGATTCACCGTCACTACTCCATTTACCGTTGTAACTCCATCTCCGACCTCCTTAAGCTGCTTATTACTTACCACAGCAAGATACACACTATAGTCCAGCCGACTTTTAAAGTCTTTCACATAACGGTTGGCATAGGCAATACTTTTTGTAATCTCAGAATAAGCTGATGCCGCATTATTTAAAGACACGATCAAATAGGCGGCCAGAATTACCATTGGCAGAAATGCTGACAGCGAAATGGAAAGCAGTTTCTTATTGATCGACCAGTTCTTATATTTCACCTTCATATTTTATCCCCTTCCTCTTGAACGGAATTCCTTCGGCGAACATCCCTGTGTCTTTTTGAATATATAGCTGAAATAATGGGAATCTTTGTATCCCACCTCATATCCGATGTCCGATGTCCTCTTATCCGAACACATCAGAAGCTCTTTTGCTTTTTCCATACGAACACCCGTCAGATATTCTACAAAGGTTGAGCCAACCTCCTGACTAAACAAAGAGCTGAAATAGCTCGGACTGATGTTGACGCTCGAAGCCACCAGGTTCAGTGAAATATTCTCTGACATATAATTTTGTCCGATATAATCTCTCGCTTTTTCAATAATTTCTGAATAGCGTCTGCCCGATGCCTGCTCTCTTAACCGGATCATTCGTCTGACTATATTTTCCAGGTACTTCCTCGTTGCCTCCAGTTCCTGCACATACTGCGATACCTCCTGCACATCGCCAAGCTCTCTTTCAATATCTTCTTTTTCAATGTTCAAACTATCTCCCAGACTTTGGGCGCTGATAAAAGTATCCATTACAATATACTGTCTCAACATCATCGACTGCAGGTTCTGCTCACCAATTGCATCAAAATATGCATCCATAAAGCTTTTTACTTCATTTTCCGTTCCTGTCTTCAGGAAACGCTCCAGCATTTTCCGGTTCTCCGCCATGGTTCCGAGTCTGTGCATCTCAACGTCATTCTGAACCCCCATTTGATGAACCTCTGAATAACTCACAAACTGTCTCAAACTTCTTGAAAAACGCTCTGCAAAGGCTCTGTTTGCATCATTGTAGGATCTTTTAATCTCACTGAACCTCCCCACCTGACTTCCAATTCCTCCAAAATATTCCAGATTTTTATATTTTTCCAGAACTTTTTCCAGATCTTCCCTAAATGTCTGAGTTCTCGCAGTCAGTTCTTCACCAACAGCTCCCTGTGCAATAAATCCCCATCCTTCTACACCTCTCCGGAACCACAGGAGCTTTTCTGTCTACTCACTCAGATTTTCTATATTTTCAGTTGCACTTACAATATCCTCGTTATAATCCATCGGATGATCGATCATAATGATCTTAAAGAGGATCACACAATATCCCTCTGCACTGATTTCAATTCCCAGCTGCTTTCCCTGCTCCAGACATTCTCCAAATGGCATACTTCCTGCAAACACCTGATTGAAAAACTGAAACTTTTCACTTTCTTTGTTTTCCTGCATTTCACGGGCATATTGATTCATCTGCTCTTTTTCACTTTGCTCTTTCCGGATTTCTTCTGCTACTTTGTTAACTGCATCCAACAATTTTTCTGAAGAAATTGGCTTCAGAAGGTAATCGGTTACACCGATCTTAATCGCCATCTTTGCATAATCAAACTCATTATATCCACTCAGAATCATGATTTTCGTAGCCGGAAGTACTTTTTTAACCTGCTCACTGAGTTCCAGTCCATCCATAAAAGGCATCTTAATATCCGTGATCAGGATGTCTGGTTTCTTTTCAAGAATCATCGGTAACGCAAGTTCTCCATCACTTGCCTCTCCGACAAAGTCATATCCATGCATTTCCCAATTAATACTGTTCTTGATCCCATTTCTGATAATAATTTCATCTTCAACCAAAAATACTTTTATCATTCTTCTTCCTGCCTTTAATATGTTCTGTTTTCTATAATTTCATCCAAATCCATAGTTCCGTCAAAATATGTTTCTTCCACGTATTGTTCCTTATCAATGGAAATATCCGATTCCAGTCTCTGGATCAGTTCTGCCGCTTTCGGTCCCTGGCCAGGATTGCATTCAAAGGTTACATTCAATTTACCTTCTTTTACAGCTTCGATCCCCGCTTTGCTTCCACCAAATGAAATCACAATAATATCTCCGTCCTCTCCACAGGTCTTTCCTGATTTCTCGATCGCATCGATGGCTCCCAGTGCCATCTCGTCACTCTCAGCAAACACTACCCGTAAATCCGGTTCCTGCTCAAGAAATAGTTTCATGACTTTCTCTGCCTCTTCTCTGGAATTGTCACCGGTCTGTTGTGCCACCATCTCCCAGTCCGAATACCTTTCCAGCATAGTCTGATATCCCTGCGCTCTCATCAGCTGCTCCTCCGAGCCGATGGATTCCTGAATCGCGGCGATCTTGATGGTAATGTCTTCTTCTGTCTGCTCCTCCTCTGTCGAATCCGTCTCATCCTTCGCCGTTGAACTGCTTTTCATAATTTTATCAAAAATGGATGCACTGCTATCTGTCGCTTTTGAACTGTCTGTATTTACTTCCGTATCTTCACTGTCCGTCTGTTCCGATTCTTCCTGAGTCGGTGCCTCAGAAGCCGCCTTTTCTTTCTCTGCCTTTTTCTCGTCCTCTTCTTTCAGATATTCATCCAACCATTTTCCTGCCTTTTTCATCTGTTTTCCGTAATCACTTCCAAGCATGCACGAATACAGACTGCTGTCATCCGTATCTACACCGTTATTCACAAGGATTATAGGAATATGTGCCTTTTTTGCATCTTCCAGCACATCATCCCAGCCAATTTCAGAAATCGGATTAAGAATGATATAGTCCACACCCTGTTTTATAAATCCTTTCACATCTTCAATCTGTTTTTCCTGATCGCTACCTGCATCTGCATACACCGCTTCATAACCGTTTGATTTGACAAATGTATCCATAAAAGACGCTGTATTTGCATCCTTCCATGAGCTTTCTTCTCCACTCTGTGAAATTCCCACTGTGATCAGATAATCGAACTCGCTTTGCAGATTATCCGCATTTCTTGTCTCTCCTGTAAATAAAGAAAGTGCAAATGTACCCGCCGATACAATCAATATCAATACTGCCGCAACCTTTAAAATAAATCGCCCTACACGTCCCATGTCGTTCCTCCTTCACGTCTGTTAAAGGACATTCTTTTCAGATGTTTTCTATTATACACTGACTTTTATCAGAAAGAAAGGTAGAAATCGAGCAGACCAACTCACTATATACACAAAAAAACCACAGGCATAAATGCCTGTGGCTTTCGATCTCATTTGATTATACAAGCTCAAGAATAACTTCCATTGCAGCGTCACCTTTACGCTGTCCAATTTTGATGATTCTTGTATATCCGCCGTTGCGGTCTGCATACTTCGGAGCGATCTCTGTAAACAGTTTGTCTACCAGATCAACTTCTTTTGTATTTTTCTTCTTTCCAGCTGCAGCAGTCGGAACTTCTGTTACAGGGTAAAGTACTTTCAGCATCTGACGTCTTGCATGAAGTCTTGACGGATTGTCTTTTTTGATTGTCTTTTCAACTTCTTCGTATACAGTAACTTTCTTACCATCTACTACTTCTTTAACTCTCTTGCCTTCTGCATCTTTCTTAGCAACTTTAGCTTTGATTGTAACTTCTTCGAAGTTATCTTTTTCTTTTACAGCTGAAGCGATAAGACCTTCTGCGATCTTACGGATTTCTTTAGCTTTAGCTTCTGTTGTTCTGATTTTTCCGTGCTGAAGAAGCATTGTTACCTGATTTCTCAGTAATGCTTTTCTCTGACTTGCTGTTCTTCCAAGTTTTCTATACTTTGCCATTTTTTTATCCTCCATTATTCGGGACATACCGGCATGCACCTTCGGTCTTACTGCGGATATGCCATCTGGTTATGCTTTCATCGGGCTTACTAGCCAGATCGTGTGTCAGTGTTTCTGCCTGTATTCACATGCGAAACAGGAACTCCTTATTCGTCTCCCTGGCTGAGTTCAAGACCAAGTTCTTTTAATTTAGCAAGAACTTCTTCAAGAGATTTACGTCCAAGGTTACGAACTTTCATCATATCTTCTGATGTTCTGTTTGTAAGTTCTTCTACAGTATTGATTCCTGCTCTCTTCAGACAGTTATATGAACGAACAGAAAGTTCAAGTTCATCAATACTCATTTCAAGAACTTTTTCTTTTTCATCGTCTTCCTTTTCAATCATAACTTCCGCTGACTGAGCAACTTCAGAAAGATCAATAAAGAGCTTGAGATGTTCATTTAATACTTTTGCAGCAAGGCTGACTGCTTCATCCGGTGCAAGAGTACCATTTGTATAAACATCAAGTGTGAGTTTATCATAATCGGTAATCTGTCCGACACGAGTATTCTGAACTGTAAGATTTACACGCTCAACCGGTGTATAGATAGAGTCGATCGGAATCACACCAATCGGCATATCTTCTGTCTTATTCTTATCAGAACCTACATATCCTCTTCCCTTTGTGATAGTCAGTTCCATATAAAGCTTGCTGTCTGCACCGCCGTTAAGTGTAGCGATTACAGTTTCCGGATTCATGATTTCAATATCAGAATCTGCCTGAATATCAGCAGCTGTAACTACGCCCTCTCCCTCAAATTCGATGTAAGCTGTTTTCGGCTCATCTGTCTCGGAAGAATTCTTAATTGCGAGTGTTTTTAAGTTCATGATAATTTCAGTTACGTCTTCCTTTACGCCCGGAATAGAACTGAACTCATGCAATACTCCGTCGATTTTAATCTGGCTGATTGCAGCTCCCGGCAGAGAAGAAAGCATAATTCTTCTCAGAGAGTTTCCAAGTGTTGTACCATATCCTCTTTCAAGTGGTTCTACAACAAATCTGCCATACTTCTTATCATCTGAAATTTCTGCAATTTCAATATTAGGTTTATTAAAATCAAACACTATTTTGGTCCCTCCTTATGGGTTTTTGTATGTTGAGGGTGTCAGTTTTTGTCCTGTTTTCGATAAAAAACAGGATATTTCCTAACAGAACCTTAACGAACCCAGGAATCAGGTTCGTTAAGTATTGCATTTTATATGAATGCGTTCTATTTAGAATATAACTCGACGATCATCATTTCGTCAACTGGAACATCGATTGCTTCACGAGTAGGAAGTTCTTTAACTGTTCCTTTCAGGTTTTCGATATCTGATTCAAGCCATTCTGGAACAAGACGTCCACCTGTAACTTCTACGATATCTTTGTATCTCTGTGAAGATTTTTTACCTTCTTTAATCTCGATCACATCACCTGCTTTAATGAGGTAAGAAGGGATGTTAACCTGTTTTCCGTTAACAAGAACCTGTTTGTGATCAACGATCTGTCTTGCTTCACGTCTTGTTCTTGCAAATCCAAGACGGAATACTACGTTATCCAGTCTTGATTCAAGAAGAACCATCAGGTTTTCACCTGTCATTCCGCTCATCTGATCTGCTTTCTTGAAGTAGTTCAGGAACGGTTTTTCTAATACACCATAGATGAATTTAGCTTTCTGCTTTTCACGCAACTGAAGACCATACTCGCTCATTTTTCTATTGGATCTCTTTAACTGTCTGTTAGACTTTTTATCAATTCCAAGATATACCGGATCCATTCCAAGGGAACGGCATCTTTTAAGAACCGGGACTCTATTTACTGCCATGTTCGTATCCTCCTATAATAATTCGACTAGACTCTTCTTCTCTTCGGCGGGCGGCATCCATTGTGTGGTACCGGTGTTACGTCTCTGATGCTTGTTACATCAATTCCGCATGCCTGAAGAGCACGGATTGCTGCTTCTCTTCCTGAACCTGGTCCTTTTACGAATACGTCTACTGATTTAAGACCATGCGGCAGAGCTGCTTTAGCTGCTGTTTCAGCTGCCATCTGAGCTGCGTATGGAGTAGATTTTCTTGAACCTCTAAAACCAAGACCACCAGCACTTGCCCATGATAAAGCATTTCCCTGTGCATCTGTCAAAGTAACGATTGTATTATTGAAAGATGACTGGATATGTGCCTGTCCGCGTTCAACGTTTTTCTTGACACGTTTTTTTGTCACTTTTTTTGTAACTTTCTTAGCCATTTAAACTAACCTACACTTTCCTTTTTATTATTTGTCGAAATTATTTCTTCTTGTTTGCTACTGTTCTCTTAGGACCTTTTCTTGTTCTTGCATTGGTCTTTGTCTTCTGACCACGAACCGGAAGTCCTTTTCTGTGACGGATTCCTCTATAGCATCCGATTTCCTGAAGTCTCTTGATGTTAAGAGCGATCTCTCTTCTAAGATCACCTTCAACTGTCTGAGTTTCATCGATCACTGCACTGATCTTTTTAACTTCGTCATCTGTAAGATCTCTACAGCGAGTATCAGGATTAACTCCTGCTTCTGCGAGAATACGGGTTGCACTTGTTCTTCCGATTCCATAGATATAAGTCAATCCGATTTCTACACGTTTGTCTCTTGGTAAATCTACACCTGCAATACGAGCCATTTGTGATTTCCTCCATTTTCTTTCTTTTTTTGGTTTCACATTGTCCTATAATGAGGCTGCGGGCATCCCGTTATCAAAAAGAGCCCTACCGGACTTTTCAAAATGTATCCAATGCCTCAGACACGTCCGATATCCCAGCCCAGATGCGGTTCGGTATCCGCATCCTTTCCGGCAACCGATCTCTCGGCTAATGACCGCCGGTTTTTAAGCAATATACTAGAAACCACTTGCCCGTGGTGTTCATGTATATTAAATAGTGGATAACGCTCTACACACACCCTGGCGTATCCTCTATCAGCCGCCTAATTAAGTTTACATAAATCTGTCCATTCATATGCTCCGTGCGCCTAAGTTCCTCTGTCGCTCTTACGAGCTCATCGTCATTAAGGCTTGGGAGCGGTCTTCTCACTAAATTCAAGCTGCGCCTGTGGCTTGCTTTCATTAAGTGTTCAGAACCTATCCCTGACGCTGTTTATGTTTCGGATTCTCGCAGATAATTCTGACGCTTCCTTTTCTCTTGATAACTTTGCATTTTTCGCAAATCGGTTTTACTGATGATCTAACCTTCACGTCAAATCCTCCTTTCATACCTTGCCTGGTCTGCATTTTCCCCCTGTGCGCAGAAAAAGTCCTTCGCACAGTTCGCATAAAATTATATCACCTGGTTTTTGGTTTTGTCAAGTAATATTTTATTTATCTCTCCAGATAATTCTTCCTTTAGATAAATCGTATGGTGACAGTTCCAGAGTAACTTTGTCACCCGGTAAAATTTTGATAAAGTTCATACGCAGCTTTCCGCTGATATGTGCAAGTACCTGATGTCCATTTTCCAGTTCTACCTGAAACATGGCATTCGGAAGTTTTTCTACTACTGTTCCTTCGATTTCAATTACATCTGCTTTAGACATTTATTTGTCCTCCTTCTTTTCTGACATCTTATATTCTTTTAATATCCGTTTCAGCTTTACATCATCCGCTTCGGAAATCTCATGCTGTTCTCTAATGAGCTGTACATGTTTCTTTTTCTTTTTCTTTGGACTCTGAAGCGTTTTCCTCTCCCCGTCTGCAAGATATGTAAACTGTTCATCCAGTCCGACGATCACATATACCTTATCTTTATCATGACCGGCCAGAGATTTCGCAAGCATTCCTGTTTCCCATCTATCCATTTTCTGTTCCTCTGTTCTGTTATACATTTCCATCTGCAATCGACAGGATCTTCGGTTCGTCTTTTGTGATCAGAATTGTATTTTCATAATGTGCTGATTCTTTTCTGTCTGCCGTCACCACCGTCCAGTTATCACTCATCCAGCGAATCCGCTCTGTTCCGAGATTGACCATCGGCTCAATTGCCAGTGTCATTCCGGCTTTCAGCTTCGGTCCTCTTCTTCGCATCTGGAAATTCGGAATCTCCGGTGATTCATGAAGACTGGTCCCGATTCCATGTCCGCACAGTTCCCTGACAACACCGTATCCAAAGCTTTCCGCATAATCACCGATTGCTCGGGATATATCATATAGATGATTGCCTTCTTTTGCGAACTTTATTCCTTCGAAGAAGCTTTCCCTCGTTACATCGATCAGTTTCTGAAGATCCAGTCTGATCTCACCGACAGCATGTGTCCTTGCAGCATCGGAATGATAACCTTTGTAGATCACTCCTGCGTCCAGGCTCACAATATCACCTTCTTTTATGAGGTGCTTTGCTGATGGAATCCCATGAACGATTTCATCATTTACAGAAACACAGATAGACGCCGGATATCCATTGTAATTCAGAAAAGAAGGTTCGCAGCCATAGCTGCGAATAACTTCTTCACCTAATGCATCGATATCCAGTGTACTCATTCCTGGTTTTAATGCCTTCTCCAGTTCCTTATGTACGATCCCCAGAATCCTTCCGGCTTCTGTCATCAGTTCAATTTCTCTTTCTGATTTAATCGTAATCGGCATCTGTTACTCTCCTAATATAGAAACAATGGCTCCGAATACATCTTCCATATCCACTGTTCCATCAACGCTTTTCAGAATTCCCGCTTTTGTATAATAATCGATCAGCGGCTGTGTCTGATCATGATATACATGCAGCCTCTTTTCAACTGTCTCCGGTTTGTCATCATCACGAAGGATCAGTTCTCCTCCGCAGACATCACAGATTCCGTCTTTCTTCGGTGCAGCATATACAAGATGGTAAGTTGCGCCACATCCTACGCATGCGCGTCTTCCACCCATACGCTTTACAATATTCTCGTCCGGAACATCTACATCGATTGCATAGTCCATCTTCTGTCCCTTCGCTTCCAGTGCCTTATCAAGCGCCTCAGCCTGTGGAATTGTACGTGGGAAACCGTCCAGTACATATCCCTTCGTACAGTCATCCTGACTCACACGGTCTACTACAAGATCTACGACCAGTTCATCCGGAACAAGAAGTCCCTGATCCATATAAGTCTTCGCTTTCTTTCCAAGTTCAGTTCCGTTCTTAATATTTGCGCGGAAAATATCTCCTGTTGAAATATGAGGAATTCCGTACTTAGCGGCAATTTTTTTTGCCTGTGTACCTTTTCCTGCACCAGGAGCACCTAACATAATGATTTTCATTTTACTATTCCTCCTTCAAATGTCATAATGGCAAAAGAGCCCGTTGTCTTTGATTATACTCTAAAAGACAACGGGCTACAATTGTTTTAATATCCAAGAAAACTATTTTTCATAGATTTTCCTTTGACATTCAAAAATCCTGTGTAATTACGAACGAGCATCTGAGACTCAATCTGTTTGAGTGTCTCAAGAACAACACCGATGATAATGATCAGAGAAGTTCCCCCGAATGATACATTCGCTCCAAACACACCATTGAACACAAACGGAATTACCTGTACAATTACAAGTCCGCATGCACCAATAAAGATAATATAATTTAATATCTTATTTAAGTAGTCCACAGTAGGTTTTCCAGGTCTGATACCTGGGATAAATCCACCGCTTTTTTTCATATTATTTGCAATTTCCAACGGGTTAAAAGTAATGCTCGTATAGAAATATGCAAAGAAAATCGTAAGTACGATATATACTATAAGTCCCCAGGAATAGTAAATCTTATTCGGATTACACCAGTTTCCTGAACTTAAGCCTCTGAGGATTTCACTTCCGATGCCTTTTCCGTTGCCCTTGCCCATAAATGAAGCAATTACAACCGGGAACTGCATAATAGATGAAGCGAAAATAACCGGAATTACTCCGGCGGTATTAACCTTCAGCGGAATGTTCGTTGACTGTCCACCTACTGATTTTCTCCCCTGTACTTTCTGCGAATACTGAACCGGAATTCGTCTCTCCGCATCCTGAAGTATTACCGTAAATACTACAAGTACGAGAATGATTGCAATGATGATGATTGCTGCAAGTCCTCCACTGGCAAGACCTTTGCCGCTGATGAACTTCTCATACAGTGAGGTCATATCACTTGGAATGCGTGATAAAATGTTAATGAGCAGGACAATAGAAATACCATTTCCCACTCCTTTTTCTGTAATTCGTTCCCCGATCCACATAAGGAATGCAGATCCTGCAGTTAATGTAAGAACTACAATTGCAGCATTTACAAAATTGAACTTTTCCAAAAGTCCCTGACGTCCAAATCCAACAGCCATAGCTGTAGATTCAATCAGAGCAAGCACAACTGTCACATAACGAGTTAATGCGGTAAGCTTCTTTCTTCCATCTTCCCCTTCTTTCTGCATTTCCTCAAGCTTTGGAATTGCAATTGTAAGAAGCTGGATGATAATGGAAGATGTGATATACGGGGTAATACTCAATGCAAAGATGGACATCGTCTCAAACGAACCGCCGGTGAAAGCGTTAAAAAAGTTAAACGAATCACCGGTCTGGTTCGCAAAGAAATTCTGAATATAGGTCGGATCAACTCCCGGCGTCGGAAGCTGAGATCCGAGTCTTACTACAAACAGCATTGCAAGGGTATACAATATTTTTCTCCGTATGTCTTCAATCTGAAATGCTTTACGGAATGTTTGTAGCATTAGATCACCTCTGCTTTTCCACCAACAGCTTCAATCTTTTCTACAGCACCTGCGCTGAATGCATTTGCCTGAACAGTAAGCTTTTTGGTTAACTCTCCATTTCCAAGAATTTTAACACCATCTCTGGCATGTTTTACGATTCCTGCTTCAATCAGAGTTTCAACAGAAACTACTGCATCGTTGTCAAATACTTCAAGAGCACTGACATTGATTCCAACGATTTCCTTAGAGTTTCTGCAAGTGAAACCTCTCTTAGGAATACGTCTGTATAATGGCATCTGTCCACCTTCGAAACCTGGTCTCGGAGCTCCAGAACGAGCTTTCTGACCTTTGTGTCCCTTACCAGCAGTCTTACCATTTCCTGAGCCGTGTCCACGACCTCTTCTGAAATTATCGCTATGTTTTGATCCGTCAGCCGGTCTTAAATTAGATAAGTCCATTGTGACACCTCCTATCTAAGATTTATGCTTCTTCTTCTACTTTTACCAGATGTCTTACCTGCTGAACCATTCCTCTGGTTGCAGCGTTATCCGGAAGGACAACTGTCTTATTAACCTTCTTAAGGCCTAATGCTTCTACTGTTCTTCTGTGTTTCGGAACAGCACCGATTGTTGATTTTACTAATGTGATTTTTAAATTTGCCATTGTAATCTCCTCCCTAGCCTAAGATCTCTTCTACAGTTTTACCGCGAAGTTTAGCTACGTCTTCTGGAGCTTTCAGCTGACTTAAACCTTCGATAGTAGCAAGTACTACGTTCTGTTTGTTGTTAGATCCGAGAGATTTTGTACGGATGTTCTTGATACCTGCAAGTTCGATTACGGCACGAGCCGGTCCACCTGCGATAACACCAGTACCTTCCGGAGCTTTTTTCAGAAGTACAGAAGCACTTCCGAATTTTCCAATATAATCATGTGTAATACTGTCGTTTTCATCTAAAGTAACTTTGATAAGTTTCTTCATAGCATCTTCTTTTCCTTTGCGGATTGCTTCCGGAATTTCAGCTGCTTTTCCTAAACCTGCACCAACATGGCCGTTTCCGTCGCCAACAACTACTAAAGCTGTGAATCTCATGTTACGACCACCCTTAACAACTTTGGTAACACGTTTGATTGATACTACTTTTTCGGTAAGTTCTAACTGATTAGCATCAATACGTTCCTGTTTCATGTGTCCGTCCTCCTTCTAGAAATTCAAACCAGCTTCTCTTGCTGCGTCTGCTAATGCTTTGATTTTTCCGTGATAGATAAATCCTCCTCTGTCAAATACAACAGAAGTGATACCTTTCTCGATTGCTTTTTTTGCAATTACTGTTCCAAGGTATGCTGCTGCTTCAACGTTGTTGGTTTTTTCCAGTTCTGCTTTCACATCTTTCTGAAGAGTGGAAGCGGAAACCAGAGTGTTTCCAACTGTATCGTCAATAATCTGAGCATACATATGATTATTACTTCTAAACACAGCGAGACGCGGTCTTTCAGCTGTACCACTGAAACGGTTACGCAGTTTTCTATGTTTATTTACACGAACTTCGCTTCTTGATTTCTTACTAACCATTTGTTCACACTCTCCTTACTTATTTTTTACCAGTTTTACCAACTTTACGTCTGATAACTTCATCAGCATATTTGATTCCCTTGCCCTTATAAGGTTCCGGTCTTCTCTTATCTCTGATTTCAGCTGCGTACTGGCCAACTTTTTCTTTACTGATTCCCTTAACGATGATTTTGTTCTGTCCGTCAAGAACAGTTTCGATTCCTTCCGGATCTTCCATCTCAACCGGGTGAGAGTATCCCAAATTCAATGTTAATTTGTTTCCTGATTTGGAAGCTCTGTAACCTACACCGTTTACTTCAAGAACTTTTTCATATCCTTCAGTAACACCGATTACCATGTTGTTGATCAGTGTTCTTGTAAGACCATGAAGAGATTTCATCTTCTTGAGATCGTTCGGTCTTGTTACGATAACTTCTTCGCCTTCTTTTTTGATTTCCATTTCAACTGGAAGTTCTCTTACGAGAGTTCCCTTAGGACCTTTAACAGTCACTACATTCTTCTCTGCGATTTCAACAGTTACGCCTGCCGGGATCGCTACTGGATGTCTTCCGATACGTGACATACCTTTTACCTCCTACACTTACATTTTCGGAACAGCACCTTATGTCTGCTCTGTTTTCAGTTGCAATTTATTGAGTATCGAATGAAATCACAGGAAATATGATTTCATTCGTTTTCTCCATTTTATCTGGTTATTACCATACGAAGCAAAGAACTTCTCCGCCTACGCCAAGCTTTCTGGCTTCTTTGTCTGTAATCACGCCCTGGTTTGTAGAGATGATTGCAGTTCCAAGTCCTCCAAGTACTCTCGGAAGTTCGTCTTTACCAGCGTAAACACGAAGACCTGGTTTAGAAATCTTTTTGATTCCAGAAATAACTTTTTCGTTCTTATCTGCACCATATTTTAATGTGATGCGGATTGTGTTGAAGTTTCCTTCTTCTACGATGTCATATTTTGTGATGTATCCTTCGTTAACGAGAATGTCAGCGATAGCGATCTTCATCTTTGAAGCCGGAACATCTACTGTATCATGTTTTGCAGTGTTTGCGTTACGGATTCTTGTAAGCATATCTGCAATTGGATCACTCATAGTCATTGTGGATTATCCTCCTTTTCTACCAACTTGCTTTCTTTACGCCCGGAATTTCACCTTTGTATGCCAGTTCACGGAAGCATACACGGCAGATTCCATATTTTCTTAAATATGCATGTGGACGTCCACAGATTCTGCAACGATTATATTCTCTTGTAGAGAATTTCTGTTTGCGCTGCTGTTTCAGTTTCATTGCTGTCTTTGCCATGAAAATTTCCTCCTTATTTTGTGAATGGCATGTTGAACTGTGTTAACAATTCACGTGCTTCTTCGTCTGTATTAGCAGTTGTTACGAAGATAACATCCATACCTCTAACCTTATCTACTTTATCATATTCGATTTCTGGGAAGATAAGCTGCTCCTTGATACCAAGAGCGTAGTTACCTCTTCCGTCGAATGCGTTCGGATTAACTCCTCTAAAGTCACGTACACGAGGCAGTGCAAGGTTGATGAGACGATCAACGAACTCATACATCTTTTCTCCTCTTAAAGTAACTTTGCATCCGATAGCCATTCCTTCACGGATTTTGAAGTTAGCTACTGAATTTTTAGCTCTGGTCAGAACTGCTTTCTGTCCAGTGATCTTTTCCATATCAGCTACAGCTGAGTCTAATGCTTTTGCATTGTCTTTTGCTTCGCCAACGCCCATGTTGATAACAACCTTGTCGAGCTTCGGCACTTCCATAATATTCTTATAACCAAATTTTTTGATCATTGCGTCAATGATCTCGTTCTGGTACTGTTCTTTAAGTCTACTCAAAGCCTTTGACCTCCTTCCTAGAACTAATCAATTACTTCGCCTGTTGATTTTGCAACACGTACTTTTTTGTCTCCATCAAGTTTGAAGCCTACTCTTGTAGCTTTTCCCTTGTGAACATACATTACGTTAGATGCATCGATCGGTCCTTCCTGATGAAGGATTCCGCCTTCCGGATTAGAAGCGCTTGGTTTAGCATGTTTTGTTCTCATGTTAACGCCTTCTACCAGGACTGTACCGTTTTTCTGATCTACTGCGATTACTTTGCCTTCTTTGTCTTTATCTTTTCCAGCGATAACTTTAACGGTATCGCCTTTTTTGATCTTCATTGTTGACATACTCGAACCTCCTTACAGTACTTCCGGAGCCAGTGAAACAATTTTCATAAACTGTTTCTCACGAAGTTCTCTGGCTACAGGTCCAAAAATACGAGTTCCTTTTGGGTTTTTGTCATCTTTAATAATAACAGCAGCATTTTCATCGAATCTGATGTATGATCCATCTTTACGACGAGTGCTGTTTACAGTACGAACAACTACAGCTTTAACGACATCACCTTTTTTAACAACGCCGCCTGGTGTTGCATCTTTAACCGAAGCAACGATTACATCACCGATAGCTGCATATCTTCTTGTAGAACCGCCTAATACACGGATACAGAGTAATTCTTTAGCACCTGTATTATCTGCTACTTTTAATCTGCTTTCTTGCTGTATCATGCAGGTAAACCTCCTTATACTTTTATCAAAGTCAAACTATTTAACTTTTTCTACGATTTCAACAAGTCTCCATCTCTTATCTTTAGATAACGGTCTTGTCTCCATAACTTTTACTCTATCACCAATATTGCATTCATTATTTTCATCATGCGCTTTCAGTTTGTAAGTTCTTTTTACGATCTTATTGTAAAGCGGATGTTTTACATGGTCTTCTACTGCAACGACGATTGTCTTGTCCATCTTGTTGCTTACAACCTTACCAACTCTCGTTTTTCTCAGGTTTCTTTCCACGGTTATACTCCTTTCTGAATATCACCTAATTAAGCATTCTGGCTTTTTTCTGTGATCACTGTCTGGATTCTTGCGATATTCTTTCTTACTTCTTTGATTCTGCTTGTATTATCTAACTGATTTGTTGCGTTCTGGAATCTCAGATTGAAGAGTTCCTTTTTAGCAGCTACTAATTCTTCATTTAATTCTGCAACAGATTTTGCTTTTAAATCTTCTACAAATGTCTTAATTTTCACTGTTATCACCGCCTTCTAAGTCTGCACGAGAAACGATTTTACATTTACATGGTAATTTGTGCATAGCAAGACGTAATGCTTCTTTCGCAACTTCTTCAGGTACTCCTGCAAGTTCGAACATTACACGTCCTGGCTTAACTACAGCTACCCAGTATTCAAGAGTTCCTTTTCCAGAACCCATACGTGTCTCAGCCGGTTTCGTTGTTACTGGTTTATCAGGGAAGATCTTGATCCAAACCTTACCACCACGTTTGATGTAACGTGTCATAGCGATACGGGCAGCTTCAATCTGGTTAGATCTGATCCAACATGGTTCCATTGCTACAAGACCATATTCACCGTTCGTGATCTTGTTTCCTCTTAATGCTTTACCTTTCATGGAGCCACGGAACTGTTTTCTACGTTTTACTCTTTTTGGCATTAACATTATTTATCGCTCCCTTCCTTACCTGCCTTTGTTGGAAGTACTTCGCCTTTGTAAATCCATACCTTAACACCAACTTTTCCGTAAGTTGTGTCTGCTTCAGCGAAGCCATAGTCAATGTCTGCTCTCAGTGTCTGAAGCGGAATAGTTCCTTCGCTGTAGAACTCTGTACGAGCCATATCAGCTCCGCCGAGACGTCCGGATACGGATGTCTTAACACCAAGTGCTCCTGATTTCATAGTTCTTGACATGCAAGATTTCATTGCACGACGGAAGGAAATACGATTTTCCAGCTGCTGTGCGATGTTTTCAGCAACGAGCTGAGCATCTTTGTCAGGTCTTTTTACTTCTTTGATGTCAACGATAACTTTCTTATCTGTCATTTTCTGAAGTTCAGCTTTTACTTTTTCGATCTCAGAACCGCCTTTACCAATTACAACACCCGGTTTAGCAGTATAAACGATGATCTTAACACGATCAGAAGCTCTTTCGATTTCAATCTTAGAAACTCCTGCGCTGTATAATTTATTCTTCAGAAATTTTCTGATTTTATGATCTTCTACTAAATAGTCAGCAAAATCTTTTTCTGCATACCATTTAGAGTCCCAGTCTTTGATAACACCGACTCTTAAGCCATGAGGATTAACTTTCTGTCCCATTATTGCCCTCCTTATCTTTCATTAAGCACAAGTGTAATATGACTCATTCTCTTTTCGATTCTGTAAGCTCTGCCCTGTGCTCTCGGTCTGATTCTCTTCATTGTTGGTCCTTTATTTGCGTAGCATTCCTCAATATAAAGGTTTTCAACACTCATACCGTTGTTATTCTCAGCATTTGCGATAGCTGATTCCAATAATTTCTTTATAATGCTTGAAGCGTATCTTGGATTGTATGTTAAAATACCAAGCGCTGTTGTTACATCCTTACCTCTGATGGCATCTAATACGAAGCATGCTTTCTGAACAGAAACTCTGGCGTAAGATAACTTAGCTGAAGGTCTGGTGTCCTTGTTTGCATTTCTTTCTCTCTTAATTTGACTTCTATGTCCTTTTGCCATGGGATGAAACCTCCTTTCAATACGTTAAATATTATCTAACTTTCGATTTCTTTTCGTCTTTTCCATGTCCTCTGTATGTTCTGGTTGCTACGAACTCTCCGAGTTTATGTCCAACCATATCTTCTGTTACATATACCGGAACATGTTTTCTTCCATCATGAACTGCGATTGTATGTCCAACCATAATCGGGAAGATTGTAGAACGACGAGACCATGTTTTGATAACACCCTTGTCTCCTGATGCGTTCATTGCTTCCACTTTCTTAAGCAGGCTTGCGTCTGCGAATGGTCCTTTTTTAAGTGAACGAGCCATAGGTTCTAACCTCCTTGAAAATTAACTATTTGATTCCTCTACCGTCTTTTCTTCTGATGATCAGCTTGTTAGACTGTTTGTTTTTCTTACGAGTCTTAAGACCAAGTGCCGGTTTACCCCAAGGAGTGCACGGACCCGGACGACCGATTCCAGTCTTACCTTCACCACCACCATGCGGATGATCATTCGGGTTCATAACGGAACCACGAACTGTAGGTCTGATACCCATGTGACGTTTACGTCCTGCTTTACCAATGTTTACAAGGTTGTGATCGCCATTACCAACAACACCAACTGATGCGCGGCATTCGATCGGAACCATTCTCATTTCTCCTGAAGGAAGACGAAGTGTTGCGTACTTTCCTTCTTTAGCCATGAGCTGTGCGCTGTTTCCTGCTGAACGAACCATCTGTCCGCCCTTTCCAGGATGAAGCTCAATGTTATGAACCTGTGTACCAACCGGGATAGCTGAAAGCGGCAGGCAGTTTCCTACTCTTACTTCTGCTTCTGGTCCGTTCATAACTTTCATTCCGTCTGTAAGTCCTTCTGGTGCGATGATGTAAGCTTTTTCTCCATCAGCGTAGCAGATAAGTGCGATGTTAGCACTTCTGTTCGGATCGTATTCGATTCCGATTACAGTTGCCGGAATTCCGTCTTTTTTACGTTTGAAGTCGATTACTCTATATTTTCTCTTAACTCCGCCTCCGCGGTGTCTAACAGTGATTTTACCCTGATTGTTACGTCCGGCAGTCTTGCTCAGAGAAACTACTAAAGATTTCTCCGGTGTTGCTTTTGTGATTTCTGAGAAATCAGAGCCGGTCATATGTCTTCTGGAAGGTGTATATGGGCGGTATGTTTTAATTCCCATTACTCTATCTCCTTTCGCATTTTGCTAGTTATTTTTGTCACGGATTTGCACCGTTTAGGTTCCAGTTTCTTACAGTCCCTGGAAGATTTCGATCTCTGCTGATTCTTCTGTCAGCTGAACGATTGCTTTCTTTGTCTTAGCTGTTTTTCCGAATGTCATGGTTCCGCGAACTCGTTTGTTCTTTCCGTCCATGTTGATTGTGTTAACGCCAGCAACTTTTGTTCCTGGGAACATTTTTTCTACAGCTTCTTTGATCTGAGTCTTATTAGCTTCTGTGTGTACAAGGAATGTGTATTTCTTGTCAGCCATAAGAGCCATTGTCTTTTCGGTTACTACCGGTTTAAGGATTACATCATAATACTGAATGTTTGCCATTATGCGTACACCTCCTCGATTGCCTGTACAGCAGCCTTAGTTGCGATTACTGTATTGTATTTCAGGATGTCATACACATTGATTGTGTTTGTCTTAGCAGTTTTAACATCAGCAATGTTTCTAGCTGAAAGTTCTGCGTTCTTGTTTCCGTCTTCCAGAACTACGAGAGCTTTGGATACTGACAGGTTATTAAGAACATCCTGGAATTTCTTTGTCTTGATTTCATCAAAGTTGATTTCATCAACAACGATGAATTTCTTTTCTTCTACTCTTGATGTCAGAGCGGATTTGAGAGCTGCTCTTCTTTCTTTCTTGTTAAGTTTGAAAGAGTAATCTCTCGGTGTCGGAGCGAATACTACTCCACCGCCTGTCCACTGCGGAGCTCTTGTAGATCCCTGTCTTGCATGACCGGTACCTTTCTGTCTCCATGGTTTTCTTCCGCCGCCGGAAACTTCTGAACGAGTTTTCGCTTTCTGTGTTCCCTGACGTTTATTTGCAAGCTGGCTTACAACTGCCATGTGTACAAGGTGTTCGTTTACTTCTACACCGAATACAGCATCATTTAAGTCGATTGTTCCAACTTCTTTACCTTCGATATTGTAAACAGATACGTTTGCCATCTGTATGTTCCTCCTTTCCTAGTGCCAATCTTAGATAGATTTTACAGATTCTTTAATCGTTACAAGAGATTTCTTTGGTCCCGGAACTGCGCCCTTAACCAGAAGAAGGTTGTTTTCAACGTCTACTCTTACGATTTCAAGGTTCTGAATTGTAATCTTCTTTGCTCCCATGTGTCCTGGCATCTTTTTGCCCTTAAATACTTTACTCGGGTCAGATGCAGCACCGTTGGAACCAGCATGACGATGGAACTTAGAACCGTGAGCCATAGGTCCTCTGTGCTGGTTGTGTCTCTTGATAGCACCCTGGAATCCTTTACCTTTGGAAATTGCTGTTGCGTCTACTTTGTCACCAGCTTCAAAGATATCTGCTTTAATTTCCTGAGCTAACTGATATTCATCAGCGTTCTCGAATTTGAATTCTCTTACAAATCTTTTTCCTGTTACTCCGGCTTTGTCAAAGTGTCCTTTTTCAGCCTTTGTAACTCCGTGTCTGTGCACGATTTCTTTCTTTCCGTTCTTGTCAACGTTAACAATTTTGTCTTTCTTGTCAACGAATCCAACCTGAACTGCGCTGTATCCGTCATTTTCAACGGTTTTGATCTGTGTTACAACACATGGTCCAGCCTGAAGAACAGTTACCGGAGTAAGTACTCCATCTTCGTTGAAGATTTGAGTCATTCCGACTTTGGTAGCTAAGATAGCTTTCTTCATTTTATTTTACCTCCTGTGATTTACAGCGGAACGCCCTTATGGGTGTTCATCCTAAATATTAGGAACTACTGTGTTTTAATTTATTAGAACTTATTTGTTCTTCATTTTGATATCGATGTATACACCAGCTGGCATTTCCAGTCTTGACAGAGCATCTACAGTCTTCTGTGTCGGTGCAATGATATCGATCAGTCTCTTATGAGTTCTCTGTTCGAACTGTTCTCTGGAATCTTTGTATTTGTGAACCGCTCTTAAGATTGTTACAACTTCCTTCTTTGTCGGAAGCGGTACCGGTCCGCTAACCTTTGCTCCATTTTTCTTTACAGTTTCGATAATTTTCTTGGCAGATGCATCTACAAGCTGATGATCATATGCCTTCAATGTGATTCTCATTACTTGACTTGCCATAAAAAAAGTCGCCTCCTTTTCGTACTTAAACCTCAGTACGACAAGCGGTGACTGTACACTTCCCCGTGTGTGTCGTGAGAAACTCACACGTTGTTACTGCATCTCAGCAGCTGTTATGATTTCGTACAGTGACTTGTCGCCAGTTTCCTAACTTGACATTCGCTCCACGGAAAACCTGCCATTCTTCTCGGCAGCAACCTCGCGCTTCTTTGCTATCATGTCACAGCTTTTTTAGTATACCCGATGTTTCTGCATTTTGCAAGCATTTTATTTTATTTTTTGTACTTTTTTTCATACAAAATTTTCTTGAAAAATCTTCTCCTTTTGTGCTATTTTTCTTATTCCCTTTTTGCGGTATAATATTCTCATATTCAGCAGGGTACCAGATCCATAGGCTTCTTCGCTAAATGCAGCCTGTCTTTCGATCTTTCCCCACATCATCTTATATAGAATAGAAGGAGGACGCATATTATGCAGACATTAGATGCAATCAAAACAAGAAGAACGATCCGCAAATTTACAGAGGAGCCTGTCTCACATGAAGTGATCGAGAAAATCGTAGAAGCAAGTGCCTACGCTCCATCCTGGAAGAATACGCAGACAGCAAGATATATTATAATAGAAGAAACAGCTCTCAAAGACAGGATTGCCAGAGAAGCTGTTATGGGATTTGAATGGAATACAGGCATCATTCTTGGTGCACCGGTACTGGTTGTTCTCGCTTCCGTTCCGGGGAAAAGCGGTTACGAAAAGGACGGAGCTTATTCCACCTCAAAAAAGGATAAATGGGAAATGTTTGATGCCGGTATCGCTGCGCAAACCTTCCAGCTCGCTGCTCATGAATGCGGAATCGGTTCGGTTGTCATGGGTATTTTCGATGAGGTAAAGGTAAAAGAACTACTTGGTCTTGACGATACTCTGAATGTATCTGCCCTGATTGCGATCGGTCATCCAGCCATCCAACCGACCGCACCAGCACGTAAACCTGTCCAGGAACTGATCCAGTACCGCTAATCTACAGTAGACTTACGCTTGACCGCTTTGTACAGATTTTAGTGCATAATTTATTCATAAATTTACCATTTTCTTGTTGACACTACCGTGATAAAGTGATATAGTGTAACCAACTTAATCAGAGAGCTAAACCAAGGGCGGTTTCCAACACAAGGATACCGCTTTTTAATAAAGACTTGATTAAGCTACAACATTGGTTGTTATTGCAGTTATATTATTGCCGGTCGTTTCCCCCAAGAATGATCTTGCAATGATAAAACTCCAATTTATATATACATCCTCTTTGTAGGAGCATTCCCCAGCTTTGTATATAAGGCAAACTGCAATGCAACGAGGAAAAACCTCTCAATGACATACCAAAAAGAAAAGACATGACCTCGAGGGGTCATGTTTTTTCTTTCCAAAAGTAAAGGAGACGTGAAAATATGAGTAGTTCAAGACCGATAGATAACCCGAAAGATCCCCGTACAGACGAGAAACCCGTATTTTCAAAAGAGCTGGTGCAGGAAGATCTAAAAGACGAATTCAAAGCAGACTCCAACTCCGAATGGGCCACTGATTCCCAGGATGAACTCGAAGACTGGATTGAGGAGCAGGGGATACAGTTGCGGTACTAGATTTTGTAAAAAGAATACATCTATTTGATGCCGGAAAATCTTTTTGATTTTCCGGCGTTTTTAATTTATATATTCTTCTGCGCATATTATATTTTCAAGCGGCAATTGCTGAACATGCATAAAAACCGGGAAATAATTCAGCCTTGTATAAACTGGACCCCATGTCAAGGACACAGTAAATTTTTTAGGTCAATTGGTTAAACAACCAATGCTGATGGTTTCTCT
>NZ_JBCPDP010000005.1:110710-233945 GCF_040915385.1 Coprococcus sp. RTP21204st1_G4_RTP21204_210225 | reverse complement strand
TTATACAGCTTAAGCAACAAGATGGATAATTCCTTACTGGCTGTAAGGGATATTAACCATAAATATATTGTAGTAGGATTGGAAGAGATTCTTTTTCTCGCCCGGCCAATGAACGGTATTGGTTAAAAGGGCAGGACTGCTTCATAGTGAGGGAGAGGGGATAGAGACTGCAAATGTGATTGGGTGCTTGTTAAAGACGGGAGATATAGATGGAAAAATATGGAAATTTAACCAATTAGCACTTTAATTGAATGAAATACTGGGTTAAAGTCACGAAATGAGGAAAATGGGGTTGACATCGAAGGTATAGTTGTATACAATAATACAAAAATACAGGTCAGGGAGTGACGGTTATGGAAAATAGAAAGGTTTATCTGGATAAGCATACAAATTTATTGCAACTTGAGGAGCATATGTACCCGCTGGTAGACGTGGACACACCGAATGTGTTCCGGAACCTGTTTCATTATGATGAGATTCCGAAGATTGCGTTTAATGATCGTATTGTACCGCACAGTATGCCGGATGAGATCTGGATCACGGATACGACATTCAGGGATGGACAGCAGTCGAGAGCACCCTATTCAACGGATCAGATTGTAACCATTTTCGATTATATGCACAGGCTTGGAGGTTCGCAGGGGAAGATTCGTCAGAGTGAATTTTTCTTATACAGCAAGAAAGACCGTGATGCCGTATATAAATGTATGGAAAGAGGTTATAAGTTCCCGGAGATCACAAGCTGGATCCGTGCAAATAAAAAGGATTTTGAGCTGGTAAAAGATCTGGGAATGAAGGAAACCGGAATTCTGGTAAGCTGTTCGGATTATCATATTTTTTATAAACTGAAGATGACAAGACGAGAGGCGATGGAACATTATTTGTCAGTTATACGTGAATGTCTGGAGACCGGTGTCAGTCCAAGATGTCATCTGGAAGATATTACCAGATCGGATATTTATGGATTTGTCATTCCATTCTGTCTGGAACTGATGCATCTGATGGAAGAATATCAGATTCCGGTGAAGATCCGTGTCTGTGATACAATGGGATACGGAGTCAACTATCCGGGGGCTGTGATTCCTCGTTCCATTCCGGGTATCATTTACGGACTCAGAGTACATGCAGGTGTACCGAGTGAACTGATCGAATTCCACGGACATAATGATTTTTACAAGGCAGTCAACAATTCAACAACGGCCTGGCTTTATGGAGCATGTGGTGTGAACTGTTCCTTGTTTGGAATCGGTGAACGTACCGGCAATACGCCGCTGGAAGCGATGATTTTTGAATATGCGCAGCTTCGCGGAACGCTGGATGGTATGGATACAACGGTGATTACTGAACTGGCAGAATATTATGAAAAAGAGATTGGATACCAGATTCCGCCGCGTACCCCGTTTGTCGGAAAGAATTTCAATGTAACCCGTGCGGGGATCCATGCAGACGGACTGTTAAAGAACGAAGAAATCTACAATGTGTTTGATACCGGCAAGTTTCTGAACCGTCCACCGCTGGTTGCTGTGTCAAATACTTCCGGTCTTGCAGGTATTGCACACTGGATAAATACATATTATCACCTGAAAAATGAGAAACAGGTAGACAAGAATTCCATTTTAGTTGTAGAATTGAAGAAGTGGGTTGACGCGGAATATGAATCCGGCCGTGTGACCGTACTCACAGATCAGGAACTAATCCGGGAGATTGAGAGAATCTGTGACGAAAAGGGGATTACAATCTAACGAAATTCAGGAGAGAGATAAAATGGAAGAGTATTCATTGAGAAGTCAGGTTTTTCAGACCATCAGAGATGACATTCTGAAAGGTAAGTATGAAGAAAATGACGAACTCAGGGAAGCAACATTGGGGAAGGAACTTGGAGTTAGCCGTACACCGGTAAGAGAGGCACTTAGACAGCTGGAACTGGAGGGACTGGTGAACATCATCCCAAATAAAGGAGCTTATGTTACCGGTATTTCCGATAAGGATGTACATGATATTTATATGATTCGTTCCATGCTGGAAGGATTATGCGTCCGTTGGGCAACAGAACATATTACACAGGAGCAGCTGGAAGAACTGGATGAGATCATTCTTTTATCCGAGTATCATATGGATAAAGGACATTCCGATCAGCTGACAGAGCTGGATGGAAGATTCCATCAGATTCTGTATGAGGCATCACAGAGCAGGATTCTGGATCATGTGCTTTCAGATTTTCACAAATATGTACAGCTTGCAAGAAGGACTTCCGTTAAGACAGAAGAGCGTGCGATCAAGTCGATTGGTGAGCATAACGAGATCCTGAATGCCATCAAGGCGAAGGATGCGGAAAAAGCCGGCAATCTGGCAACGATCCATATTATGCATGTTATGGAGAACCTGCATATCGAAGAAAAATAGCCAAAAAGGAGACGAAGTTATGAGTAAAATTCAGATGACGACACCGATTGTTGAGATGGACGGAGATGAGATGACCAGAATTCTCTGGAGGATGATAAAAGATGATCTTCTTCTGCCGTATATCGATCTTAAGACAGATTATTATGATCTTGGATTGGAACACCGCAATGAGACAGATGACCAAGTTACAGTTGATTCGGCTAATGCGACAAAGAAGTACAAAGTAGCAGTCAAATGTGCGACCATTACACCGAATGCGGCAAGAGTAAAAGAATATGAACTCAAAGAGATGTGGAAGAGTCCGAACGGAACAATCCGTGCGATTCTGGATGGAACGGTATTTCGTGCTCCAATCGTGGTAAAAGGAATTGAACCATGTGTAAAGAACTGGAAGAAGCCGATCACGATTGCCCGTCATGCTTATGGGGATGTATATAAAGGAACCGAGATGAAGATTCCGGGACCTGGAAAGGCAGAGCTGGTCTACACGGCACCTGACGGAACAGAGACAAGAGAGCTGATCCATAATTTCGATGGAGCAGGTATTATCCAGGGAATGCACAATATCAATGCATCGATTGAAAGTTTTGCAAGAAGCTGTTTTAGTTATGCACTGGATACAAAGCAGGATCTTTGGTTTGCAACAAAAGATACCATTTCCAAAAAATATGACCATACTTTCAAAGATATCTTCCAGGAGATCTTTGATGCGGAGTATAAGAACCTTTTTGATGAAGCGGGAATTGAATATTTCTACACACTGATCGATGATGCGGTAGCCCGTGTAATGAAGTCAGAGGGTGGTTATATCTGGGCATGTAAGAATTATGACGGGGATGTGATGAGTGATATGGTTTCCTCAGCATTTGGTTCACTTGCCATGATGACATCTGTACTGGTATCACCGGAAGGCTTTTATGAATATGAAGCTGCACATGGAACAGTACAGCGTCATTATTATAAACACCTGAAAGGGGAAGAGACTTCAACAAACTCTGTTGCAACAATTTTTGCATGGACAGGAGCTTTGCGCAAGAGAGGAGAACTGGATGGGAACCAGGAACTGATGGATTTTGCAGACCGTTTGGAAAAAGCAACGATTGATACGATTGAAGAGGGTTATATGACAAAGGATCTGGCAATGATCACAACTCTTCCGGAGGTACATGTACTGAACAGTGAAGGGTTTATTAAAGCGATTGCAGAAAGATTATAAAAAGAGCAGGGAATGCATGAAGGGCGTATCTCTGACAGGAAAATGGGAAGAACTGGCTTATTCAGCCAGTTCTTCCCATTTTTCATAGAGTTCTTCGAGTTCTGCTTCGTTTGCTGCTTTTTCTTTTGCCAGTTCCTGGCATTTAACAGAATTCGTATAGACTTCTTCCTGCATCATCAGTTCATCGATTTTGCCATTACGTGTTTCCAGAACACCGATACGTTCTTCTGTTTTCTTCAGGTCGTTCTGCCTTTTACGGAGACGTGCCTGTTCTTCTTTCTGTTCCTGCCAGCTTAGTTTGGATTCGGAAACCTGCGCCGGTGCGTCTTCGGAAGCAGCTGTGGAAACAGCCGGGGTCAGAAGATCTTTTTTCTCCAGATAATAATCATAGTTGCCGATATAATTTACAAAGGTATTGCCGGTCAGTTCCAGAATACGGGTGGCAGTCTGGTTGATGAAATAACGGTCGTGGGATACATAAAGTATCGTACCGGTATAATCGTTCAGAGCCCGCTCAAGAATTTCCTTGGAAGTGATGTCCAGATGATTGGTTGGCTCATCGAGGATCAGAAAATTTGCATTGGAGAGCATCAGCTTTGCCAGAGATACACGTCCCCTTTCACCACCACTTAAATCACCGATCAGCTTGAAAACATCATCTCCGGTAAAAAGAAAAGCCGCAAGCATGTTCCGGATCTGTGTGTTGGTAAGTGTCGGATAATCATCGGAAATTTCTTCAAAGATCGTCTTATCCATATGAAGGACGTGGTGTTCCTGATCGTAGTAACCAATCTCCACATTGGCACCCAGTGTAAAGGAACCGCTGTCTGCCTGGATCACATTGTTCAGAATCTTGAGAAGCGTAGTTTTTCCGGTTCCGTTGTCGCCAATGATGGCTATATGTTCCCCACGCTTGATCTCGAAACTGATATCGGTGAAAAGTGTCTGTGGCGGAAAGGCTTTGCTTAATCCTTTGACAGAAAGGACATCATTGCCACTGACACGGGAAGGCTCCAGCTTCAGATGGATGTCAGTGTTGATCTCCATCGGTTTGTCTACAAGCGTCATCTTGTCCAACATTTTTTCCCGACTTTCGGCACGCTTGATGGATTTCTCACGGTTAAATGAACGGAGCTTTTCAATCACGGCTTCTTGATGTTTGATCTCACGCTGCTGATTCAAGTATTCTTTTAATCTGGCTTCTCTGAGCTGTTCTTTTTTGACAGCAAAATCAGAATAATTGCCCATATAAGTATGAAGCTGTCCCTGCTCGACTTCAATCACCTTTGTAACCACACGGTTCAGGAAATAGCGGTCGTGGGATACGATAAGAACAGCACCCGGATAATTCAGAAGATAGGTTTCCAGCCATGCGATGGAGTTCATATCCAGGTGGTTTGTTGGTTCATCCAGAAGCAGGACGTCAGGCTTGGTAAGAAGGAGTTTGCCAAGAGATACACGGGTCTTCTGACCACCGGATAAAGAATCTACGGGTTTAGTAAATTCTTCTTCTGTAAATCCGAGACCTTTTAGAACGCCGGTAAGCTCACTTTTATAAGCGTAACCGTCTGCGTGCTCAAATGCAGAAGTCAGTCTCTGATAAGTGGCAAGACGTGCTTCAAGAGCATCTCCGGAAAGAGACGGAAGCTCTATCTCGATTGTACGGATCTGCTTTTCCATCTCAATGACTTCGGCTTTTGCCGTGCGGACTTCTTCATAAATGGTATTGCCGCTTTCCATCTCCTGATGCTGTGCAAGGTAGCCGAGAGTTTTGCCTTTGGTAAGAACAACCGTCCCTGCATCGGGAGAAAGCTGTCCTACGATCATCTTGAGGATCGTGGATTTGCCGGCTCCGTTAAGACCTACAAGAGCAGCTTTTTCATGGTTCTCTATATGAAAGGATCCGTCTTTTACGATGACCTGATCCCCAAAACTTTTTGACAGATTATGACATGCCAGTATCATTTTTATATCCTCCTGTTAAAGTGGCAATTATGTTACTGCTCACAGTAACATAATTATAGCTGAAATACGACAAAAAACAACTATAAAATTTGACTTTTTCACTAGATTCTTATATAATTAAAAATAATGAGTCAAAAAATAGGAAGGTGGAAGTGAAAGTGGCATCAAGAGAAATATCTCAGGCAGTAATAAGGAGACTTCCGCGGTATTATCGTTATTTAGGGGAACTACTGGAGAGCGGAGTCGAACGGATATCATCCAATGAATTAAGTAAAAGAATGAAAGTAACTGCTTCACAGATCCGTCAGGATCTGAATAATTTTGGTGGATTTGGACAGCAGGGATATGGCTATAATGTAAAGTATCTTTATACAGAGATAGGTAAGATCCTTGGACTGAACGAGAAACATAAATTCGTTATCATTGGAGCAGGAAATCTTGGACAGGCACTGGCGAACTATGCAGCATTTGAAAATCGGGGATTTGTTTTAAAAGGGCTGTTTGACGTAAACCCAAGGCTTGCCGGATTGACGATCCGTGGAGTTGAGATCCGTATGATGGATGAATTGAAGGATTTTGTGAAAGAAAACGATATTGAGATCGGGGTTCTTACGATTCCGAAGACAAAAGCAGTAGAGGTTGCCAATCTCCTGGTAGATAATGGAGTTAAGGCTATCTGGAATTTTGCGCATACAGATCTGAATCTGCCGGATAATATTATTGTTGAGAATGTTCATTTGTCTGAAAGTCTGATGAGATTATCTTATAATATCACCAGATACAATGAAGAACATGAAGGAAAGTAGGCAAAGCAGACCAGAAGGCAGAGGTGCAGGAAAATTTTTTCCTGCACCTTTTTGAAAATTAAATGTATGGGAGACCGGATATGAAAGAAATACTGACAGCAGATCAGATGAGAAGATCGGATCAGAGAATGATACAGAAGATGCAGGTCCCGTCCCTTGTCCTGATGGAACGGGCGGCACTTCAGTGTGTGGCTGCGATGAAAGCAGAAGACATAGATTTGTCGAAAGCATTGGTCGTGTGTGGAAGTGGCAATAACGGTGGTGACGGATTCGCAATTGCAAGGATGCTCGTAGAAGAAGGAAATCATCCAGATGTAGTATTGGTCGGAAATTATGACCATCGTAGTGAAGAAACAAAAATCCAGATGAAAATTCTGGAAAATCTGGGAATATCTGTAGGAAACAGTTTGCCACAGAAAGAATATAGTGTTATTATAGATGCCGTATTCGGTATTGGCCTATCCCGTGAAATAAAAGGCAGATACGCAGAGGTGATTGATCAGATGAATCGGATGACTGCCTGTAAGGTGGCAGTCGACACTCCTTCAGGGATCCGTTCGGATGATGGAAAAGTGCTTGGAACGGCATTTAAAGCAGATCTTACAGTGACCTTTGCGTTTCAGAAGATGGGACAGATCCTATATCCGGGATGTGAGTATACAGGAAAGCTTGTTACAGCGCCGATCGGAATTACCAGACCGGAGTTTTTTGCGGAAGAAGAAATCTGCATGGCACTTGAAAAATCCGATGTGCCGGCAATGCTGCCGCAAAGGAAACCGGATTCTAATAAAGGGACTTATGGAAAGGTTCTGATGATTACCGGAAGCAAAGGAATGTCTGGTGCAGCATATTTAAGTGCCAGGGCAGCATATCTTTCGGGAGCAGGTCTTGTCCGGATTTATACGGAGGAAAGTAACCGGGCAATCTTACAGGAACTTTTACCGGAGGCGGTAATGACGACCTATTCTCTGGATGAGACAGAATCATTTGAAGAACTTCCGGATTTGCTGGAATGGGCGGATGTGCTCTGTATTGGATGCGGACTCGGTATGGGACCGCATTCGGAGGAATTACTGAAAAAGGTGCTTGAAAATAATAAAACCCCGGCTGTTATTGATGCGGACGGACTGAACCTTCTGGCAAAGACCGATGAGTGGGGGATCGAACAGATTCGGATGAATCCTTCCGGATATGTACTTACTCCACATATGAAAGAAATGTCCAGACTGACCGGATACAGCGTACAGGAATTAAAAGACAACAGAAGAGAGCTATTAAGGAAATATACAGAAAAAGTCCATGCTGTCTGTGTACTGAAAGACAGCAGGACACTTGTGAAAGCGCCAGAGGGAAGGCTTATGATCAATACCACCGGTAATGCGGCAATGGCAAAGGCCGGATCGGGAGATGTGCTTGCAGGAATGATCACCGGACTTATGGCACAGCATATGAGACCGGATGATGCCGCTGTGCTTGGCGTTTATCTGCATGGCCTGTGCGGAGATCATGCCAGAAAAGAACTTGGCTCTTACAGTGTGCTTGCGGGTGATCTCTTGAAAATGCTCGGCAGAACACTTAAGGAATTGGAGGATATGACAGAATGAAGAAATACAGCAGACTGCGTGCGGTGATCGATCTGGATGCGGTGATGTATAACATGGAAATGATGCATGCAAATATAGAAAAAGGAACCAAGATGGTCGTGGTCATCAAGACAGATGGTTATGGTCATGGAGCGGTGCCGATTTCAAGAATGCTGGAAGATGTGGACTATGTCTGGGGCTATGCGGTCGCAACTCTGGATGAAGGTGTTGTACTCAGAAAAGCCGGCATTCAGAAGCCGATTCTTTGCCTGGGATGTATTTTCCCGGACCAGATGGAAGAGATGATCCGTCATGAGATCCGCATGACAACCTACAGCTATGAGCTTGCGAAGCTTGCGGATGAGACCGCATACCGTATGGGGAAGAAGGCATATCTGCACATTAAGATCGATACAGGAATGTCAAGACTTGGCTTTCCGGTAGCGAAAGAAAGTGTAGAGGAGATCCTTAAGATCGGCAGACTTGTTTATACGGATTGCGAAGGAATGTTTACCCATTTTTCAAAGGCAGATGAGACGGATAAGACCACGACACTGGAACAGATCCGTGCTTTTCTGTGGATGAAAGAACATCTTGCAGCAGAAGGTATGGAATTTACTTATTATCACTGTGCAAACAGTGCAAGTATCATTGATATGCCAAAGCTTGGAATGAATCTGGAGAGAGCCGGGATTTCTACCTATGGACTGTATCCGTCAGATGAAGTCAATAAGGAGGCAGTTCCGCTCCGGCCGGCAATGGAGCTGATCGCGCATGTGACTTATGTGAAATGGATTGAAAAGGGTACGGAAGTCAGCTACGGAGGCACCTTTGTTGCCCCGAAAAGGATGCAGATCGCCACGATCCCGACGGGATATGGAGACGGATACCCAAGAAGTCTTTCCAACAAAGGATATGTTCTGATCCATGGTCAGAAGGCGCCGATCCTTGGCAGAGTCTGTATGGATCAGTTTATGGTAGATGTGACCGGAATTCCGGATGTGAAATTTGGTGACAGGGCAACACTGGTCGGCCACGATGGGGATGCTTATCTTTCAATAGATGAACTTGCCAACCTGAGCGGTAGATTTAACTATGAATTTATCTGTGATATCAATAAACGTGTTCCGAGGGAATATCTGCGTGACGGAAAAGTTGTAGAGCAGGTCGATTATTTCTAAAATGCGGGGATGCACTTCGAAAGAGATATGAATACAGCAGGAGAAAGCTGGCAATAATGAAAGTATCTTGATAAGCGGAGTGTGAAAGAAGTGCAGATCAGGCGTGGAGATATTTATTATGCGGATTTAAGTCCGGTAGTCGGTTCGGAGCAGGGCGGTGTGCGTCCGGTTCTTGTCATCCAGAATGATGTCGGGAACCGGCACAGTCCGACCGTTATCTGTGCCGCGATCACTTCAAGGATGAATAAAGCGAAGCTGCCGACACATGTGGAAATCGATGCAAAAAGGTACAGAATCGTCAAGGATTCTGTTGTCCTTCTGGAGCAGATTCGGACGATCGATAAACAGAGACTGAAGGATTACGTGTGCCGGGTAGACAAAGAGCTTATGAGAAAAGTCGATGAAGCGCTGTGCGTCAGCCTGATGCTTCATACATAAAAGAGGAGAAGTATGGAAAGCAATGGAAACGGAAGGTAATTTACTTCAGAAAATGAAAAATGTATTTTCTGACAATGAAGATAAAGAGAAAATTGCAGAAGAAATCATTGAAAAAGTACTGGAAGGCTATGAAAAAGGTGTTCTGACAAGACGTGAGATGAAGATGATCACCAACATTTTTGAATATATGGATTCGGATGCAAAAGATATCATGACGCACCGGAAAAATATCGTAGCACTGGATGGAGAGGAATCTCTGGAAAAAGCACTTACCTTTATGCTGGAGGAGAACAAATCCAGATTCCCGGTTTATGAAGAAGATATTGACAACATTGTGGGGATTCTTCATATCCGGGATGCGATGCAGAGCTACCTGGACGGTCCGGCAAGGAAAAAACCGGTGCATGATCTGAAGGATGCCATCCGTCCGGCAGGATTTATCCCGGAAACAAAGGCGATTGACAAACTGTTTCAACAGATGCAGCAGGACAAGAGCCATATGGTGATCGTGCTGGATGAGTATGGACAGACATCAGGGATCGTTACGATGGAAGATATTGTAGAAGAAATCGTTGGAAATATCCAGGATGAGTATGATGAGGAAGAAGAGCTGATCATCAAACAGGCAGATGGTACATATATCGTGGATGGTATGACACAGCTGGAGGATCTGGAAGAGCTTCTGGGAATCAGTTTCAACGAAGAAGATTACGATACGATCAATGGTTATCTGATCGACTGCCTGGACAGAATTCCTTCGGAAGATGAAGAATGTCAGGTGGAATTCGGAGGCTATCTGTTCCATGTATTGTCAGTTGATAATAATACAATACGCAAAGTCCTTGTCAGTAGGACAAAAAAGTGATAAAATAGTACAATTGAGAATAGTAAAAATACTGAAGAGAGGTAAAAAGTAATGTCAGGACATTCAAAATTTGCGAATATCAAGCATAAAAAAGAAAAAAACGACGCAGCAAAAGGAAAAGTATTCACGAAGATCGGTCGTGAAATCGCTGTAGCAGTCAAAGAAGGAGGCGGAGCTGATCCGGCTAACAACAGCAGACTCCGTGATGCGATTGCAAAGGCAAAAGCAAATAATATGCCAAATGACAATATTGACAGAAGTATCAAAAAAGCAGCCGGAGACGGAGATGCTAACAACTACGAACACATCGTATACGAAGGATACGGACCGAACGGAACTGCAATCATCGTTGATGCACTTACTGATAACCGTAACCGTACTGCTTCTAATGTAAGAAGCGCTTTCACAAAGGGAAAAGGAAATATCGGAACCAGTGGATGTGTTTCTTTCATGTTTGATCAGAAAGGACAGATCATTGTCGATAAAGAAGAATGTGAACTGGATGCAGATGATCTGATGATGCAGGCACTGGATGCAGGAGCAGAAGATTTTTCGGAAGAAGAGGACAGCTTTGAAATTCTTACAGATCCGAATGATTTCAGTGAGGTTCGTCTTGCTCTGGAAGAAGCGGGTATTCCGATGGCAAGCGCAGAAGTTACAATGATTCCACAGACATGGGTAACTTTGGACAACGAAGAAGATATCAAGAACATTCAGAAGACACTTGATCTTCTTGAAGATGATGATGATGTACAGGAAGTATATCATAACTGGGAAGAAGCATAGGATCGATTCCGGGAGGAACCTGAATGAATCAGAGTATACAGAATGGACTGAATGACCTGTTTGACCAGATTATTCCGATTTCCGGAGATTTCAATAAAAAGACTTATGCGGATTCGTTTAAAAATGCATACGAGAAGTATAAGTCGCTTTTTACTGAGATTGCACAGGAATGCGAGAATTCGGAAGACAGACAGGAAGAGATTGAAGAGATTGCTGCTGTTCTGCCGGATAGAATGCGGGAAGTACTGGATCAGGAAAGTTCAAAAAGAAAAAAAGAAAATGTACTTATGAAATATAATCTGGGCATGGTTACGTATGTGATCCCGATGTTCCGTTATGGCAGAATGGATGCTTGTGAAGAGATTGTAGACTGCATGATCGAACGCTGGAATGATCATGATCTGGAACTAAAGATCAGTAAATCGGAATTCGAGCAGATCCAGGGAGGCTTCAAATCACGTCTCTGCTATATTACTACAGCCGTATGTGCAAGTCTTGGCAAACCGGATGACTGTTACGAACTGAATCTGATGAGAAGATACAGAGATGAATATCTGGTGAATCAGAAAGGCGGCGAAGAAATTGTTGCCGAGTATTACGATATTGCTCCGACAATCGTAAACCGGATCAACCGGATGGAAAATTCAGAAGATGTATATGTAGATATCTGGAGCCGTTATCTTCACCCATGTGTTTCCATGATCGAATCCGATAATCTGGAGGCATGCCGCAAGATTTATACGGATATGGTATATAGCCTGCGCAGGAAATATTTATTTTCATAATGTTTAAATCAAAGAGAATGTGCCGAGTCGCATTCTCTTTTGCATATACAGTGAATCAGGTACAGATTTGTGTCGGTACAAGAATCTGCGATTCATTTCTGTGGCGAAAATCCTGCATATTTTCATAAGCATTGTCCATACTAAGCTAAAAAGAACGGAGGAATGCGGCAATGAAGATACAGGAAGAAACGGATGTAAAAGAATACCAGATACGCAAGAAAAAGAGCAGGGAACAGACTGTAGAAAATATGGAAAATAAAGAAAAGGCAGTCAGAGAGACAGAGCCGGAAACCACAAAGGAAGAAGATGAACATGTTAAAGAAATGGGAATGCTTTCGCTTGACCGACGTCGGAATCATCAGATCGAGCTACTCACGATCATCGGCGAAGTAGAAGGGCATGAGACGGTTTCCGGCAGTACAAAGGCAACCAAGTATGAGCACCTGCTTCCAAAGCTGGCACAGATTGAGAACAGTGTTCAGACTGATGGTGTGCTGATTCTCTTAAATACACTGGGCGGAGATGTGGAGGCGGGACTTGCGATTGCGGAAATGATCGCGTCCTTAAGCAAACCGACAGTATCTCTGGTACTTGGAGGGTGTCATTCTATCGGTGGCCCTCTTGCTGTGTCGGCAGATTATTCTTTTATTGTTCCAAGTGGGACGATGATCATTCACCCGGTGCGGACAAGCGGAATGTTCATCGGTGTGGCACAAAGCCTGCGGAATATTGAAAAGACGCAGGACCGGATCACCGGATTCCTTGCAGAGCATTCCGGAATGTCACAGGAGCGGATTGAAGAACTGATGCTGGATTCCACACAGCTTGTCAAAGATGTGGGGACAATGCTGGAAGGGAAACGTGCAGTGGAGGAAGGACTCATTGATGAAGTTGGCGGAATAAGAGATGCATTAAATAAATTGCATGAAATGATTGATGAAAAAATGGAAAATACTGATAAAAATTATGAGATGACATAAGGCGAAGAGGATGCTATAATAAAATAGTATGTACAAGTATACACTTTTGATGACTGATTCCGGATACTATATCTGGGGAGAGAGGAGAAGGAATCGGTCATTTGATTACAAGATAAAGAGTATAAATACAAGGGGGAAGTTTGATGGCTTCAAAGACAACCGGAACAAAGAAAAATGCAAAGCAGAGCACGGCGAAAAAGCGGCAGCCTACGAAGAAGACAAGTGCAAAGTCTGCAAAATCTGCGAAGACAACCAGAAAGAATACCACATCAAAAGCTGTGCCGCAGGAAGAATCATTTCTTGCAACGGAGATTCTGATCTGGGTGACACTTGCGGTAGGGATTCTGCTCACAATCAGCAATTTCGGACTTGCAGGTGCATTTGGAAGAAAGATTGCAGCACTGCAGCAGGGAATGATGGGTTGGATGGCGTATGTATTTCCACTGCTTTTATTTTGTGGAGTCGCGTTTGTGGTTTCCAATAAAGGAAACAGGATCGCATATATTAAGACTGTTGCAGGCGTTGTATTACTGGTTCAGTGCTGTGTGCTCTTTGAACTGATCGATGAAAAAGGCGGATCTGTCGGAAAGGCAATTGCGGTCAGACTGGTGCCGGCAATCGGTAAAGTGGGTACATATGTTGTCGTGATCATTTTAATGGTGATCTGTGTAGTCCTTATCACAGAAAAGTCTATTCTAAAAGGAATGAAGATCGGCGGGGAAAAAGCGTATGACCGTGCCAGAGAGGACATGCAGAAGCGTAAAGAAGAGGCTGAGGAACGCAGGGCAAGGCGGGAAGCTATGCGTGTTGATTATCAGGTAAGCGGCGTTTCCTTTAATTCGACAGTTGGAGGAAAAGAGAACGAGGCAGAAAAAGCAGAAGAAAAAGCCGGAAAAGAAGCAAAGGAAAGCACAGAAAAGAAAGCTACCAGACGCAGCCGGAAGGATATGAGCAGCGTGCTTGCCGGTGCAGAAGAAGCGGCTGCAAAGCACATTATGGAACAGACTGGGAAAATTGCACTAGATGATGTAGTGATCAATCGTGCGATGCCCCTTTCCGCTACAGAGCTGATCCCGGATCCGGAACCGGTTCCCCTTGAGCCGGTGAAAGAAAAACTCCCGAAGTTCTTAAAAGGAGCGATGCAGGAAGCAGAAAAAAAGACGGAGTCCGGTAAAGATATACAGACAGATGTGGCTGAAGAAAATTTATCAGCGGGGCAGACAGAAGACGGAATAATAAGACAGGTCTCCGGAAATTCAAAAGTTAAGGCAGATATCCCAAAAGAGGTGGCTGCTGTTGCAGATACGATTGCAAGAAGTGAGAAACCGGTCAGGGAATACCGCTTTCCACCTCTTAGTCTGTTGAAGCATGGAAGTAAAACCTCCGGAGATTCGGATGCGCATCTGCGGGAGACAGCAGCAAAGCTCCAGAAGACACTTCAAACCTTCGGTGTGAATGTTACAATCACTAATATCAGCTGCGGACCTTCTGTCACACGCTATGAGTTACAGCCTGAGATGGGGGTGAAAGTCAGCAAGATCGTAGGACTTGCGGACGACATCAAGCTGAACCTGGCGGCGGCTGATATCCGTATTGAGGCACCGATCCCGGGAAAAGCAGCGGTCGGCATTGAAGTTCCGAATAAGGAAAATACTGCAGTTATGCTGCGTGATCTTCTGGAATCAGATGAATTTAAGAAAAGTAGATCACGGATCGCATTTGCGACAGGTCGTGACATTTCAGGTAAAGTGGTGGTATCAGATATCGCAAAGATGCCGCATCTGCTTGTCGCAGGAGCTACCGGATCCGGTAAATCTGTCTGTATCAATACGATCATTATGAGTATTATCTACAAAGCAAAACCGGAGGATGTGAAACTGATCATGGTAGATCCAAAGGTGGTGGAATTAAGTGTATATAATGGAATTCCACATCTGATGATCCCGGTTGTAACGGATCCGAAGAAGGCAGCAGGAGCTTTGAACTGGGCGGTTGCGGAAATGAACAGACGTTATCAGCTTTTTGCCGAGTATAATGTCCGTGATCTGAAAGGTTACAATGATAAAGTCGAGAACATTAAAGATATTGATGATCCGAATAAAGCACAGAAACTTCCACAGATTGTAATCATCGTAGACGAACTTGCAGACCTGATGATGGTTGCACCTGGAGAAGTAGAAGAGGCAATCTGCCGTCTGGCACAGCTTGCGCGTGCGGCAGGACTTCATCTGGTTCTTGCAACGCAGAGACCATCGGTTAATGTCATTACTGGTCTGATTAAGGCGAATATGCCATCAAGAATAGCATTTTCTGTATCATCCGGTGTGGATTCCCGTACCATCATTGATATGAATGGCGCGGAGAAGCTGCTTGGAAAAGGCGATATGTTGTTCTATCCGGCTGGCTATCAGAAGCCGGTACGTGTTCAGGGGGCTTTTGTTTCTGATAAAGAAGTCCAGGCAGTGGTTGATTTCCTAAAAGAGAACAGCGGAGGCGCAGCCTACAGTGAAGAGATCCAGAAGCAGGTGAATAGTAATCAGAATGTATCTGCGGGAGGAGCATCTTCCGAGGACGACAAAGATGTCTACTTTGTAGATGCAGGAAAGTTTATCATTGAAAAAGACAAAGCATCGATCGGAATGCTCCAACGGGTGTTTAAAATCGGGTTTAACCGTGCGGCGCGGATTATGGATCAGCTTGCCGAGGCGGGAGTCGTAGGAGAAGAAGAAGGTACCAAACCAAGAAAAGTACTGATGTCTATGGAACAGTTTGAGCAATACATAGAAGAATCAGTTTAAGAAACGCAGAAGAAAAAAGGGAGGATATAATTATGAAGACAGACATTCAGATCGCACAGGAGGCAGAGATGCTCCATATTCGCGAGGTTGCAGCAAAGGTTGGAATTGAAGAGGAAGACCTTGAGTTTTACGGCAAGTATAAGGCAAAATTATCGGATGAACTGATGGAAAGAGTAAAAGACAGACCAGATGGAAAGCTGGTACTTGTTACTGCAATCAATCCGACTCCGGCGGGAGAGGGGAAGACGACGATTACCGTTGGACTTGGAGAGGCAATGGCAAAGCTCGGTAAAAAAGCTCTGATCGCTCTGCGCGAGCCATCGCTCGGACCTTGCTTTGGAATTAAAGGCGGTGCTGCCGGTGGCGGTTATGCACAGGTTGTACCGATGGAAGATCTGAATCTTCATTTTACCGGAGATTTTCATGCAATCACATCGGCAAATAACCTGCTTGCAGCTCTTCTTGACAACCATATCCAGCAGGGAAATGCTCTTGGAATCGATCCGAGACAGGTTGTGTGGAAACGGTGTGTAGATATGAATGACCGTGTACTGCGTAATGTAGTAGTTGGTCTTGGAAATAAAATGGACGGAATGGTAAGAGAGGATCATTTTGTGATCACGGTTGCGTCCGAAATTATGGCAATTTTATGTCTGGCAGACGATCTGGAAGATCTGAAAAAACGTCTTGGCAGAATCATTGTTGCCTATACATTTTCCGGAGAACCGGTTACAGCTGACCAGCTTCATGCAACCGGTGCAATGACAGCACTGTTAAAGGATGCGATCAAGCCGAATATTATCCAGACTCTGGAACATACACCGGCATTGGTACACGGTGGCCCGTTCGCAAATATTGCACATGGCTGCAACAGTGTACGTGCAACCAAGATGGCACTTAAGCTGAGTGATATCACGATCACAGAAGCGGGATTCGGTGCGGATCTGGGTGCAGAGAAGTTTATGGATATCAAGTGCCGTATGGCGGGACTGAAACCGGACGCTGTAGTTCTGGTTGCAACGGTACGTGCATTAAAATACAATGGTGGCGTGCCAAAAGACGAACTGAACGAAGAAAATCTGGATGCTCTTGCAAAAGGAATTGTAAATCTTGAAAAGCATATTGAGAATCTGCAGAAATTCGGCGTTCCGGTTGTGGTTACCTTGAATTCATTTGTCAGTGATACTGAAGCAGAATACGAATTTATCCGTAAGTTCTGCGAAGACAGAGGCTGCGAATTTGCCCTTGCAGAAGTATGGGGTAAAGGCGGAGACGGCGGAAAAGAGCTGGCAGAGAAAGTATTACAGACTCTGGAGACAAAAGAAAGCCATTATCATCCGATTTACAGTGATGAGTTATCAATTGCAGAGAAGATCGAGACAATCTGCAAAGAGATTTACGGGGCAAAGAGTGTTGTATATGAACCTGCTGCAAAGAAACAGCTTGCACGAATTGAATCAATGGGCTTTGGCAAGTTCCCGGTATGTATGGCAAAGAACCAGTATTCTCTGTCCGATGATGCGAAGCTTCTTGGACGTCCGGAGAACTTTGATATCCATATCCGTGAAGTCTATGTAAATGCAGGAGCAGGATTTGTTGTTGCTCTTACCGGAGCAATCATGACCATGCCGGGTCTTCCGAAAGTACCTGCAGCAAATGGAATTGATGTAGAAGACGGTAAAATTACCGGATTGTTCTAAAAGAAGTATGATACCAGAAGGAGACGAAAGACAATGAAATGTATGCACTGTGGAGCAGATTTGCCTGAAGATCAGTTGATCTGTCCTAGCTGCGGCAGGGAAATACAGATCGTGCCTGATTATAACCCACTTGATGATATGCTGACTGCTCAGTTAAAAGGAGGCATTACACAGACAATGTCGGTTCATCTGGGTGAGCAGGAAAAGCAAGATGTCAGCTATTCTGGTGCGGCAAATCCGGTATATGAAAGACGGGAAAGTGTTGGAGGAGAGACCAGGTGCGTGGGAAATTCGGGAAGTGTTGGTCGCCGCCAGCAGGAAACTGTGACCAGGCGTGGAAGAGATGCGGTGGTCAGACGCAGTGATGTCAGACCGGCTACCGGACGTGTGGGTCAAAGAGAAGATGCGCGGGAACAGACGAGAAGAGCGTATGAAGAAGAACGCAGATTGCGGCGTATGCGGGCAGAAAAGAGAAAAGAGCGCGCCAGAAAAAAACGCCGGAAAATGCTGCTTATGCTACTGGCGGGGTGTATTGTTCTGGCAGGACTCATTTTCTTGTTTTATCAAAATTCATATACCGGAAAAGTAAAGAAAGGATACCGGCTTCTGGCAGCTTCCGAATATGAGAACGCACTCACTGTATTTGAAAAAGCAGCTTCTGGAAGTCCGAAGAAAGCAGAAGCTTATACAGGGATTTCAAAGGTTTATATTGCCAAGGATGATCTGGATCAGGCAGAAGAAGTTTTTACAGATGAGATTGCAAAGCAGTCCGGAAATGCAGAAATTTATCGTGCAGCGGTAGAATTTTATATTGATACCAAACAGGAAGAAAAGGTATCACCGCTTCTGAATGCATGTACCAGTGATACGGTTCTTGAAGCACTGAAGGATTATGTGTCAGATGAACCGGAGTTTAGTCTGGATGAGGCAGAGACATATGATGAAGTGCAGGCACTGGAACTGACCGGAAAAGGAAAAGCAATCTACTATACGACAGACGGTTCAGAGCCGACAACTTCAAGTACGAAATATACGGAACCGATCAAGATCGGTGAAGGTGAGACGACGGTGAAAGCAATTTCTGTTAATAAGAAAGGAATTCCAAGCCTGACAGAAAGTAAAACTTATAAAGTTGAGTTCCCGATTGCAGATGCGCCGGCGGTGACTCCATCGACCGGGCAGTATAACCATGTCCAATCAATCAGTGTAGTTGTACCGGATAAGTATACGGCATATTACACGACGGATGGATCAGATCCGGATCCGGAGAATAATTCTGCGACGCAGGAGTATACCGGGCCGATCGTAATGCCGGCGGGAAGTACGATTTTCAGCTTTGTTCTGCAGGACCAAAAAGGCAGATTAAGTGATGTCACAAGAAGAAATTATGAACTGAATACAGATTAAAACCCGATTTTAAGAAGAGAGTATGCCGAGCCGTCTGCTTGTCAGAGCAGACTGGTAAAGCGTACTCTTTTTCGATTACTTTCATTTGTGGATAACTTGCGTAAATATGTGAAATATATCACAAATCAAATATTTTGTGAATAGAGTGTGGATAATATGGTTTATTAAAAATGTATAATTGTATGGAAATAAATACAATCTATTTGTGGTAAAATATTGCAAAAAGGATAGAATTGAGATACAATGTGATTGTCAAAAAGATAACATACTTTAAGGGCGAAGGAGTGTTTGAAATGAGCAGATTTACATTACCAAGAGATATTTACCATGGAAAAGGATGTCTTGAAGAACTGAAGAACCTGAAAGGAAAAAAAGCAATCCTGGTTGTCGGAGGAGGTTCCATGAAGCGTCAGGGATTCCTCGACAGAGCTGAGAACTATCTGAAGGAAGCAGGAATGGAAGTAAAGCTTTTTGAAGGTGTTGAGCCAGATCCATCTGTTGAGACCGTTATGAAAGGTGCAGCAGTTATGCAGGAGTTCCAGCCGGACTGGATCGTAGCTATGGGTGGCGGATCGCCGATTGATGCCGCAAAAGCAATGTGGGCATTCTACGAATATCCGGATGTTACATTTGAAGATCTCTGTATTCCGTTCAACTTCCCGGAATTAAGAACAAAAGCAAAATTTGCTGCAATTCCGTCAACATCAGGAACAGCAACAGAAGTAACAGCGTTCTCCGTTATTACCAACTATCAGACCGGAGTAAAATACCCACTTGCCGATTTTAATATTACACCGGACGTTGCAATTGTAGACCCGGATCTTGTCATGGGTCTCCCGGTAAAGCAGGTTGCTTACACAGGTATGGATGCACTGACACATGCGATCGAAGCTTATGTATCTACATTGAACTGTCCATTTACAGATCCGCTTGCACTGCAGGCGATCGAGATGGTTCTGGATTACCTTCCGGCATCTTACAAATGTGATATGGTAGCAAGAGAACAGATGCATTATGCACAGTGTCTTGCAGGAATGGCATTTTCTAATGCACTTCTTGGAATCGTACATTCTATGGCACATAAGACAGGTGCGGCATTCTCAACCGGACATATTCCGCACGGATGCGCAAATGCAATTTACCTTCCATATGTAATTAAATACAATGCAAAAGATCCGGTCGCTGCAAAACGTTATGCAGAAATCGCACGCAGAATGGGACTTCCGGGTACATCTGAGAAAGCGCTGATCAACAGCCTGTGTGCAAAGATCGATGCATTTAATGTAGAACTGAATATTCCGAAGACACTGAAAGATTTCGGTATTGACGAAGCAGAATTCAAAGAAAAAATTGCAAAGATTTCAGAACTTGCAGTTGGTGATGCATGTACAGGATCCAACCCACGTCCGATCGATCCGGCAGCTATGGAAAAACTTTTCAACTGTACATATTATGGAACAGAAGTAGATTTTTAAAAAAGAGAATACAGTTCTTACAGAGACAGACGGACTCAATATTGACCGTCTGTCTCATTTTTATATCCGGTCAGCAGGTACAAATTCGTGCCGGCACAAGATTTAATACGGTTGAAAAATTTGGTAATCGGAAGAATTTTGGCAGATTTATAGAAGAAATATTAGTACTTATAGATAAAAAAGATAGTTATATTTATGACATAAATAATTTTTTAACAAATTAAAAAGAAATACTTGCTATTTACTTTGCAATAATTTATCATAAAGAGAGTAAATATTTTAGGAGGCAATGCAATGTACAAGATAAGAAAAGCTGAAAAACTGGCTGATAAGATTTATCTTATGGATGTAGAAGCACCACGTGTGGCAAAGCACTGTGAGCCAGGACAGTTCGTAATTGTCAAGATGGATGACAAGGGGGAAAGAATTCCGCTGACAATCTGCGATTATGACAGAGAAGAAGGAACAATTACCATCGTATTCCAGACAGTAGGAGCATCTACTGAGAAGATGGCACAATTAAAAGCAGGAGACTCTTTCAGAGATTTCACAGGACCGCTCGGATGCCCATCTGAATTGATTTCAGAAGATATTGAGAGTTTGAAGAATAAAAAGATCTTATTTGTAGCCGGTGGTGTTGGTGCAGCCCCTGTATACCCGCAGGTTAAATGGATGCACGCACATGGGATCGATGTAGATGTTATCGTTGGTTCTAAGACAAAAGATATGCTGATTCTCGAAAAAGAGATGGAAGCAGTTGCAGGAAATTATTACCTATGTACAGATGACGGTACATACGGACATGCAGGTATGGTAACAACAAAGATCGAAGCACTTGTTGCAGAAGGTAACAAGTATGATGTCTGTGTTGCAATCGGTCCGATGATCATGATGAAATTCGTATGTCTGCTCACAAAGAAACTCGAAATCCCGACTATCGTCAGCATGAACCCGATCATGGTAGACGGAACAGGTATGTGTGGTGCATGCCGTCTCCACGTAGGCGATGAAATCAAATTTGCATGTGTAGACGGACCGGAATTTGACGGACATCTCGTTAACTTTGATGAAGCAATGAAGAGACAGCAGATGTATAAGACTCAGGAAGGCAGAGCTATGCTGAAATTACAGGAAGGTGACACACATCACGGTGGATGCGGTCATTGCGGAGGTGACGAATAATGGCAGACGTATTAAAGAAAGTACCTGTAAGAGAACAGGATCCGAAGGTACGTGCAACAAATTTTGAAGAAGTATGTTATGGATATAATCAGGAAGAGGCAATGGAAGAAGCAAGCCGTTGCATCAACTGTAAGAATGCTAAATGTATTCAGGGATGCCCGGTAGGAATCAATATTCCTGCATTCGTTCATGAAGTAAAAGAAGGCAATATCGAAGAAGCATATAAGATTATCGGACAGTCTTCTGCACTTCCTGCTGTTTGTGGACGTGTATGTCCTCAGGAATCACAGTGCGAAGGAAAATGTATCCGTGGTATCAAAGGAGAATCTATTTCTATCGGTAAGCTGGAAAGATTCGTTGCTGATTACGCTCTGGAGCATGACATCAAACCGGTTGGAGCTGACAAGAAGAACGGACACAAAGTTGCCGTTATCGGTTCAGGCCCTGCAGGACTTACCTGTGCAGGCGACCTTGCAAAGCTTGGCTATGATGTAACTGTATTTGAAGCACTTCATGAACTCGGTGGAGTACTTGTATATGGTATTCCGGAATTCCGTCTTCCAAAACAGAAAGTCGTTGCAAAAGAGATCGCAAAAGTAAAAGAGCTTGGTGTTCACTTTGAGACAAACGTTGTAATCGGTAAATCTACTACAATTGATATGCTGATTGAAGACGAAGGATTCGAAGCAGTATTTATCGGATCAGGAGCAGGACTTCCAAAATTCATGGGAATCCCGGGAGAAAATGCCAACGGTGTATTTTCTGCAAATGAATACCTGACAAGAAGTAACCTTATGAAAGCGTTTGATGATTCTTATGATACACCGATCGCAGCTGGTAAGAAAGTTGCAGTTGTTGGTGGTGGTAACGTAGCAATGGATGCTGCAAGAACAGCACTTCGTCTTGGAGCAGAAGTTCATATCGTATATCGTCGTAGCGAAGAAGAGCTTCCGGCCCGTGTAGAAGAAGTTCATCACGCAAAAGAAGAAGGTGTACAGTTCGACCTACTGACAAACCCGGTAGAAGTCCTTGAAGAAGATGGATGGGTAAAAGGAATCAAATGTGTTCGTATGGAACTTGGTGAACCGGACGCATCAGGAAGAAGACGTCCTGTACCGGTTGAAGGTTCTGAATTCGTGATCGATGTTGATACAGTTATCATGTCACTCGGAACATCACCGAACCCGCTGATTTCTTCTACAACAGAAGGACTGGAAGTTAACAAGTGGAAATGTATCGTTGCAGACGAAGAACACGGAAAGACTTCTAAAGAAGGCGTATACGCAGGTGGAGATGCCGTAACAGGTGCAGCTACAGTAATCCTTGCTATGGGAGCCGGAAAAGCTGGTGCAAGAGGTATCGACGAGTATCTTTCAAATAAATAAGGGTTATGACCGCAGTTTCCTTTGATAGGGACTGCGGTTTTTGTATAGGTTGTGTAGACCACTTTGAAAAAAATAATCGTTCCAATTCAAGTTGTGCAAAGGGGAGAAAACTGGCGGTTATAAAGGGCGGAGAAATAGACGCTGGTTTGTGTGTTTTGGCTGATTTTAAAGGAGGTTTGGAGATTAGGGTTTCTGGACAAGAAGAGTTAAAAATGGTACAATAAAAAAAGTATTATTTTGTGAAAGAGGGTTATTATGAAGTATAAATATATCTTATTTGACTTGGATGGGACGATTACGGAATCGGGACCGGGGATCATGAATTCGGTGGAGTATGCGCTGAATAAAATGAACCGGGAGGTTGGTGAGCGGGATACTTTAAAGAAATTTATCGGACCGCCGTTGACGGAATCAATGGAGAAATATTATGGGATGTCTGAGGAAGAGGCACTGCTTGGAGTAAAGTATTACCGGGAATATTATGCGGTGAAAGGCATTTTTGAGAATTCGGTGTATGAAGGGCTTGCGGAGACACTGGAATCCTTGGAGAATGAAGGATATATACTTGCAGTGGCAACATCCAAGCCGGAAGAGTATGCAAAAAGGATTGCAGACAAATTTGACTTTGCAAAATATTTTGCAGGGATTTACGGGGCTACGATGGATGGATCACTGATCCGGAAGGCAGATGTGATCCGGTATGCGTTGGATAACCTGGGCGTAGAAAGGGAGAATTACGATCAGGTCGTTATGGTCGGTGACAGAAATAATGATATCTACGGTGCAAAGGAGAATGGGATCCAGGTGATCGGTGTCCTGTATGGATACGGAGATCTTGCGGAGCTTCAAAGTGCCGGTGCAGATTACATTGCAAAGATGCCGGAAGAGATTGCACAAATCATCGGAAGATGTAATCATGAGAGGGTTTGAATATGAGTAACAGCGACGCAATGAACAGTGAGATTCGGTTTCTGGAAGAGGTTGAAGAGAAACTGAAGACACGCATTACCGAGATCAACGCATCGTTTCTTGAAGGAGAAAAACAGATTGAGAGCATGCATGATTATTATTGGGAAAACTATACGGAAATGGATGAGTATGGTTATGAAAATTATGATAATCAGCAGGCACTTCTCGGAGAAGTTAATGCGAACAATGAGCGTCTGATGAAAAAACAGCGCCTTAAGAAAATGATCGACTCCCCATATTTCGGAAGAGTGGATTTTCTCTTTGAGGGGGAAGAAGAAAGCGAAAGTTTTTACATCGGAATCGGCAATTTTGCGCCTAAGGCAGGAATGACGCCACTGATCTACGACTGGAGGGCGCCAGTGAGCGGTCTTTTTTATGATTATGACAGAGGACAGGCTTCTTATGAAGCACCGGGAGGAACCATTGAAGGGGAGATTACTTCCAAATGGCAGTATAAGATCAAGAAAGGAAAGATGGTTTATGCATTTGAAAGTGACACCAAGATTGATGATGAGATCCTGAAACAGGAGCTTGGAAGTAACGGGGATGTACAACTGAAGAATATTGTCCGTACTATCCAGAAAGAACAGAATGAGATCATTCGGAATGTAAAGGACAAAGTTCTGGTCATTCAGGGAGCCGCAGGAAGTGGGAAAACCTCCGTTGCACTGCACCGGATTGCATATCTTTTGTATCACGACAGGAAAAATTTAAAAGCATCGGATATCCTGATCCTTTCACCGAACAGCGTATTTGCGGATTATATTTCCCACATTCTGCCAGAGCTTGGAGAAGAAAATATCCAGGAGATGAGTTTTGATCTGTTTGCGTACAGAGAATTGAAAGGAATCGTATCGGACTGTGAGGACCGTTATGATTATCTGGAGAAGCTGATCCATTTTCCGGAGATGGGAATCCGGGAGAGCTATTTGAAGAAGCAGTCTGCCGGATTTGTCGGAGAGATGGAAGGCTTTCTGGCAGTTCTGGAAGATCAGCTGATGGATTTTAAGCCGGTTAAGATCCGTACTCTGGAAAAAACCGAAGAGGAGCTGATCCATCTGTTCTATTTCAAATTTCAGGATATTCCGATCCTTGCAAGAATGGATGCGGTGATGGAATATCTGGTGGATGAATACGAGACATTGTATAACCGGAATCTTCCGGAAGATGAGGTAGAAGAGATCCGGGAGAAATTCAACCGGATGTATGTCACCCGTGATATTTACAAAATATATAACTGGTTTTTGGAAGACAATGGGTATGAGACACTGGCAAAAATTCCGTATGAGAACAGAAAGCTCCAGTATGAAGACGTATTTCCGGTACTTTATCTCAAATACCGGATGCTTGGAGGAACCAGACATAAGCATATCAAGCATCTGGTGATCGACGAGATGCAGGATTATTCATATTTGCAGTACGTGGTACTGTCCCGGCTGTTTTCCTGCCGGATGACGATCCTTGGCGACCGGGCGCAGACACTGGACAGTCAGATGCAGGATGTACTGACATTCCTGCCGAAGATTTTCGGACGTACGATCCGCAAGATCATCATGAATAAAAGTTACCGGAATACCATTGAAATCGCAGAGTATGCAGCGAAATTTACCGGGGAAAAGGATCTGGAATATCTGGAGCGTCATGGCAAACCGGTGACCGAAAAGACATTTGATTCGGATGAGGAACTGTTAAATGAACTTATCCGGGAGGCAGATGCCGGAATGGATAAATATGAGACCGCCGCAGTTCTGACGGAGACGATGGACGAGGCGTATACAATGACCAGGATGCTTTCAAACCGTGGACTTCCGGTAAACTGTATTGACCGGGACAGCAGTACCTTTGAAAAAGGCGTGACAGTAACGACTTTCTATATGGCAAAGGGACTGGAATTTGATCAGGTATTCGGCGTGTTCCCGAAGAAAGAAAATCCGATGACCGGGCAGGCAAAATACATCTGTGCAACAAGAGCACTGCATGAGCTTTATATGTATGAAAGGGCATAACTGTACAGACTGATACAGCGAAAGAGAGGAAGGAACAGGATGAAGATAACCGTACTGACGGTTGGAAAAATAAAAGAAAAGTATCTGCGGGATGCGATCGCGGAATATACGAAGAGACTGAGCCGCTACTGCAAGCTGGAGATCATTGAGGTGGCGGATGAAAAGACACCGGACAATGCCAGCGAAAATGCAGAGGAAATGATTCGGCAAAAAGAGGCCGAACGTCTTTTGAAATATATCCGTGAGGATGCATATCTTATTACACTGGAGATAGGCGGAAAGCAGCTGACTTCCGAAGAGTTTTCAGAGAAAATTGAAAAACTTGGCATTCAGGGAACCAGTCACATTATTTTTGTGATTGGCGGATCCATAGGGATCGGGAAGGCAGTTCTGGAAAAATCGGATTATGCACTTAGTTTTTCAAAAATGACATTTCCGCACCAGCTGATGCGTGTAATCCTGCTAGAGCAAATTTACCGTGGATACCGGATCATGTCGGGAGAACCCTATCACAAATAGAAAAGAGGTCATTAACAGTTAAAGATAAATTATAAAATCATATAAGTAGATATGGAAAACTTCATCCGCATCATACTACAGTAAGTGGCTATAGATATTATTCTGATGAGCAACTCAACCAGGTAATAAATGTAAAGCCTAAAAATCGTATTACAATTGGATATTGTCGCGTTTCCAGCCATAAACAAAAAGATGATTTGGAACGACAGATTGATAATGTTAAGACATATCTTTTGGCAAAAGGACAGCCGTTTGAGATAATAAGCGATATCGGTTCTGGGATTAATTATAAGAAAAAAGGACTTCAGGAATTGATTAGACGAATCTCTCAAAATCAAGTTGAAAAGGTTGTTGTTTTATATAAAGACAGGCCATTGCGATTTGGTTTTGAGTTGATAGAATATATCGCTTCACTTTATAATTGTGAGATTGAGATTATTGATAATACTGAAAAATCTGAACAGCAGGAACTTGTTGAAGATCTGGTTCAAATAATCACAGTATTCAGCTGCAAATTACAAGGAAAACGAGCGAGCAAAGCTAAGAAACTTATCCGGGAATTGATGCAGGAGGAAACAGATGGTAAAAGCCATAAAAGTAATGCTGATACCAAACAACGTACAGAAAACTAAGATGTTTCAGTACGCAGGTGCTTCAAGATTTGCTTATAACTGGGCTTTGGCCAGGGAAAAAGAAAATTATGAAAAAGGTGGCAAATTCATTTCAGATTCAGAACTCAGAAAAGAATTTACAAAGCTCAGACATTCTGATGAATACGCATGGCTGCTGAATATTTCAAATAATGTAACCAAACAGGCAATCAAAGATGCCTGTACTGCGTATAAGAACTTTTTCAAGGGTTTGCAAAAATTCCCAAGATTCAAGTCTAAAAAGAGATCAATGCCGAAGTTCTATCAGGATAATGTTAAGATACAATTCAGTAATACCCACGTTAAGTTTGAAGGCTTTTCTTCCAGCAGGAAAGCAAATAAGCAGAAAATGAATTGGGTAAGACTTGCAGAACATGGACGTATTCCAACAGATGTTAAATATATGAATCCGAGAATATCCTTTGACGGATTGAACTGGTGGATCAGTGTATGTGTGGAATTTCCTGATTGCAAGGAAACACTTAATGATGATGGAGTTGGTATAGACTTAGGAATCAAAGATTTGGCTGTCTGCTCTGATGCTGTTAAATATAAGAACATTAATAAGAGTCAGAAGGTAAAGAAACTAGAAAAACAGAAACGCAGATTACAGCGTAGTATCTCTCGTTCTTACGAGAAGAATAAGAAAGGGGAAAGTTACTGCAAAACCAATAATGTAATCAAAAAGGAAAAACTTTTATTAAAACGAAATCACAGATTAACAAACATCCGTAAAAACTATTTGAATCAGACCATATCTGAGATCGTAAATCGAAAACCAAGATTTATCTGTATTGAAGATCTGAATGTCAGCGGAATGATGAAAAATAGACATTTATCCAAAGCAGTTCAGGAACAAGGATTTTTTTGGTTTAGAAAACAGCTTGAATACAAATGCAGTGATAAAGGGATCCAGCTTATTGTGGCTGATCGGTTTTATCCATCATCAAAGCTTTGCAGCTGTTGTGGAAATATCAAAAAAGATTTGAAATTATCTGACAGGGAATATAGATGTGAGTGTGGGAATATAATTGACAGAGATTTCCAGGCATCAATAAATCTTAAGGGTTATGGAGAACGATTTGCAAGCTGACACTGAAACGTTAATGCAAATATGTACGGATACGTTAGTCCGGAATTTACGCCTATGGAGAGTACAAGAACTTGTGAGTAGATAGATATTTATATCATCAAAAGCATACTCATTGAAGTAGGAATGAAACATAGAAGTTTGTAACTTTTTATAAGTTTTCAGTAACGGCTGATTCATATGAAGATGGTAGTATTAGTAGAAAACAGTTCCAGATGCAGACTTTGTGCAGAACATGGACTGTCGGTTTATATCGAATATGAGGGAAAGACGTACCTTCTGGATACTGGCGCAACAGCGCTCTTTGCAGAAAATGCAAAGGAGCTGGGGATTGATCTTTCGAAAGTAGATACGGCGTTTTTATCCCATGCACATTATGACCACAGTGGCGGTTTCGAGGAGTTTTTTAAGGAGAATGACAAAGCAGCGGTCTATATGCAGGAGACGTCTGCTGAGAACTGTTTTTACCGGACAGAAGGAAAAGATAAATATATTGGAATTCCGCAGCATCTTCTGGAAAATTATAAAGAGCGGTTCCGTCCGTTAAATGCAGTCTGTGAAGTTGAAAAAGGCGTCTGGGTCGTACCGCATTTTACCGGCGGTCTGGATGAGATGGGACGCAGGGCGCACATGTACCGGAAAATCGGTGAAGAGTTTATTGCAGATGATTTTGCACATGAGCAGAGTGTGGTTTTTGAGACGGGAAAAGGACTGGTGATATTTAATAGCTGTTCCCATGGGGGAATTGTCAATATTGTGCGAGAAGTGCAGATGGCACTCGGCGGGCAAAAGGTCTATGCGGTTGTCGGTGGATTTCATATGATGAAGCTTTCGGGCATGGATACACTTGCCATACCAGAGGAAGAGGTTGTGGAAACTGCGCAGGAATTGAAAGGGCTTGGCGTAGAGGAAATCTATACCGGTCACTGTACCGGAAATATTGCATTCGGGATTCTGAAAAAAGAACTTGGCGAAATGGTACATGCACTTGGAACAGGGGAAACGGTGATATTTTAAATGAAGGAAGTCCCAGGATTTATCACGGGTAATGAGTTGATAGATCCTGGGGTTTTTGTCTTGTTACATTGCTTCTTTTATGAGTATGACTTCAGGTTCGGTCATTGCATAAGCATCCAGAACTTCATCCAGCTCGTCTGCCTTGATCAGATTTTCTTCCAGAACTAGCTTATAGTGAGAGTGATAAAACAGAAGTTGAATTCTGAAAATAATTGTTAAATATGGCTATTGAATGGAATTGTGTATATAATAACTAAAAAACATTGCCGTTGACTAACCAATATGAAAGCGAGTATACTGTAGTAAAGTCAAAGGAGAAAAAAGAAGGTGTAAAAATGCAGGCATTATCAACAGCTGTTCCGGGGAAATGGTACACGATCAAATGGATGTTCGGAGTACCGGAGGTGCTGGAAAAATTAAAGGAATTCAAAATCAAAGAGGGCAGCGAAATCCATGTGATCCAGAATGATGCCAGTGGTATGATGATTATAGCATCTGACCAGAAGCGGTTCGCTATCAGCCAGGATGCCGCCGCGAGAATTCAAGTATAACAAAGAAATGAAAAATCGATCTTACAATCACAGGAAAAGTAGGATCGATTTTTTTGTATATCCGGATCATGGAGGAGCCAGTCTGTTCGATTTTATAAAGTTTTCACAGAATAACGGATTGTTTTCAGCTGCGATTGAAGATATAATACTTTTATGTAACAAAATAGAAGCGCGAAAGAGGGAAAACAAATGTTAGAAATTATTTGTCTTATATGGCTTTGGCGTGTGAATGGAAAGCACGCGATAGAAAGAGGACAGAATCCAAAAAAATATCGTGCATTGACACTGGGATTGTGGTTTGGCCTTGAATTTACCGGTACTTTTGTCGGAGCCTGGCTGATGCAGCTTTTGAATGCAGGTGATAATGCATTTTACGGGGCATATTTTTTTGGAATTATCGGAGCTGCAATTGGCGGTTTCACTTCTTACTGGGTTGCAAAAAAAGCACCGATGGGAAATTACAGACCAGAAGACCAGCCAAATGGATGGAATAATCAGTCAGGTGGATGGAATCAGAGCCAGAACGGCTGGGATAATCAGCAAAATGGATGGAACCAGAATCAGAACAGCTGGGATAATCAGCAAAATGGATGGAACCAGAATCAGAACGGCTGGAATAATCAGCAAAATGGATGGAACCGGAATCAGAACGGCTGGGATAATCAACAGAATGTCTGGGGACAGACACAGCAGGAACCGGATTGCCTTTTTGCTCCGGCAACGATCCGTATTATCGAAGAAGAGGGCGGTTATAACGGCGGACAGGATGCATTTTTCTTAAATGGCAGACCCATCTGTTCTCTGCAGCCGGGCAGTGAATATACCTTTACAACTTACGCAAAGAAGAATGTGCTTACGATTGGCAGACCGACACCGGAACCGTCAGATGAGACAACGGTATTAAAGTTTATTGCCGGAGAAAAAGGTCAGATCGAAATTCATGCATGTGCGGGAAGAATGCTCCCGGGAAAATTCAGTAATTATACAGCATAGGAATATTATGTGGTTCTGAAGCATACACTGTCAACAAAACGGTATATGCGGCAATATGAGACAGAGATCCGAACAAGAAGACGGGACACGAAGGTATCGCATGGCAGATGCAGCAAATTTGCCGAAGGATGTGGTGCTGGGTGTCCCGATTCTGACTCTTACAGGGCATTATGAAGTGAATATAGAGAATTACCGTGGAATTCTGGAATATACCGAACAGCTGATCCGTATAAATGTACGTAGCGGGCAGATTCGCATCACAGGGAAATCACTTGAGATCAACTACTATACAACAACCGATATGAAGATTACCGGAAAGGTAGAGAAAATTGAGTATTCTTAGGAAGGGATGACGAAGATGCTGCGATATATTCTGAATAATCTTGCCGGATACCTGCGCATCAGAGTCGAAGGATATTCACCGGAACGTTTTTTAAATCTTTGCTGTTATCATGGGATTTTTCTCTGGAATCTGAGACCGGCAAAAGGGGCATATGAGATGAATATCCGCGTCCGGGATTTCCGCAGACTGCGACCAATGGTCAGGAAGAGCAGGGCAAAGGTACGGATCATCCAGAAAAGAGGAGCCCCGTTTTTTATACATAAATACCGTGGACGGAAGCTTTTTTTTACAGGATCGGTCATCGCAATCTGTCTGATCTTTCTGCTTTCTTCTTTTATATGGAGGATTCAGATTGATGGAAACCTTGCAAGGACAGATGAGGTTTTGCTTTCTTTTCTGACGGAAAAAGGAATTGCCTGTGGAATGGCAAAAAAGAATGTAGACTGTGACCGGATTGAAAAAGATATTCGTATGGAATACGACGATATTATCTGGGTTTCAGCCTATGTTCATGGGAGTTGTCTGAAGATTAAAGTCAGGGAGAATCCTGACCGGAAGGAGCTGCAGACAGAAGCTGAGGCGGAAGCGCCGATGGATATTGTGGCAGAAGCGGACGGGATCATTCAGAAGATCATTACACGAAAAGGGAATCCGCTTGTCCGGGAAGGCAGTGAGGTAAAAAAAGGAGAGATCCTTGTGAGTGGAAGTGTGGAAGTAAAGAATGATTCAGATGAGGTGACAGGATACCAGTACCGGGTATCGGATGCAGACATAATAGCACAGACAACGGTTGCGTATACAGATATTCTTGACAGGATGCATCCGGTATGGAAAGATACCGGCAAGAAGAGCTGGAGGTTCTGGATAGAAACACCGGGAAGGCTGTATCTTTTTGGAAGGCGGGAATTACCTTACCCGGAATATAATGCGCTGACCTGCAGATATATCCTGTATTTGGAGAGACATTTTCCATTTCCGGTCTCGGTAAGAGTTGAACGGAGCAAAGAGAGCAGAAAAGAGGAGATTTCTTATACAGACAGGGAAGCAAGAGAAATTCTGTCCTATAATTTTGAGAAGTTTTGCGCCCGATTAGAGAAAAAAGGGGTTCAAATTTCAGAGAATGATGTTAAAATATACAGGGAGACGAACCGGTATTCGGCAAAGGGGAAACTGGTTTTATCCGGACCGTTCGGAATTGTACAAAAAGGAACGGTACATGAACTGCCGAAGGCAGATGCAGAAAATATACAGCAGGAAGGAAACTGATTTATGGGAATTCTTGAGACCATGATAGACATACCGGCTGAACATGAAAAAAATGTGTTTGGCCAGTTCGATATATTTGCAAAAAAAATTGAGAGAGCTTTACATGTTACACTGATCGCGCGAAATGGAAAGGTGAAAGTCCTTGGAGAGGAAAAGAATGTAGAGAGGGCGCAGCAGGTATTGTCGCAGCTTACCGAGCTTTCCAGGCGCGGAAACACGATCCAGGAGCAGAATGTAGACTATGCCCTGTCCCTTACGATGGAAGACAGCGCGGAAGATATTCTGACAATTGATAAAGACCTGATCTGTCATACACTTCAGGGAAAGCCAATCAAACCAAAGACGCTCGGACAGAAGAAATATGTGGATGCGATCCGGGAAAAGATGATTACCTTTGGCCTTGGCCCTGCCGGAACCGGTAAAACTTATCTGGCGATGGCAATGGCAATCACGGCGTTCAAACGCAATGAAGTGGGGCGTATCATTCTGACACGTCCGGCAATTGAAGCAGGAGAAAAGCTTGGCTTTTTGCCGGGAGATTTGCAGAGCAAGATCGATCCATATTTAAGACCACTTTATGATGCACTCTATCAGATCATGGGAGCAGAAAGCTTTATCAAGAATTCAGAAAAAGGGCTGATCGAGGTTGCGCCTCTTGCCTATATGCGAGGCAGAACCCTTGACAACGCTTTTATTATTCTGGATGAGGCGCAGAATACCACACCGGCGCAGATGAAGATGTTCCTGACACGTATTGGTTTTGGATCCAAAGTCGTGATCACCGGAGACTCTACACAGAAAGACCTTCCGGCAGGACAGACATCCGGACTTGATGTGGCAGTGAGTGTAGTCAAGAATCTGGAAGATATTTCGATTTGCCGTCTGACCAGCCGGGATGTTGTCAGACATCCGCTGGTACAGCGAATTGTTAAAGCGTACGAGGAATACGAGCAAAAGCAGGAACAGAAAAAATCCCACACTAGAGACAGAAAGAAACGAGGAACAAGATGAGACTATTTTTAGAGGATGAGGGAGCATTGGATTTAAAGCTGCCTTATGAAGAACTGGCGACAAAAGTTGCAGATGCAGTCCTGGATTATGAGAAGTGCCCATACGAGGCGCAGGTAGAACTTCTTCTTACGATGAATGAGGAGATCCGACAGATGAACCTGGAATTTCGCGGAATCGACCGTGCAACCGATGTCCTGTCATTTCCGATGACGGAATTCCCGTCACCGGCTGATTATGCATATCTGGATACAGATGACAGTTCATTTGATCCGGAGACCGGAGAACTGATGCTCGGCAATATTGTGATTTCCAAAGAGCGCGCAAAGGAGCAGGCAGAAGAATATGGTCATTCGGTAGAACGTGAATTTGCTTTCCTTATTGCGCACAGTATGTTGCACTTGTTAGGTTATGACCATATGGAAGATGAAGAACGGCTCGTGATGGAAAAGAAACAGCGGGAAGTTCTGGAGATGCTGGGAATTACAAGATAGATAAAAGTATGAGGTTTTAACGTATGGGTAAAAAGAAAAAATCAAAAGGCGGCAGTTTTCTGATGCAGGGAAGCATCCTTGCGGCAGCCGGTATTATCACAAAGATCATCGGGGCAGTATACCGGATCCCGATGCTCAATATTATGGGGCTTAAAGGACAGGGCTATTATGATATGGCATTTCAGGTGTATTCTATTGCTCTGATCATTTCGTCTTACAGTCTGCCGGTTGCGGTATCAAAGCTGGTGTCTCTCAAAATGGCGGCAGGAGAGCGGAAAAATGCATTCAGGGTATTGAAGGCATCACTGATCATAGCTACGCTATCTGGTGTCACGATCATGGTGATCGTATTTTTTGGAGCAGAGGCGATCGCAGAATATCTGATGGGAGCCAAAATGAGCTGCTATTCTTTGAAGGTGCTTGCTCCCGGACTTCTGATCTGTGCGATTATGGCAGTTTTTCGTGGCTATTTCCAGGGGATGGGAACGATGATCCCGACTGCAATTTCGCAGATCATTGAACAGCTTCTCAATGCGATTGTCAGCGTTGTAGGTGCAGCCGTTCTTCTGGAAAATGGAAAACAGATGGCTAAGGTGCAGGGGAATAACCTTTTGGGACCAGCCTATTCCGCAGCAGGAGGTACACTTGGTACAGTAGCCGGTGCGCTGATCGGTCTGCTGTTCTTACTGTTCTGCTATGTGGCATTCCGCAAGCCGATGATGCGGCAGATGAAGCGGGATACCTCGAAAGAACTGGATGATTACCGTGCGATTTTCAAGATCCTGATTCTGACGATCGCACCGATCATTTTAAGTACAACAATTTATAACAGTGCAAATGTTATTGACAGTGCAATGTTCAATAAGATCATGGGTGCACAGGGAACTAGTGAGGCGGTCTGTGCAGAGCTTCTTGGTAAATTAGGACAGTATTATACCCTGTTTAACGTACCGCTTGCCGTTGCGAGTGCATTGGGATCATCTGTGATCCCGGGGCTTGTAAGCGCGGCAGAGAATCATGACAGAAGACTGTTACATAACCGGATTTATACAGTTATCCGTTACACGATGCTGATCGCGATTCCAAGCGCATTTGGATTCTTTGCACTTGGTCAGCCTATCATGGATTTCCTGTGGCCGAATGTAGATAATGTAACACAGGGAATTATGCTGAAGATCGGAGCAATTTCTCTGGTATTTTATTCACTTTCAACCGTTACGAATACAGTGCTTCAGGGTCTGGACCGTATGATGGAACCGGTAAAAAATGCAATGGTATCCCTGATACTACATATTGTATCTCTGTTTATTATGCTTGTTATGTTCAAATGGGGCATTTATGCACTGATTGGAAGTAAGATTGTGTTCTCTTTATGCATGTGTATCATGAATGCACATGATATCCGTGAAGCATGTGGATATCTTCAGGAGAGCCGTAAGACTTTTGTTATTCCGTCTATCGCCGGAGCTGTTATGGCAATTTTGGCATGGGCAGTGCATTTCGTACTTGACACCTTCATCGGAGGAAGAATCGCAACCCTGATCGCCCTCATCGTGGCAGTAGCGGTATACGCAGTCGTTCTCCTTAAAATGGGTGGTATGTCCGAAAAAGAACTCCTCAGTCTCCCAAAAGGTCACCAAATTGTAATAGTCTGCAAAAAATGCCATTTATTAAAAGAACGCAGATATTACTAAGCTGTGGAGGATTTGGTATCACAACCTAAAAATCCCCCCATAATGAATAAAATCCTCCAAGCAGACCAATACTTGTAGAAAAAGGAGTGTTCCTTATGGAAACAAGATATCATATTGGTCTTTTAACGGGGACTCTTCTGATTCTTGCGATCTTATCTTATGCATATTATGCAGATTATAATTACAGGAAAGAAATTGCAAGGACAGAACAGACGGAGCAGCAGGAAACAGAACAGACAGTCAGCACTCAGGGTGGCGCACACAAAGAAGAGGTGTATTATCTGAAAAACCGCAACGGATATGTGATTGTTTATCTGGACGACCAGACAAGTATTTATGAATATACGAATATCCGTGTCGAAGAGCTTCCGGAAGAACTGCAGAATGAGATCCGGGAGGGAAAGCGGTTAGAGGGAAAAGACAAGCTTTATGGGTTCCTGGAAAATTATTCCAGCTGATTAAAAAGATAACATATTATATAGGAAAACAAAGAAGGGACAAAAGAAAAATGGAGACAGCAAAAATTGAACGCATTAATGAATTATATAGAAAATCAAAAGCAGAAGGACTGACAGAGGAAGAGAAAAAAGAACAGCAGATTCTCAGACGGGAATATGTAGATGCATTCAAAAGAAATCTTCGTGGACAGCTTAATAACATTTCAATCAAGGAGAAGGATGGATCCATTACAAATCTGGGCGAGAAATATGGACAGAAAAAAGGAAATTAGGGCAAAAATTCTGAAAATGAGACAGGCACTTCCAAAAGAAGAGGTTCGGGAGAAGAGCCTGCGGATCATGAGACGCATTGAAGAGACAGAGACATTTAAAAATGCAGATAACCTTCTTGCGTATATTGATTTTCGTGGAGAGGTGGCAACCGGAACACTGATCGAGAAGGCATGGGAGCTTGGAAAAAAGGTCTATGTGCCACGGGTAGCGGGAAAAGAGATGGAGTTTTATCAGATACATTCTTTTGAGGATCTGGAAAAGGGGGCTTATGGCATCCTGGAGCCGAAAAAAGAATGCCCTGTTTATGAAGCCGGAGAAGGGCAGACTACACTGGCAATCCTGCCGGGAAGTGTTTTTGATGAAAAAAAGAACCGTGTCGGTTATGGCGGTGGATTTTATGATCGTTATTTTGAAAAACGGAAAGATATCTGCCGGATCGCAGCTGCTTATGAAATGCAGATTGTAGAAGAAATTGAGACCGAAGAATTTGATCTTCCGGCAGATTATGTTACAACGGAAGAGAGGTTCTGGTAGAAATTCCGAAAGTGTATCATAGAGAGTTTTGATTGAAAACAGGAATGGGAGCAAACATACAGGAACATTTGAAGAAAATCAATGGATGGTATGTTTGGCTCCCATTTTCAGGTTCATATAGTAAGGCTTATTCAGGATAAACCAGCTGTTTTTCTGTAATATTTTCCAGAACCTCAGTCAGATATCTTTTTGCCATATAATTTGCCATCGGAAGGTTCATGTCCAGATAGTTTCCGCAGTCTTTTGCAGCAGCTCCCGGTACGTCCCCATTGAAGTCTGCGATAAAAGCAAACATTTCTTTCATCAGTGGAACGATATCTTTTGATTCATAATCACCTACAAGAAGAAGGTAGAAGCCGGTACGGCATCCCATTGGTCCAAAGTAAAGTGTTTTTGATGCGTAGTCCCTGTGGTTACGAAGGAAGGTTGCACCAAGATGTTCGATGGTGTGAACCTCTGCAGTATTCATAACCGGTTCTTCATTCGGATTGGTCATGCGGATATCAAAGGTTGTAATGACCTGTTCGCCGGCAAAATCCTTACGTGAGACGTAAAGCCCAGGAACAAGTTTCAAATGGTCTATTGTGAAACTGGTAATTTTCTCCATAATCAAGTATCTCCTTTTTTGTACTACGTTTATTATAAGATACCAGGGTAAAAAGGTCAGAAAGCCGATGCAAGCTTGCTTGCAAGAGGTTTTTTGACATCTTGACCCGCCAAAAACATGAGTAAGTAGCCATTTTTCAAAGAAAAATGAGCGGATTACGAATGTTTTTGAGGATTGCGAGAGTGCAAAGCACGTAGCAATCTGGTATCAAAGGGGTCAAAATACCTTTTGACCCCAACATATTATAACTGTCATAAAGTTTAATAACAAGCCTTTTGGTGGAAGAAAGGTGAAAAATGTGCTATAATCGTTACTGTTAACTCCCGTGCCAATCGCTATGCTGACTGGCACGGAGGATGCGTGTGTTTTTAATGATAGCAGGAGGAAACTAAGAGATGAAAATATATATGATCCGTCATGGAGAGACGGACTGGAATAAAAAAAGAAAATTACAGGGACAGGTGGATATTCCGCTGAATGAATTTGGAAAACTACTTGCAAAAGAGACGGCTCCGGCACTCGCAGATGTTCCATTTGCGGTCTGTTACACAAGCCCGCTGAAAAGGGCGGCAGAGACGGCACGGCTCGTCCTGGGGGACAGGGAGGTTCCGATTGTTCCGGATAAGCGGATCCAGGAGATGAGCTTTGGAGAATTTGAGGGACTTTGTTGCAGAGAAGAGGGATGGAATATTCCGGATCCGGGATTTCGCAACTTTTTTAATGCACCGGAAGTGTACCAGCCGCCAAAAGGAGGGGAATCCTTTGAAGAAGTGCGTGCACGTCTGAATAATTTTCTGGAAGAGCTTTATCAGAAAGAAGATCTTCAGGATAAAAATGTACTTTTATCCACACATGGTGCAGCACTTTGCGGGATTCTGAGCCTGATGAAAGGTCTGCCGATTTCCGGGTACTGGCAGCAGGGGGTACATAAGAACTGTGCGGTATCAATTGCGGAAGTAAAAGATGGAAAAATAGAAATTTTACAGGAAAATGTGACTTATTATCAAGAGTCAGTGCAGGACTGGTAGAAAGTTATTTGATGTCCTAAAGGCTTTCTGATAAATTGCTTAATAAAAAAACTCCCATCCGGAGAAATGTGAGCTAATTATAACTCATTTCTTCTCCGGATGGGAGCTTTTTGATGTTAGATAAAATTCATTGGTATATTTAGACAGATAAGGAGCTATTTTTCAATCGCTTTACACGAATTCCGGACAACCAGCTTACACGGCAGTTTGATCTTAAGTGCAGGTCCCGGATGCTCCCTCAGGAGATGCTGCAGAATAGAAGCTCCGTACATTCCCATATGATAAGCTGGCGCACTGACCGTTGTCAGCGGTGGAGCAGAAAACTGTGCCATATTGATATCATCAAAGCCTACGATGGAAATATCCTCCGGAACACGGATCCCGTGTTCGGTAAAGGCTTTGATCGCACCAAAAGCGATCGGATCGCTTGCTGCAAAGATCGCCGTCGGCAGCTTGCCGCCGTTGATCAGATTGCATGCCATCTCATAACCGGAAGAAATCTGGAATACACCCTCCTGGATATAAGGCTCATAAATCAAATCGTGTGCATCACAGTAATCAATAAAGACTTTTTTTCGGTAATCCGGATAGAGATGATTTTCGCCGATATATTCTTTTCCGGTAAAGAAACCAATCTCCCGGTGCCCGATCCCAGTCAGATAATCCAGAGCTTCTGTAACTGCTTCGCCGAAATCCGGAATGATCGTGGAAATCCGGTCATCGTTTACCGGCATATCTAGGAACAGGATGCACGAATTCATCTCATACAGATAAGAAATTTCCTCCTGACTGAATTTGCCGATACAGATCAGACAGTCTACATCCTTCAGAACGTCCATGTAATTGATGTCGCTTTTGTAGGTACGCACGATCTGGATATTGTGTGAGAGGCAGTAATCTTCAATTCCCTGACGGATCAGAAGATAATAATTATCCTCCAGTTCCTGCTGGGAAGAGAACCACTGAATGATCCCAAGGGTAAAAAGTGATTTGACAGAAGGACGTCCGCGCTTTACATAATGCAGCTCTCTTGCAGTATCCAGTACTTTCTGTCGGGTTTCCGGTGAGACATTGAGCGTCTCATCATTATTCAGTATACGTGAAACTGCTGCGGCAGAAACACCGGCAGCAGAAGCAATATCTTTGATTGTTGCCATAAGCGGCCCCCTTGTTAAAAAATTTCTGATTCTTCTATTATAACAGAGGAGTAAAAAAATGGAAAGTGAAAGAATTATGTAGAACTGTACAAAAATTCACTAGTAAATTTATCAAAATATTTAGTAAATATATATTGCAAATTTACTAAATATATTTTATAATGCAATTATCAAAGCAGAATCGAAAATGTATTTGGAGGAAATGAAGATGAAACAGCTTACAAAACTTATGGAAGAAATGAAACAAGGCGTGTACCGTGATACATTAAAAGATATTTATATTGATGAAAGTGTGATTGCACATCAGGAAGAACGCTATGTAAAAGCGATGGCAGAGTATCAGAAATTGTATGGGGACAGAGAAGTAGAAGTATACAGCGCACCGGGACGAAGTGAAGTTGGTGGAAATCATACAGATCATCAGCACGGAATGGTGCTTGCAACCTCTATTAATCTGGATGCGATCGCAATTGTAAATAAAAATGAAGATATGACCGTCCGTGTGGTATCTGAAGGATATGATATGATCGTTATCGATGCGAATGATGTAGAAAAGGTTGACAAAGAAGAAGGGACATCTATCGGACTGATCCGTGGCGTACTTGCAGGACTGAAAGAACGCGGATACAAGATTGGTGGATTCAATGCTTATGTGACAAGTGATGTGCTGATCGGAGCAGGACTTTCTTCGTCTGCTGCATTTGAAACAATCATTGGAACCATTGTTTCCGGACTTTACAACGATATGCAGATCAGCATGGTAGAGATTGCACAGATTGGTCAGTATTCTGAAAATGTTTACTTTGGAAAGCCAAGTGGTCTGATGGACCAGACAGCCTGCGCGGTTGGTGGACTGATCCACATTGATTTCAAAGATCCAAAGGCTCCGGTTGTAGAAAAAGTAGATGTAGATTTTGAAAATCATGCATGCAGTCTGTGCATCGTAGATACCAAAGGTTCTCATCAGGATCTGACACCGGATTATGCACAGATTCCGGCGGATATGAAAGCTATTGCAACATATTTTGGAAAAGAAGTTCTCCGTGACGTAGATGAAAAAGAATTTTTTGCAGCGATCCCGGCACTCCGCGAGAAGCTTGGAGACCGTCCGGTGCTTCGGGCTATGCATTTCTTCGGTGATAATGCGAGAGTTGCAGCACAGGTTGCATCCCTTCGCGAAGGAAGATTTGAAGATTTCCTTAATATGATCAAAGCATCCGGAGATTCCTCTTTCAAATATCTTCAGAATGTATATACTAACCGTGACGTGCAGAACCAGGCAGTATCCATTGCCCTTGCAGTCAGCGAAAATGTACTCGGAAACCATGGAGTATGCCGTGTGCATGGAGGCGGATTTGCCGGAACCATTCAGGCATTTGTGAAGAATGATTTTGTAGAAGAGTACAGAAAAGCATTGGATGCAGTATTTGGAGAAGGATCCTGCCACGTATTAAAGGTTCGTAAATATGGCGGAATGAAAGTAATCGCGTAAACGAAAATATGCTAGCTGTCAAGGTTAGACATAAATACAGATTTTAGTTTGCTATCTGAATAAATAAAGGATTCGGTGTAAAAAAATGTGCCGCATTGAAAATGGATGGATAAAGGACGAGCAAAAAGATTTGGAGGAAGAAAAATGATCGATCAGGCAATTACAGAACTGGTACAGTATGGATTAGATACGGGGCTTGTAGCACCGGAAGATAAAATATTTGTTACCAATCAGATTTTAGAGGCACTTGGGCTGGAGTCTTACGAGGAGACACCAGGAAGCAGGGGTGCAGAGGAGCTGGAACAGATTCTGAAGGAGATTACAGATTATGCAGTGGAAAAAGAACTGATTGCAGATTCAATCGTGTACCGGGATTTGTTTGATACAAAAATCATGGGAAAACTGGTCCCGCTGCCGAGCATGGTAAGCCATAAATTCTATGAACTGTATCAGGAAGGACCGAAAAAGGCGACCGATTATTTTTACAAGCTTAGTCAGGACAGCGATTATATCCGAAGATACCGGATTAAAAAGGATCAGAAATGGATCACAGAGACACCATATGGGGAGATGGAGATCACCATCAATCTGTCCAAACCGGAAAAAGATCCGAAAGCGATCGCGGCAGCAAAAAATGCTACACAGAGTGGTTATCCGAAATGCCAGCTGTGTAAGGAAAATGAAGGCTACGCCGGTCGCGTCAATCATCCGGCAAGACAGAATCACCGGATCATTCCGGTCAGGATCGATGGAAAAGACTGGGGATTCCAGTATTCACCGTATGTATATTACAATGAACACTGCATCGTTTTCAACGGAGAGCATGTGCCGATGAAAATTGAGCGTGCAACCTTTGCAAAGCTGTTGGATTTTGTCAGCCAGTTTCCACACTATTTTGTTGGTTCCAATGCAGATCTTCCAATCGTAGGAGGATCGATCCTAAGCCATGATCATTTCCAGGGTGGAAATCATGAATTTGCAATGGCAAAAGCTCCGGTTATTAAAGAATATGTGATTCCGGGGTATGAAGATGTGCGCGCCGGAATGGTAAAATGGCCAATGTCTGTTATCCGTCTGCAGTGCAAAGACAAAGAACGTCTGATCAGCGCAGCTGACCATATTTTAATGTGTTGGAGATCTTATACAGACGAAGCAGCATTTATCTTTGCCGAGACGAACGGAGAACCGCACAACACGATCACTCCGATCGCCAGAATCAGGGATGGGTATTTTGAGCTGGATCTTGTTCTCAGAAATAATATTACGACAGAAGAACACCCGCTTGGCGTTTACCATCCGCATGCAAAATTACATCACATCAAGAAAGAGAATATTGGTCTGATCGAGGTGATGGGACTTGCAGTGCTGCCGTCAAGACTGAAAAGTGAGATGGAACAGCTTGCAGATGCAATCCTTGAAGGAAAGGACATCCGCAGCAATGAAGTGCTTGAAAAGCATGCAGACTGGGTAGAAGAATTCCTTCCAAAATATACAGACATTACGAAAGAAAATATCATGGACATTCTCCATGAGGAAATCGGACAGGTGTTTAACCAGGTGCTGGAAGATGCCGGTGTTTATAAGCAGACAGAAGAAGGCAGGGCAGCATTTGAGCGGTTTGTTGGAAGCCTGTAATATAGAGCAAAAAAAGAATATAAAAGGATAAAAAAGGACTAAAACTCGGGTGTCGGACCGAACTTCAATTGTTCGGGGAAACTACCTGAGTTTTAGTCCTGATTTATTATACATCAGCACAAATGTACCGACAAGATAAATTTTTAGTCATCCTGTTCTTCTGTATTCAGATCCAGGATTGCCTGCCTTTTCGCGGCAGTTGCGTCTGCTCCACTCGACTTGAGAAGAGATTTGCACCGGAAATGACCGATGCGGGCAGGATTTCTCATAGGATGTTTTAAAAATTCCAATATATTTTGATTTCTTGTTTAGAAGTACCATCAGAACTTGAACATATGACGATATGGTCGATGAAAGTCTCCACCATACTTCTCGTGAGTTCTTTCGGACGCGAATAGGATTCGAGCACACCTGCCTTTTCTCTTAAGATTTCCTGCGAGCGAAGAATTTTATTGTAATTCTCAGTGCAAAGATCCACTTTACGTTCTGCCAATTCTTTTCCAGCTGACAGCTCTCTGGATAGGAATTGATAATCTGAATTTGAGATACTTCCTGATGCTTTGTCTAAATATAGACATTTGAGACCGCTCTCGTATTCAACAAGTTTCTTTTTGTGTTGGGCAAGTTCTGCTTTTAAGCGTTTTATTTCAATGCCTATAGTACTTTCTTCATCCATTATTTCTGAAAATAAGGAGCCATCCTTGTATTTGGCCGCGAGGATATCCAATTGGTCGAGAATGGTTTTTTCCATCAAGGCGTTGGAGACCGCATGTACAGGACAAGGATTGATTTCAGGGTGCCTTCTGACGCATATTACGTAATTGTAGTACGTACCAGATTTTCTTTTTGACCTTCCGGTTCTCATCAATTTGTTGCAATGGCCACAATAAACTTTTCGGGAAAAGAGGCCTATTTCCTCCGATCGTGTAAAAGAACGCGCTCCGACAGCGAGTAGTGCCTGGGTTTGATTCCAAGTTTCCAGCGATATAATCGCTTCATGTGTTCCGATGACACGAATCCAATCTTCTTTTGGCAACGTTCGAAGTTTTTTTGTTTTATAAGATTCGGATGCTTGTCGGCCTTGAACCATATTGCCGATATACATTTCCTCTTTAAGGATTCGCGAAATAGAGCAGGAATCCCACTCACCTGCCATAAAGGCATTTTTATATTTATCTCCCTGTTGGATTTTGTATAGTCCCGGCGGCGGGATTTGTTCCGAATTTAAGATGCGGGCGATATCTGCTCTACTGTTTCCTTCAAGGTACATCTTGAAAATTCGTTCCACCACGGCGGCGGCAACTGGATCGGGAATGATATGTCCTTTTTGGTTCGGGTCTTTCATGTAACCATATCTGACCCAGGCACCGATATGGTGCCCTTTTCTGCGAAGGTCATCAAGGGAACTCTTGATGTTTTCAGACATATCTTCGAGATACCATTCATTTACAAGTCCGTTGATCTGCCTGGCTTTTTTGTTGCCTTTAACCGATGTATCCGCTCCGTCGACCATGCCGACGAACCGGATACCCCAAATAGGGAAGAGGCCGTGGATGTATTTTTCCACGAGCTCCATTTCACGGGTGAATCGTGCTTGCGTCTTGCACAGGATGATACCGAATTTACCTTCCCGTGCGTCCGTAATCAACCTGTTGAACTCTGGGCGAGATCTGTCTGCACCGGCATAGTCGTCATCGTTATAGATGTCATAGACAGTCCATCCATGTTTCGATGCGAATTCAAGAAGCATTGATTTTTGATTTTGGATCGAGAGACTGTCGTCGGTTTCATGAACCTTGTCATGGTCTTCTTCGGAAAGCCGTACATAGATTGCAGCTATCCGATCTCTGTTGTCTTGTGTTTTCATAAGTGTTCCACCTTCCTGATGGAACGACCGTCATAAGTATTATAGTACTACTATGTGGTATTGTCATATTTAGTTTGGAACCGTGGACTAAAATTTCCAAGTTATGTCGATCGCTTGCGTTCCTGATTTTGGATCGCGTTTATGTACATAGACTGATTCGATAAGCATCGAAACCTTAGTCTTATCTAGGCGGTTAAAGTCGGCGGCTTTAAGAACTGTTTCCATTCTTATGGATTCAGCTGCTATTGATTCATTCAGATGGAGTAATTCGCTCGAAGCACGTTTCGATTTCAATCTGAGCTTGTCTACGTCGTTTCTGATTCTGCTTAATGCAGAATTAAAATCGTCAATAGACATACCATCTGTAGCGCGTTTGAGATATAGATCGCGGCTTCTCTGCTCGTAGGCCGTGATTTCCTTCTCAATGAGCTCGACAGCGGTTTTCAGCCTGTTTTTCTCCTGAATAAGATCGACGGCCTGGGCGTCCTGACATATGCCTATTTGGACGCGATCATCGGAGTACCTATCGGCAAGATTCTTCAACTCATGGAGAATTGCGCTTTCAAGATGCTTCTCGGATATGAATGCACCTTTGCAGTGCGAAGGGCTTTTTTTTCTGGTCGGGCAGAAAAGGGTACGTTCGTATCCCGTTTTACGTAAAGTTTTTCCTTTTGTAAGAATTTTTCCACAGCTTGCACAACGGACTTCCTTACCGAAAATGCCTGGGGGAAAGTTCTTTTTTTGCTCGTGAAGATTGTGAGCTCCGGCTTCCTTCCTTGCTTTAAGTTCTCTACGCAATAACTCATCGTCAATGATTGCCGGATGGTGGCCCACTGTGCGAACCCATTGGTCTTTTGGAATATTTTTCTTGCTGTGAAATTGGCCTTCAGGTGTGAGTTGTCGTCCTTGGCACAATGTGCCCAGGTATGTTTCATTATGTAGGATCGAATATATGCAACCTGCAGACCAAAGTGAGCTTGAGGGACGATTATGCCATGAGTAGCCCGTTAATTTGGCATAAGACGTTGGGTTCGGTATCCCCTCTTCATTTAGTGTTCGAGCTATAGTAGGCGCCCCGATGCCTCCGGCGTGCATTTCCCAAATTCGCCTTACGACTGAAGCCGCAACTGGATCAATGATAAAACAGTTGATATCGTCTGGATCCGGACGATATCCGTAAGGTAGGACAGAGCCAGTGTATTTTCCCCTGATTCTTTTAAGTTTTAAAGTAGCCTTTATGTTGTCTGATAGGTTCTCTAGGTACCACTGATTTACAAGTCCGTTGATCTGCCTGGCTTTTTTGTTGCCTTTAACCGATGTATCCGCTCCGTCGACCATGCCGACGAACCGGATACCCCAAATTGGGAAGAGACCGTGGATGTATTTTTCCACGAGCTGCATGTCTCTGGTAAAGCGCGATTGGTTTTTACAAAGAATGATATTGAACTTTCTAAGCGAGGCATCTCGTATCAATCTATTGAATTCGGGACGGTCCCGTGCAACTCCGGAAAGATTATCGTCGCAGTAAATATCGAAAATTTGCCATCCGTTGATTTCGGCAAAATCGGTAAGCATCGATTTTTGGTTTTGGATACTTCTACTGAGATTATCTATTTTGTTTTCGTCGAGATCTTCCTTCGATAGACGACAGTAGATTGCGACGGCCTGTGGTGTTTCAATTTGCATTTGTCCATCCTCCTTTGGGACGATGGAATGTCGTCTGTTTGCAGTTCAGTATTATCATACTATCGTTTTACAGTATTGTCGATTTGGGTTATCTGTCCTATTTCTGAATAAGCAAGCGATTCTCTTTGGATGATTTTCGCTATACAAATGTTGAACCTCTTCTTGATTTCTTCCTCCGTTTTCCCCTTGAAGATATTTGTGCAGATGACGGTTGTTCCATTCTTCATTGTTTGATCTCCTTTTTTCTTTTCTCATACATTTACGCGTCGTTGTCTAAAAGTGCAAATCTTCATTTTGATACTACCGTACGCTAGTACTCCTAAAAGATGTCGGGCTCAATCGGCGCCGGCCTTTTTGGAAAAAGGAAAGTTCCCTCTGGGATCGGGAACTGGACCTATCCGAGGCATTGGCATTCTATGCCGCTCCTGCGCTTGACCATCAAGGGTGTCTGCACATCTTTCTGCAACTTTTTCCTCCGCATGCTCCGTAAAAACTGGCAGAAAGACTTCGCCCTTGATTCGCGCCCTCGCTCCACTACGTTGCATTCATGCCCGGTATAGGCACAGCAGAACAGACAAGCTGTTCAGCCTAAATCATTTAAAAATAGGAGGAAAACAAGATGGGAAGAGCGAAGAAAAGCGTAGAGGTCGAGGCCCAGGTGATCGCAAGGGGAAATGTCGTTCCGATGATGACTGAAACGGAGAGTGAGGAGACAGTCCAGTATGTCTCCGACGAGGATGCTGCAAGGGAGGATAGGCTGGTTTCAGAGATCCGGATGATTACGGAACAGACGAAACAGGTCGTCCTGTTCAACTCAATCGAGATCGGCCGGCGTCTGACCGAGGCGAAAGCTATGGTGAAGCGCGGCACGTGGGGAACGTGGCTTAAGGAAAGGGTCGATTACAGCCAGAGGACGGCGAACAACTTCATGAAGATCTATCAAGAGTACGGTCGGAACGGGCTGGCAGAGAAATCGCAAGCGCTTGCGAATTTGAGCTACACGCAGGCTTTGGCTTTGATTGACCTTCCGGAAGACGAGCGTGCGAGATTTGCAGAGGAACGTAAAGCTGGAGAGATGGCGCTTCGTAAGCTCCAGGAGGAGGTGAGACAGGAGAAGGAAAAGGTCACAGCCGTTAAAGAGCTTGCAAACAGGAACGCAGCCGAGGCGGAAGCCAAGTTCGCTGACGAGCTGAAACAAAAGGATACTCAAATGGCGAAATTGACTGCCGAGAAAGCCAAGGTTGCTGCTCAAATCGAGGTATTGGAGAAACGGGCGGCAGAGGCCGAGAAATCCAACCAGAAGCGGCAGAAAGAGGCAATCGGTATTGCCCTTGAAGAGGAGCGGAAGAAACTCGATGCCGCTGCCGAAAAGCAGTCGGAACTGCTTAAACAGATCGACGAACTGAATGGACAGAGAGATCGACAGGTTGCCGAGGCCCGACGAAAAGCCGAAGAGGAGATGAACGCTAAGTTTGCAAAGGAACGTGCTGAACTTGAGGAAAAGGAGAGGGCGGCGAAAGCCGTTGCAGACGTCGCACGGAAACAGATCGATGCCGCCAAACGCCAAGTGACTGAGGCGATCGAGAACAGGGAGCTGACCGGAGCTATTGCGAGAGCCAAGTTCGCAATCGAATCCGCGCTCGACGCATATTCTAGGGCGGCCGACACGGTGATCGAGGTCGGCAGGCTCGACAAGGTGGAGGCGTCAAAACTCCTCGATGACATGGCGGAATCCAGCCAGAGTATTGTGGCGAAGTTCGTGAAGACTCTTAAATCTGAATAGCATTACGGTACTATGCTACCGAGATACCAGTAACCCGTAGTCGGAATGCACAGAAAATGATATATCACAAACCAGCAGGCAGGACGCGCAAAAAGCGTCCTGCCTTGCAAAAGATCGGTGTTATCGGTAGTAGTTTCATACCGTAGTAGTATGGTATTTACACCACGTATTACACGTGCTATAATTAGAGAAAGGGTAAACGGAAGATGAGGTTTCGGGAGCTTGAAAGGCTGATTGTCGCGGATGGCTGGATTCGGTGTGATGTGAAAGGATCGCACTACCAGTACCGGCATCCGTTGAAGAAAGGGAAGGTCACGATACCGAGGCATGGCGGCGACATTCCGTTGAGGGTCGCGATTTCCGTGCTGAGGCAGGCGGGGCTGAAGTAGTTTTTGATTAAGGAGGAAACGGTATGTGCTATATCTATCCGGCGGTGTTCTATAAAGAAGCGGACGGTCGCTATTCGGTTATTTTTCCAGATCTGAATGATTTGGCGACTTACGGAAATGATTTTGCAGATGCGTTTACGATGGCCCAGGAGGCATGTGGACAGTATCTCTTCAATGAATTGAAGGAAGGCAATGTTCTTCCGGTGGCTTCCTCCATTGAGGATGTCATTGCGGAGGAAGAGGGGGCGATCGTCAATATGGTTGACATCGATCTCAAGGCATTCGAGCGGAAATATGGGGAGAAGTCGGTAAAGAAGACATTGACGATTCCTGGGTGGCTGAATGCATCATGCGAGGAACGCGGAATCGATTTTTCCAAAGTCTTGCAGGAAGCGTTGATTGCCCGCCTCCAGGCAAGATAGGTAGACGAAAGGGCTGATAGCGGTTATCCGCTATCAGCCCTTACCATGTCCAGTCGGCTATTCCGCGATTCAGTCCCCTATCGGGTCGATCACATCAAGTCCGAGATTTCTGGCATAGTCTTCATTTTGCCTACGTTGCTCATCCTCGCTTTTTGGCATTTCAGAAATTTTAGGATCGTCTCCCAAAGCAAGCGTTTTGGTATTTTTCTCCATTGGATTGCCTCCGTGACTGTATTATTGTATGGTAGTATTATACCACAGCGGGATCAGGTTGTACAACGTAACCAAGGGGAGACCGGTTCGCGGTCTCCCCTTCTATCTTTAAGTTTTAAGAGTCGTGTTTCGATTTTGGTTTACGTGTTACGTTTTGTATGTCCTCTCTCTGATATCGAACAGCAGGATTTTTGCCATCAGCTTCGCTTCCAGTCGCAGTTTCAGTTCGTTGTCGCATACGATGGAGACGTTGCCGTTTTCCGCAATGTATTCCCGGCGGCAGAGTGAAAGTATGTATGGTCTGTAATGTCGTATAACCTGTTCTAATGCCTGTGGGTCGCCCTGCGTTGCGAGGACGATGGTTTCGAATGGAACGAGTTTGTTTTTTCGCTTGCTCATCAGTATTCCTCACTTTCCTGTTCGAGCGTCTTTCGCATCATTGCGAGCGCACGTGAGCGATGGTATTGGACATTGGCGCGTCCGGTGCCGAGCGCGTCGCCGATTTCGCGGTCGTTCATCTCTCCGAAGTAGGATAGAAGGACGATCTTTCTTTTTGCTCCGGGAAGGGTCATGAGCGCATCGTATACGCCCTGATCGCACACAATGAAATGCAAACCGTCTTCCACGATATCCCGTTCGAATTGGAAATACCGGTCTGTCGTGATGAGCTTGTTCAGCTCTTCAGGCGACATCTCTCCGAAGAGCTGTTCGCGTTTCAGTTTGCGTTTACGCTGGTCGTATGCGTCCCTCGCCTCATTTCTGAGGATTACTTTGCAGTAGGCGTCAAACGCGCATTGGTTTGACTTCTCGAAGTCCTTGTCGCTGTTACCCATAGCTTTCACCTCCTTTCGATCTGTCGAGACGGCAAGAGAGGTGCAGTCCGCATCGGCTGGATGGCGGAAATGGACATGATGTTTTCCGCCTACAACGATGACGAACGCTCTATGTAAAGCGCAAAGCCTTCGGAAGACATATTTGATTATCTGGCTATAAAAAGGCGGAGGCACCACCTGGAAAGGAATCAGGTGGTGCCTCCTCGTTAAGCGACAATAAGACTATAACACGATTCGACTTTAGTATCATCGAAAAATTTGGGTAATTTTTTCTCTAGTATTACAAGGCATTTTCGATTGAGTGATCACTTAGCATACTACTGTGGTATATTGGTATTACGGCACCACGAGAGAAGGGAATAAGAATGATGCTGTATCGATTCGAGGTCGATTACACCGTTCCCGGGAAAATGGGAAGCAAGAATTACGTGACGGCGGTGGCAGCGACCGATGCCGCCCATGCGAGGGTGGAGGCCGGGAAGATTTTTGAGGGCTTGAAGGAGGACTATGGCTATGATAAGGCACTCGGGAAACTGTACAGTGCGAGCGGCATCTGCAAGTGCATAGCCGAGTTCAAAGTGCCCTGGACGGTGGTGGAGAATGCGGAAAGCTTGATTTGTGCTAGAATGTAGACGGTATCAGGCTGATAGCCGTATTTTCGAATGAAAGAAGCCCTTCTTACTTGGCGGTTAGGGGGCTTTTTTCATGCCTATTTTTTCTCCGACTTGTCGCTCTGTCTGACAATCCATTCGTGGACCGCTCGAGTCACCATCTGTGACTTTGCCTCGCCCGTCTCGATGGATCGCCTGTCGAGCTCAAGCCAGTCTACGAGAGGCAGTTTTAAAAAGACCAAATGGACGGGAAAGTTCCCATACGTAGTACTATGTTATTGTGCTATACTAGTATCTGTAAGTAACCCGCAATAAATAAAAGGGACTCGATATGGGTATGCAAAGTTACATGGCGACAGTTTTCATGGGCGAACGCGAGATTAGCGGTGCTTTTAAAAGCGGCGACTTTCGATCTAGCCTGAACTTCGCGAGGCGGGAGCTTCGCGGATACGTGCGCTTGGCCGAAAGCATCTATCGACACGAAGTCGTGTTCTATTATTGCCGCAACCTCGACGCTGTAACCGCACCGGTGCTTGACTTCGGTATCCTAACCGAGACGAAGGACCGCGAGAGCGGGCTTGTGGAGTCCAACTTTACCGTTACGGCGACTTACACGAGCGAGGATTTTGTGTCTGATACACGCGCCGCGTTCCTGGCCTTCGCCACCGAGGATTTCGGTATCGATATCGCAAACGAAACGGCAATGCTCATCGATGATCAAATTGCGTCGATGCCGTGGTATAAGCGCTTCGAGATATGGGACTGCCTCGAATCCTACGACATATGCGGCATTGCGACCGCCGATCAGCTCATTGATGCGGTCAGGGAGCTTACCTTTGTACTCGCCGGTGAGCCCATACCTGACGAAGCTGGAAAAAATCACTTTTTCCCAGCTGGACTATATGCCACCAGATAACAATAAAGCCGCTGCCCAAACTAATGTAATTACATTAGTTTGGGCTTGCGATTACCGTGGTTGTTGATTAGATTATACCGCGGTGACATCACCTATATGTCAATTATGGTCTAACAGGGCCTTTTTAAATGAGTCCGCTGGCGCGGACAGAGGGCAGGTTTCCGACAAATCCAACAGCGCTACGAGCCTCACCCAGGGACTCTCCGCGCCATTGAAATTGTCGAAAACCTGCCTACTTCGTTGTAACGATAACAGCCGACGGCTCACGCCCACCATCCGTAATCCACTGGGAACGGTGTAAAAGATATCTCGGAGAGCTATGGAAGGTTAGTTCTCGATCGGGCTGGAAATCATTTCAGAGAAAGCGCCATTCTCGTTAGTTATACTACGGTACTATGGTATGATTTAGTCAAGTTAAGCGGATGGAAGGAAAATCCATGTTTTACAAATATGAGAGCGACTTTGATAATGACCTTATGTTTTGGTCAAATGCTACTGCCGATCTATGGCATAAAGGCGAAATCGGTGAGAGTGATCTGCCTGATGAATTGCTTCATGCTTTAAATGAGTTGTGGACTGATAGCCATCTGGTCTGCTGTTATCTTGTAGAATTCAAAGGGCGTTATGGTGTCGCATTGGAATCTATTTACGATAGGGATTTTGCCGAATCGCTTGGTGTTACATATAGTGAGCTTTTAAAACGTGTCGAGAAGAAAGCAAATTATATTTCTAAAGAATGTCCCCAGTTTGATACACTTTTCGGGAAAGATACTCAAAGCTGGTCTAACGGCGGTGTCGATTCGCAACTTCTTGTAATTGTTCCTTGGGACGAATCGAAAGAGACATTCGAATCTGTGGCTAAGTGGCTTGATTCTATTGTGTATGAAATATAGAACGGTGATTCTAAAGGATAGCCAATTTTGGTTGTCCTTTTTTGTTTAAGATACCTCTCATTCTCGTTAGTTATACTACGGTACTATGGTATACTGTAGGAACGTTAAGCGAGCGGGAGGAAGGAACCCGAATATGAGCCAGACAATTGATACACCCAGTTATACAATCGAGCTTTCGGACGGTTCGATCCGCCCCATGACGGTTAAGGAATTGGCAATCAGGCTTGAGCAGCTGATGTCTGCCGACAAGGGTATTGCCGAGATGCCTGTTGGCCTGTCTGTCGATTCCGAGGGAAACGGCGTCTATGTCCCCCGTGTTTTTGTGCCGAAGGAGGCCGGGGGCGACAATCCGATGGACAAAGTGGTCGGTGTCATTGCCGAAGAGGATCGCGCTTATTATGGTGTTCCCGAGTGCGTTCTGATCGGTTAGGTTGATACGTTGATTGGTACAGGGCACCTCTATGCGAGGTGCCTCTTTTTAGCAATTGTGGCCCTATGGTGTCAACGCCGTTTAAAGGTGGTCTGAAATGTCTGATGTGGAGACGTTCTACTGCTTGATTGTTGGTTCGAGGTCTTTTTCCGATTACGAATTGTTTGTAGCGAAATGCGATCTCCTTTTAAGGAATTGGGGAAGCGTTGTTATTGTTTCCGGCGGTGCGCGAGGTGCAGACGCCTTGGCGAAACGGTATGCCGTGGATCGGGGATATTGCTATATGGAGTTCCCTGCTGACTGGGATACGTACGGCAGGCGTGCGGGGTATATCAGGAATCGTGCGATGCACGAATATATTTCCACCCATGAAAACCGCGGTGTCATCGCGTTTTGGGACGGAAAGAGTCGTGGAACCCGCCAGAGCTTTTCGCTTGCCGGATCATACTCCAACCCTCTTAGGGTTGTTCATGTGCCTGTAGCTTAAAACGGAGTCCCTTTATTGAGCCTTTGAAAAATGTGTATCGGCAAGTCCGATACTTTTTAATGAGTCCGCTGGCGCGGACAGGGGGCGAGTTTCCGACAAATCCAACAGCGCTACGAGCCTCACCCAGGGACTCTCCGCGCCATTGAAATTGTCGAAAACTCGCTGACTTACTCCGGAAGACCCCAGCCGACGGCTCACGCTTCGCGTGACCGCGCGCACCATCCGCAGTCTACTTGGAACGGTATTAAAGAGAACTCGGGGAGATGAAGAGGGTCGATTCTCGGTCGGGCTGAAAGTCTTTTCCGAGAAATCACCATTGTCGATAGTTGTACTACAGTACTATGGTATACTGTAGGCACGTTAAGCACAGAGAAAGGAATTGGTATGTGCAAGCCTGTTTATGCTATCGACACGCCTGCTGGACGGATCGGGATTTTCGAGGGCGATGAGAGTGAGGATTTTCACGGCATCAGGATTTTCTGGATTGACGAAAACGATGCAGTGATCGACCTTATCGCCATGATTGAGGGGGAGAGTGCAAACTACCTTGAGTGTAACTGCCCCGCGTTTGTGACTTACGGGTATCGAGCAGATACAGAAGAGCCGATTCCAGTTCCATTTTTCGTTAAATCGGCTACTGCTAAAAGCGAGTAGGCGATCTGGCCTGTGCGCTTTAACGCGTTCTTATGAAATGCGATAAGGCGTTGTCGGATTGATATAAAGACATTGAAGGGCGACCGTTCCCGATCGCCCTTTTTGTTTAAGCTATTTTTCATTCTCAATGATTATACTACGGTACTATGGTATACTGTAGGAACGTTAAGCGAACGGGAGAAAGGAACCCGAAATGGCAATTGAAGCTACAGGCGTAGAGAACGTTATGGGGGAAGTCGCCCATTTTTGGCAGCTTCGCAAGTTTCAATTTATCGAGGAAGCTATTGATTTTTGGATGGATGCTGTTGCTCCGAAAGCGTGCTTGGGTGATGAAGATCCAGATCTTCGTACGGCACTTACGCTTAATCAGTACTTTACTGAATGGCTTCTGTTTGAGATGCCCTATCAGGAGAGTACTCTTGTTGGAATAACGGCACTGCGTGATGAAATCAGCGCGGAATCGAGGGATGTGCTGAAACAGATTGCCGAGACGCAGCGTTTCAGCACTTTCAAGATGCAGTGGCTTAATCCAGATACCTCTATGGTGCAGTTGCGCGATGTGTATAGCGGAAAATGCTATATCGTGGAAAACGCACACCTTGCCGATAAGGCCGGTTGGCTAGAAGGTACGGTTTCCTGTCGTATCGCCTATGTTGACGGGGGCTGGTGCTGCCCGGGAGAGGTGTTTCTGCACGACACGGTCGAATGGGACGAGGTCGATCAGAGCAATTACGTTTCGACTGATTCATATGGCTATTATGTCGGCCTGTGCCGTGAAGTTCTGGGCATCAACGGGAAATATCAGAAAAGCTGTCGCTTACCCTAATCTTTTAAATAGGGGAGATCTAGGTTTGGTCTCCCCTATTTTCATCTGCTGATAAACATACTACGGTATTATGCTGTAATAACATCATGTTAAGCACAGAGAAAGGAACATTATGGAAAGCAATCAGATGCTTTGGGATATGCTGAAGTCGCATATTGGGCATCAGGTGTGTATCGCTGCCTATGGCGACACGGATGATCCGATGGATATTTGCCTTGAATGTGAAGAGTGCGGAGAGGTCATTCTTGATGCAAAAATCTATACCGTTGCCGCAAGGGAAAAATAAGATTGGCGGTGCATATAGTTTTTTCGATACGTCCCTTCGGGGGCGTTTTCATTAGATTTTACGGTTCCAAGAGCGACATACTATGGTATACTATAGGAACGTTAAGCGAACGGGAGAAAGGAACCCGAAATGGCAATTGAAGCTACAGGGAATGGCGAGTTTAACGCTAGGGACGCAAGGCGCATAGCTTCACGTTCTGAGAACCCTTATATTTCAAGGTTTGAGAAGGAGATTAAGCAGGCCGCGAAAGATGGTGATCGAGGTGTCTTGCTGTGCTATACGGATTGCTGCTCAAATGCCCATGCTGCATTGGCCGTGCTTGAAGGTAGGGGATTCACGATTGTGAGACGCAGTGAGAACATCGGCGGTGTCATGCAGCATCCCGCCTATTACGCCGAGTGGTAGATAAGATCGGTATAGGGACGGTTTGATGGGAACGTCCCTATTTTATTTTCGATTTTGATACAGTAATGTCGTAGTACGGTGGTATTACGTTAAGAGAGCGGGAGAAGGGGACCTGGGATGTATATTCTAGTCAACCACACGAAAGACTGGGGAATTATGGAAGTGGGCAGGTTCGACATGCGGCAGGATGCCGCAAGAGAAATTGCCAAGGGTATTCGAAATGTCTTTGAGATTGAAGTCGATATTGATGAGTTTCTTTCGCTGGAGCGAGATTATGATAACGGCGATTTTCGAATGAATGAAAAAGGCTGTCGAATTTGGTTTGATAACTATACTTGCTACTGCGAGAGCGATAGCCATACAGAGGAATGGTTGATTTTGCCTGTCTGATGCTTTGGAATTAAATACCAGTAGAGTAGTTTGTGGCGATCGGCAACGGTCGCCCTTTTTGTTTAAGCTATTTCTCATTCTCGTTAATTGTACTACGGTACTATGGTATACTGTAGGAACGTTAAGCGGATGGGAGAAGGGAACCCGAACATGATTGACGTCACCGAAATCAACCTTGATGCGATTCGCTCGACAATTACGTTTCTATCCGAGAACGAGGAGTACGGTGACGATTGGTCGGAGGAGATCGCAACCTTAGATAAGGTGATGGATTTCTGCCTTGAGCATGGTCACAGGGACGAATAGGTAGACATTGGATAGGGCAGCTTAACAGGATGTTCCATCTTATGGTAAGTTTCGGGTGAAAGGCTGATGCATGGAAAGGGTAATCGGATATACGGAGTCGTTCTTTTTATCTGCGATGCAGTTTATTTCTGAGTGTGCTGCGAAGAGAAAGGAGATCCTTGATGCCGCGAAGGACACGGCAGATGATACAGAGCTTCCCGATATAGAAGCGCTTGTAGAGGATGCGCTTTTCTTCGGTCCGGACGAAGATGGATTATGCTTCAATTTGACTGATAACTATGATTCCGATCGACTGTTTGTCTGTACGATGATTGATTACGGGGAGGGAATCATTTTAGATGCTGCATAGGAAAAGGGCGATCGGTAACGGTCGCCCTTTTTTGTGGAAAAATCTTATCTTATCCGTAGTACTACAGTACTGTGGTATACTAACCTTACGTTAAGCGCAGAGAAAGGAACCTGGGATGAAAAAAAGCGTGATGTATTCCGAGACGCGGACGTGGTTTTTTGATCTGGATATGGCAGAGGGAGCTGATCTTGACGAGGTAATGAGTGTCTTGAAGGGTACGGACGGGTTTTATCGCTATGTTGATGATGGCACGTCAGAAGAGATTGAGTGCGAGTGGAGTGAAGTTCCGGAGGACTGGCGTGGGAAGGGCGATCCGGATTATACCGAGGAGTTCCGCGAGGTTGCCGAGAGGGAGCTTGATGGGAAGGAAAGGCATATGGTATTGTCTGCGCTCGTGAAAAAGGGCTGATAGTGTAACGATGGACGGCATTTCGGAAAGCGAGGTGCCGTTTTTATTTTTCAAGGCGGCGGATCGCGTGCAAGGGCTTTTCGCATCAAAACTTTGGTTTCTCAGCGACAGTACTATGCCGCTGTGGTATGATAATACTATCATATAATACCAATTCGAATACGGGGGTTACGATGGATGTCACTTGGCTGGTTGATGAATATCTCGGTAATGGCAAGGCAAGGCACGCGGCGTTCAGTTCGAAGAGACGCGCGATCGAGGTTGCGGGAAAGAGTTGCGATCATTCGAGTAAGGTCATTCTTGTCGAATGGACGTATTGCCGCCCCCTGAGCGTCCAGCAGTTATTTCCTGTTAGGACGGATCCTGTTGTGTATGAAAGTTCCTCGGTTTACGCGATTTCCTAGAGACGGAGTTACATCATGAAGGACGTAATCAAGCGCAAGACTGCGATCAACGCCAAGGACTTCGCTGGGGTTTACGGTTGCACGGATTTTGTCGGTGCGGGGCATACCAGTCGAATTGCAGCCGAGAAGCGTAAAGAAAAGCGCCGCGCTAGGCGTTCCGTGAAACAGGCACTTCATCAGGGTGTCTATGATTTTTAAGAGTTTTAGTCAAGCGGTACTGACAGGACGATTGAATTGTCCCGTCAGCACCGTATTTTTGTAGAAGGGTAATTCGTGCTGGCGATTCTGGTGATTTTCCATTGAGTCCGCTATCGCGGACAGGGGGCGAGTTTCCGACAAATCCAACAGCGCTACGAGCCTCACCCAGGGACTCTCCGCGCCATTGAAATTGTCGAAAACTCGCCGACTTACTCCGGAAGACCACAGCCGACGGCTCACGCTTCGCGTGACCGCGGCGGCAAACGCAAATACTTGAAAGGTTGTAAAGAGACAGCCGGGAGACAGAGGGTCGGTTTTTGCAGTTAGAGCAAGTAAAACTTTTCGGATGATCAGTTTTCGGCGATGCACCTATCTTACTATGGTATACTATAGGAACGTTAAGCGTACGGGAGAAAGGAACTGAAATGGGTTATTACGTTCGCATCGCGGAAACCGCTTCGAACTTCAAGATTAAGAAGGAGAATTTCGAACGCGGTTATGAAATCATGTGCGACCTTAACAAGTTGTTCAATTCGTCTTGCGGCAGCCTTGTTGAAGTTCTCGAACTGCTCGATTTTGGGGTCGAATATGACGACGCCGGAAACATTTCCGGATTGTCGTATGACGACAAGTCGGGGTGCGAGGAAACTTTTCTCAATGCATTGAAGCCCGTTATCGAGGAAGGGTCTTATCTCGTGTGGGTCGGCGAGGAAGGAGAGGTCTGGGAAATGGTTTTCTAGTCTGCTGTGTAAAGAGCGTCCAGACGGTGCGGACAGGGAGCGAGATTCATCTCGTTTCCAATACACGCGAACTTTTTGTTGGCACGATTGAACGATAAGGTTCTTAAATAGGCATCCGGTTGGGTGCCTATTTATTTTGGGCAATTTGCTATTTACGATCTCGGTACTACGGTACTACGGTATACTGTAGGAACGTTAAGCGAACGGGAGAAAGGAACCCAAAATGACAGAAGCAGAACTCCGCGCTATGATTGATGAAGGTAAGCCACTTAGCGAGATCACATCGGAAATGGCAGCTGGGGAGTATGACGTTTGCAGTCGTGAAACCCTCTTGAGCTATGCGATTAGTGAGATCGAAAACGATAGGCTGTTTCTTGCGCGTCATATTCTTGACGCGGTGGATAGTGGCGAGTATGCAGATTTCTATTTCTATGACATAACGATGGGAACGCTTGACACGCCCTTGGCGATTGAGGGCATCGGGGATCTTGTTGACCGTATCGCCGAGTAGTCGAAATAAAGGGCGATCGGCTGCAAACACCATTTGCTATTGGACGCGAAGAACCCGTATAGCAATATATAGGCCAGTGATATATAGAACGGAGACAATATGTTTGCACACATTTATCGTGCGGATGGGCGAGAGGAAGATATTGAACTCGATTATTGCTACAGTGACGAGGAAGTGGCTATCGCCGTTTGCGAGGACGGGGACTTTGGTAGCGGCGATCGGGCTATTGTGTGCGTTACCAGATGGGACAGCACACGGAAGCGGTTCATGCACCGCATGGTTCGTGTTGCGGTAAAGGGCAATGAGATTCATCTCGTTTCCAATACCGATGATCGTTTCGTTGGCACGCTTGAATGATAAGGTTCTTAAATAGGCATCCGGTTGGGTGCCTATTTATTTTGGTTCAATTTGCTATTTACGGTCTTAGTACTACGGTACTATGATATACTTAAACCACGTTAAGCGAACGGGAGAAAGGAACCCGAAATGGCAACGGTGAACGACAAGATTAAGAAGATCCTCGCTATGATTGACGGAGCCACAACGGAGGGCGAAGCACGAGCGGCATCCCTTGCGCTTCAGCGTCTTCTTGTAGCCAACGACATGACGCTTGACGAGATTTCATTATCCGATGATGCACCCGAGATCAATGAGACGGGCGAAGATGTCGGTAAGCGCGTGGCGATCTGGGTGAAGGCGTTAGCGCATGTCATCGCCAGCAACTATCGTTGCGAGTCCTATTTTCATGTACGCCATGAGCGTGATTTTTGGACGAATCGTCAAAAGATTACGAGCAAGCAGGTTGTTTTCGTTGGCGAAGCAGAGGACAGCGTGGTCGCGGCAGGCTGTTTTCGTGCCACTAGGCATGCAATCGAGAGGTGCTTTACGTCATATGTGGAGCGCCGTTTCCATGAGACGGGAGTGCGTATCGGAAAGCAAAGCGGAAGCAAGAACAGCTATTGTCTCGGTTTTGTCGAGGGTTTGAAACAGGCTTACGGCGAACAGGTGGCGGCGGACGAATCTTTCGCGCTTGCGGTTGTCGTTCCCGAAAGTGTCACCCGTTTCATTAACGAACAGCATGACATTAAGACGGAGCCGAAGCAGCGCTATATCGTCTCGCAAGATACATCCATCCATGATGCAGGAGCTGAGGATGGATACGGTTACGGTAAGGGAGACCGAATCGCCGAAGTAGCCTAACTGATATAAGGGTAGAGGGGATCGCCCCTCTACCCGATTATGTTCATAGGGGGTTTTCATATTATGGGAGTTTGCAAGTATCTCGATCTTTCGACCTCGCATCTAAGCGCAATGGGGAGACTGTTTCTCGCTAATCCGGAGAAGTTCGAGAAACAGGGAGAGGTAGTTGTCTGCCCGAAAAGCTATGGGTGGATTATTCTCTATTGGGAAGATGTCTATGGGAAGGACATCCCAGGCTGCCTACAGGACATTTTCAGGTTAGCGGATAAGGAGAATTGCAATTTAGTGGTTCTCGATCGGGACGCAGAGGTACTGCCGTCTTTGCCTACATATAGTTGGTAATTATGCTGGGCGATCCGAATAGGAGCCCAGTTTTTTTTGCGAGTCCGCTGGCGCGGACAGGGGGCGAGTTTCCGACAAATCCAACAGCGCTGCGAGCCTCACCTAGGGACTCTCCGCGCCATTGAAATTGTCGAAAACTCGCCGACTTACTCCGAAAGACCACAGCCGACGGCTCACGCTTCGCGTGACCGCGGCGACAAACGCAATTACACGAAAGTCTTCAAAGGTACATCAGGGAAAAGGAAGGTCGGTTTTAGCGACCTGAACAGGGAAATCTTTTCAGGAATACCGGTTTTCTCAGCAATGCACCCCTGTCCACTATGGTATACTATAGGAACGTTAAGCGAACGGGAGAAAGGAACTGAAATGGGTTATTACGTTCGCATCGAGGAAACCGCTTCGAACTTCAAGATTAAGAAGGAGAATTTCGAACGCGGCTATGAAATCGTCTGCGACCTCAACAGGCACGACTACCTCAAGCACGGCGGGAAGTTCGGCGGCGACTCGACGCCTAAGCCTGCAGATTCCAAGTCGTGTGCCGGCAATCCAGACGTCTGGTTCTCGTGGATGCCTTGGAACTATGACGAGCTGTGCTGCAATCTTGTTGAAGTTCTCGAAATGGTCGGTTTCGGGGTCGAATTTGACGATGCCGGAAACATTTCCGGATTGTCGTATGACGACAAGACGGGGTGCGAGGAAACTTTTCTCAATGCTTTGAAGCCCGTTATCGAGGAAGGGTCTTATCTCACGTGGGTAGGCGAGGAAGGAGGGGAATGGGGAATGGTTTTCTAGCCTGTCGAGGAAAGGGCGACCGATAACGGCCGCCCTTCTTTGTATCGGCGATGCCGATTTTTGGTCGAGTCCGCTAGCGCGGACAGGGGGCGAGTTTCCGACAAATCCAACAGCGCTATGAGCCTCACCCAGGGACTCTCCGCGCCATTGAAATTGTCGAAAACTCGCAGACTTGCTCCAAAAGACTCCAACCGACGGATCACGCTTCGCGCGACCGCGGCAGAAAGCAATAGAGGCTGGAGGAAATGAAAAAGGACGATCATAGAGTACATCGCCTGTCGAAGCAGACATGCCCTCTGGTCTCCACTGGGAAGCGGTAAGGCGGTTCCGTTTCTTTCATAGCTGATCATCGGGCTGTTAGCAGACAGACGGAGCGCCAATTGTTTATTTAGAACAGTAGTACCATGGTATTGTGGTATACTTTAGTCACGTTAAGAACAGGGAAAGGAACTGGTATGTTTACCGAAAATACAGTTTGGAAAGCCGTGGAGCGGCTGATCAACGCCAATGCCGATAACGACAGCGATGGACTAAGTCCGTACGAATCCGGCTATATCAACGGATACAATGACGCTTTAGTCAATTTGCTCAATGCGCTGAATATTGAGCATGATTTTCACCATTTTGATTAGGTTTCTGTTGCGGGACGATCGTAATGGTCGTCCCGTTTCTAAGCAGATACTTTTTCATAGTGCGAGCCGGTACTACTGTACTATGGTATACTATACCTATACGTAAACAAGAGAAAGGATGTGGCGATGGGGACGAATTTTGCGGTCGCGCCCGGTGAATATCTACAGGAGTGGATCGATGGCAACGGAATGTCCGTTGGGGAGTTTGCGGTAGAGTTGGGCGTTACTGTTGCCGAGATTGAAGATCTCCTGACTGGAAAGGAAGCCATCGGAAGGGAAATTGCCTGTCAGCTCGAACGGGTCACCTCTATTCCATCTGACAGCTGGATCCGGTTCGAGCTGAAATATCGTGAGGACCTGAAACGGATGTCCATCGGATCAGAGGAATCCTGCACTTCCTCCATTCATGACGAGCTTGCGAGTCTTTTCAGGCAAGGAGGTCGGTCATGGGTGCCGGTTTATCTACTGATGAGGGACGTGTCGGAAAACGAGCTGTATAAACCGGAATACAGTTCATTTTCCGCTTGGCTTAAAGACGAGGCGGCACGATGCGGCGTAACGGAGACCTTGTTGTGGCAGCGCAAAAGTGCCGGCGATTTCTATCATGAGTGGTCTAGCGGAAAAACAGGTGTACCGAGTCTCGAAGATGGAAAACATCTGTCTGAGCTAAATCTTAACCTCGTGCGCAAGATTGCAAAAATCGATCCTTCCCGTGGCGACGAGTTGATGTATGAAATGATCGAAGCCGGTTTAAGCACGAAGATGCTCCGAAGTGAATGGCGGGCAGTCAGGAGCCATGAGGACGGCAAGGGCATCGGCGATGCTACGAAAACGTGTTATGCCGATGCAGTTGGAAGAAAGATTTCATGCTCCGATTCGGAGACTTTCGAAGAAATCGTTAATATCCTGCGATCCGCAGGATATGAGGTTTGCGGCGTTTAGCGAAAGGAAAGGAAGGTTGATATGGCCAATTGGATTAAAGCCATATATTTCGTAGTTATTTTGGCTTGGGTGATTTACGCGTTGAGTGACGATGCGGTGAAGTACAATTCATTCCCAAGGCGATTCGGTCTGTCTGTCGCCCTGACTGTCATCATAGGATTGGCCGGCTTTGCTTTATGGCATGCAGCTGTTCCTACGAGTATCAAATTGCTCAGCGAAGATTCCGAGGTCGCTGAGAGCCATTCCCTGGCTTCGCTCAAGACCGGATCTCACCTCGACGGCAAGGCGGCGCTCTCCTTCGGCTACCTCACGGAACAGGATGAGTATGTCCTGATGGTGAAGCAGGATGACGGTGGCTATCGGAGGATGAGTTACCCGGTTGATAATGCGGTAGTGTATGAGGATGCGGAAGCCGATGATGCGAGGGTCGAAGTAGTCGATCAATATGTGGTCATCCGTGAAACCTACGAGTTTCCTATAGTAGGTGAGTGGACACGCGATCGACGAGAGTTCTCAAAGTGCGAGATACGCATCCATGTTCCCGCAGGAAGCATCGCGCAGGGTGAATATGACATTTCCTAGCTGTTTGCAAATGCAGCAGAGTCCGTAAAATAAAGATTTTGAATGGCGATCGGTGACGGTCGCTATTTTTGTTTAAACTATTTTTTATTCTCGTTGGTCATACTACGGTATTGTGGTACGATAGCCTTACGTTAGGCGGTTTACAGAAAGGGTTATTCCATGTCCGATAAGTGCATTTTTTTGGAAACCATGTTCGATGACTTCACCCCAGATTCCGTGAGTCGTGAGGAGCTGATTTCCATCCTTCTCGACGATCTTATGGTTGTTGCAAGGGATAACCTGTCGATCGAGTATCTTGAGAATGGCGGGGATGAGGAGGAAGCGCTCAAGTCGTTCAATGTCGAGATGCGCAAAAACCTTGAGAAGCGAATCATCGCGTAGTTAAGCACCAAGTGCCCGGCGCTAAAGTATCTGGTGTCTGGCGCTTGATAAATTGGAGTAAAGAGACAGCATGGCACAGAAGACTTTTTTCGCTGTCAAGGATTTAGATGGCGACGGGAAGCACTATTGCGCGGTTGCTTTTGAAAGCAAGTTGGCGCGGGAAGCTTTCTGCGAGCTGAATGGATATGAACCGGTTTTGGTCAAGTGGGCACTCGATAATCTTGCTGTGAGTGTCTACAACGATATCCGACACTACCCGAATATCATCGTAGACAATTCCTTGCGCAAACCGATCGGATTTGTTCTTGAAGATGGATCGATTAGCTAATTAGCTAGGGTGAAGTTAATGTATTTCACTACATACATATTTGATCTAGCTTATGAAAGGGGAGAGCAGAAATGCGCCCCCTTTTTCTTGGAAATCAATCAGCGACCGCAGGGAGCGGATCATAGGTGCCGTCAGGCACCGCAGGAATAGCGGATTGTTGGCAAATCGCCGTGCGTATCGCTTGATCGTGACGTTCAAGGTTTGGGGCGAGGAGTTTCCAAGTATGATTTTGAACTTTCTCAGCGATAGTACTAGAGTACTATGCTATACTATCATCATGTTAAGCACCTAGAGGGAGGAACCCATGATGAACGGTAAGCATCGCGCCCCGAGAAAGTATACGCATATTGAGAAGATTCGTATCATGAACGACGCTGTCGTATTCATGTTTGGATGCATGACACTTGTCTGTGAGATCAGGGTAGGTAGTTTCCTGTTCTTCGAGATGAACGTAATCCTGCTTCTTCTGGGAACGGCCGAGATCTGCCTTGCATGTTTCATGTACTACCAGGAGTTTATGCTTCCCGAAGTTAAGGCGTGTCGCGAGCGCGAAGCAAAGCGCCGCGCCGAACGCCTTATGCGTCAGGCTGAACGCGATGTCCGTAAAGAGTGGGCCCTCTACGACAAGTAAGGCCCTGAAGAAAGAATCGATTCAAAAAGGAGTTCGGGCGAGCGGGCTCCTTTTTCGTTAACGATATATTACACTATGGTATATTGGTACTATCCGATTATAGGAAAGGAGCTTTATGTATGGAAAGCGCTTTGTGACCGGAGATCGGCAGAAAGCCTGCCTGTTTGAACAAAAGGGTTCATATATGGCGAGCATCAAGGATTCAAATGGGCAATTCAAGACGTTGCAGCTCGGAACCAATCGACCCGTGGCGTTCAAGCAGTTTTTCGCTGCCGCGTCCGCTGCCGGATACGACATGCGGTCCGTTGCCAAGGAACAGGGAGTAGATCCGGAGGTGAAGCTGAATCGGGAACAACGCCGAAAGCTTGAAAAGGAAAACCGCCATATGAGCAATAAGGCAAAGAACCGAAAGCAAAGTGAAAGGCTGCCTGAAAGCGAAATGAGCGGACGGGAGGCGCAAAAGCAACCTCCTGCCCCACAGGAACCTGAGGCTCTATGCGTGCTTGAACATGGATGCTTGACAAGACACCAGACGTCTCACGGTAGGTTTCTTTTCACCTACGCGCCGGCAGACGGCAGTGACGAGGTGGTCAAGAGTGTTCGCGGGCGACGCTCTGAGATCGTCGCCAGTTTCAATGAGTGGTACGCGGAGCAGGAAAAAGCTCATGAGGAGTCGCCCAAATGCCCTGCAAAAGTCTCATGCGGACATGAGGCTGATTCTGTAAGTTCAGATGCGAAAAAGGAGAATTCCGTTATGTCTGGAAAAGAACGCAACGACACGGAAAACAAGATCGACTCGACAGACGAGACCGTGTTTTCGATTATGGCAAACGGTCCGGAAAGCTCGAAACCGATCATGGCGTTCCGAAGTAGAGAAGATGCAGCTTATTTTCTAGAGTGTCTTCAGCAGGCATCGGGAATAATGGGAGGGGATACCACCTACAGTATCGTTGATCTCATTTTAAAGAATTGAAGGAATTGGGAGCGGAGAGGGCAACCGCCGCTCGCCCTCTGTCCCGGCAAGGCGGAGGTTTCGTGTGGAACGGAAAAGAAAGCACCAGCCGTGCTGGAGACGGCCGGATTGGATTCAGCCGTTCTCGATGCAGGTATAGCCGCCCAACAGCTACAACTGGTAAATGCGATCGTAGACGAGGATAGACAATACGCGACACGCTTGACGATTACCAGAACCGATAATGAAAATGCCAGTGAGTCGGTGATCTCGACTGTCATCTCCTGGCTAATGAAAAAAAAGGTTCTATCGAAAGAGCACTGCGATTCTTTCCGAGATGGCGCTTATTCGACACCTGATGGTTGGAAAGGAACAACTGAACTTGAACAGGGAAAGACCGCCCTTGCATCAAAGCGGAACAGTGGCGTCCCGGGCTGTGTCGTGTGGGCGATGGAGCTTGATGAACAGGATCACAGGCTGATCTATGGCCGTTGGCATACGAGGATCGGTATTATCGGAAATGCTGATTCCTGTATCGTCAACATCCAATTGAGCCGCTATATCGTCAGGGGGTTCATTGGGGAGGCTGCGCCGCCGATACCATCTACGCCGCGGATCGTGAAGATGCTTTTTAGCGATGAGGCGAACGTCGTTCGCGTTGGCTCGACTTTTTTGAACGATAAGCCGATATACCTGACTTCCGAGACATTGACGAGCAAGTTCATACCGGATCTGACCGATCCGGATCGAACTCTTTCCTTGATCTTAATCACCACCGACGAAGAATCGAAACTGCCGGTCAGGAACTTGAAAAATCTGACCAAGCAGCTTTTCGGGATGGCAGATATATATGTCCTTGACTGGCACGACCGTGCTCTTATGGACACTTATCGAGAGGTCTTTCTGAAGAACACGCCGGCTTATGATTACGGCATGGAATGCTCAAGCCTGAAGATTTACTGTAAGCCGGTCGATCTCACGGTTCCAACTGACAATGAAATGGGGATGGCTTATGCCAAGTATCTGATCGATCGATATACGCGCCACGGTGAAAACCGATTCATAAATGTCCTTCGTCAGGGGATCTGCCGTGCGAGCGACAGGGTGGCTGGGGATATCCTGAGTATCGCCGATGTCCGATGGTTAGATGGAATCGATGAGGCCAAACGCCTCAGTTCACGGATTAAGAAACTGAAGCAGCGGGTGAAAGGCGATTCCGGTGGAAACGAAACGGTTGATTCGCTTCGCGATGAGATAAGCGGTCTTCAAAAGGACATCGCGGACTGGGAGGAAATTGCGAGCGAGTTGGAGACTTCGAACTCGGAAGCGGCTGCAAAAATCGACATGCTCACGCGCGATGCGATGCGACTTGAAAACGAGAAAAGGGCCGTCGAGCGTAAGCTCGAGATGGCAGAACTCGAGCAGCTAAACGCCAATGCGTTAAACGGCATCCGCAAGGCGCTTACGGTAGTGCCTGAAAACCTTACACAGCTGCTTGATTTGGCGAAGGTGCTCTATCCGGACAGAATCGTGATTCTTCCCGATGCCTACAGGAGTGCCAAGAAATTTGACGGCATTTTGACGGAAGAATGGGAAATCTTGGTTGCCGTCGCGACGACGCTCTGGGATCTATGCTTTAAGGAGACGGTGAACGATCGGCTGGGTTCTGAGTTCAAGAAACGAACCGGATATGAGCTGGCTCGCGGAGAGTCTGGAACGACTTGCGCGATGTCCAACTTGATGAAGCTCCGCAAGCGGATGTACAACGGCAAGGAGATCGATATCTCGCCGCATATCAAGGGAAGGAACATCAAGGCCGCCTTCCGGCTCCACTTCTATATCGACAGGGATGAGGAGAAGATCGTGATCGGACACGCGGGGGAGCACATGGATACCGCAGGGACTCCACGTCGATAAATCCCCTTTCACAAGAAGGTACAATCTGTTAATTGTCCAGATTGTACCTTCTTTTATGTTTCTGCATAGCATTATGGTATCCTAGTACCATGGTTACATGAGTACAAAGGGGATTGAGATGCCGAGCGGACTGGAACTGTATCCACATAATGAAAAGGCGTATCGCAAACTTCTGGATATGTTGTCTGGGACCAGGCGTGCCTGCATCATTCATCCTACCGGGACAGGCAAGGCGTTTATAGCGTACCGTTATGCCTTCGATCATCCGAATGAGCGAATTCTCTGGATGTCGCCCTCGACCTATATCGAGCAGGAGCAGGAAGCTTCCATCAGGCGCGAGCTGCCGAATCAAGAATTCAAGAACATCGAGCGCATGACGTATCAGACCGCCATGCATCGAGCGCAAAAGGGAAATCTTGATATTCATGCAGATACGGTTATTTTCGATGAGTTCCATCATACGGGGGCACCGCAGTGGTCTCGTGGTGTTGAAGGAGTTATCGAATGCAATCCCGACGCCAATCTGATCGGATTGAGCGCGACTTCGATTCGATACAGCGATAGCGGCCGAGATATGTCCGATGAACTTTTTGATGGGCATATCGCCTCATATATGTCGTTGACGGATTGCTGGATTTTAGGCATCCTGCCTGTCCCGACATATGTGACTGCCGGGTACAGCATCAACGGCTACATTGAAGATCTCGGCGAGCGCATCGCAAAGGAAGAGAGTGCGGGTAGGCGGGCGGAGTTGCTGGCTGATTTTAACGAGTTGAGAGATTGCGCGGGCAGGGCAGCGAACCTTCCGGCCGTTTTTCAAAAGTACTTTGAGGGAATAGAGAAAGTGATTGTTTTTTGCCCGAATGTCTTCGAGCTGAATGAAATCGAGAAGATGTGCCCGCGGTGGTTTTCCCGAGTAAACGGTAACGTTCATACCTATGTTGTCCATAGCTCGAATCCCTTCGGAACGAGTGAATACGATGGGTTCAAAGAGGACGATGATGAGACCGCAATCAAGCTTTTGCTTTGCGTCAACCAGCTTAACGAGGGGGTTCACATCAAGGGCGTGGATGCCGTCATTATGGTACGTCGTACCTCGTCGCCGACGATTTTCTATCAGCAGCTTGGGCGTGCATTGACCGCCGCAGGCAACTTCGAACCGTTGGTTATTGATCTGGTCGATAATTTCGAGATGATCGGAATTGAGCAGATTGTAAGCATGATGTCGGAAAGCTACGCCCGACTATCTGGAGAAAATGATCCGGAAGAACTCATTCCGCCTTCCGCTTTCAAGGTCATCGATCATGAGAAGGACGCAAGGAATCTGGCTAAAAACCTTGAACGGCGATTGGCGCTAAGATCTGAGAAACTGACAATCGATGAAAAGATAGCGCTGTGGAAGGGGCTTTAACAGATGACTGACGGGAGAAAGGACCAGCTCAAACGGAAAAAGACTCTGGAGTACGAGCTTCGCCGTCTTTATCGCGCGGGCGAGCTGACCGACCAGCAGATTGCCGAGTTGAAGGAAGCCGAGTTTCCATTCGATGCCCCTGTTCGCAGAACGGCAAAATCGGTTGTCCGGATTGACGATGGTAAGAGATGGCCGAGCTGCAGTGCAGCGGAAAAAGAGCTTGGGATCACCCAGGGCTGGATGTCGGATGTGTGCAATATGGCGCTGCGGGGCAAATGGGTCGCAATCAAAAATCAGTTCTATTGTTTTGAGTCGATGTATTCGCCGGATATGGATCTGACAGAGATTCGAGGACTCGCCGGGTGGATCGTCAATTTGGAAACGGGGGAGATGTTCCCGACTACGACCGAGGCGGCGAAGGCTGCCGGCACAAGCAGATCGGTAGTCCTAGACCATGTGAAAAACAAGGTCAAGCCTCAGAATAAGAGGTTTTCGTATGTGAGGGATTGGGACGGGAAAGTAGGAAGACTTGTAGATTTGAATGTGCAGATGATTTGTCTTGAGACGGACACCATCTATCACAGCTATGACGAAATCTGTGCCGCAATATGGTCCGATGGATACGGGGAAACGCGAAAAGAGATCGTTCAGAAGGTCGGAGATGCCATACGGCATGGATGCCCTGCCTTTGATATGCATTGGGCAAATCGTGAGAACTTTGAAGAGAGAAAAGAAGCCTACATGGAGGAGAAAAGGCTGTGCGCTCGTCCGGTTATCGAGTTGACAACGATGCGCGAGTACGCAGATGTGCACGACGCGCTGAAATTCGGCTCACGTTACGTCGACTGGAAGAAGATCGTTGCAATCTGTGATGCGAAGGGCGAGCCGACCAGCGAGGCGACACGCTGGAGGGGTGAACGGTGGTTTTGGAAAGACGATTGGAATAAAAATATCAAACTGAAGTCCGGCGAGCGCATTAAGGACATGCAGCCGGTGATCTGCTATGAGCGGGGAAGGTGCGATTATTCGGTTCTTGAGCTAACGAGGTGGTACGGGTTCGACCATAAGTCTTTACTGAATTCAGGCAAGAAGGGAATCGTTTTTGACGGTCTGACTTGGAGGCTTTTGCGATACGACGTGGATTTCGAGAAAAGGCTGAAGGAAACGCCTTTAATCTGTCGAGAGACCGGGAAGACGTTCGATACATTATCCGATTTGCTGGATTTGCTGGAGAGAGAGCATGAATGTTGCGCATATGATCGTCCATGTCACATGTACGATCTTCAGCGGGCGATCGAGGGCGGTCGGGAGTACAAGGGTTTTCACTTTGAATACATGGTTCCACCTTCCGTTTCAGGAGAACGTTAATTGTGTTTAGTCTCAACATTAAGCCTCAATATATACCTGCTCGATATTTCTCTTTCTGTGTCCTATTGACGGTCTTGCTGGTGACTTTGAGCATTCGCTCCCTACAAGGAGAGTTGTTCATAACCGATGCGCAGTATATGGTTGCCGCCGGCCGTTGGATTATAGCCAACGGTCATCTGCCGACAACCGATCCGTTATCGATCCATTCGGAATTGACCTATATCTGCCAGCAATATCCTATCTGCATATTAGTTGCAGTTCTCTACGACACTTTTGGAGAGATGTCGGTTCGGCTGTTTTTTGCGCTGTTGGACATGGTGGCGGTTCTCTTCATTTGGTACCAAACTTTTCCAAAAGCTGGAAACCGCATTCTTCACTGTGCTGTTTCATGCGTATTCGGAGCGGTAATCGTTTATAGCCTTCGGTCGACACCGCGTGCGCTCGATATCCTGTGCCTGGCTGTTTCCTGGGAGTTGATGGAGAAATACATTAAAAGCCGCGATATTAGATTTCTGTTTGGTTTTCCATTCCTAGGGATTTGTATAGCCAATCTGCACGGTGCGCTTTGGCCCTGTGCGATCATGTTGCCGCTTGCCGCTTTATTAGATAGTAAGCTGGATCCGAATGCGCGGGCCGCATTGGCTGTGACGATCTTACTTACGATCGCTTCCGCAATGCTGAATCCATACGGATTAGACGTGCTGTCGCTTCCGTTTAAGACAATAGGCACGTCAGATATCGCCACGGTTGCCGTGCCGGAACTGAAACCGATGTTCTCCATCGTTCCGGTTGAAGCAGTGATACTCATTGTCATCTCGGTCGTGCCGGTGATCTTCCATGCCAAGTGCTTGGGATTTAAAAAAACGGTATTTTCGTTCGAAACGATGATGATCTCAGGACTGCTCTTTCTATCCCTGATGACATGGCGAAACGAACTTTTGCTGCTTGGCATATTGATGATCGTCTACAGCACGTGGTGCTGGAAGCTTGAGCCAAAGTGCAAGGTGAGCTCGAAGATGTTAAGCAGGATAGTCTTATTTTCAATCTCTGTGGTTGCACTTGAGTTTGGAGCGGTTCTGTTTTATAGCACGCTGTCTGCGACCGATCAAAAGTCCATCTCGATTGAAAGAGCGTTTCAGGCAATGAGAGAGGATGGCGCCGTATCGGGAACGGCAGTCTTGACGGACATTGACCCCGGATGCCGAGCGGAGCTAAACGGGTTCAAGCCGTATCTTGATACCAGAATTGAGGTGTTCAATGGGCAGAACGGGCAGAAGAATGTACTTGCCGAGGCAGGAAAGGCGCTTTCTTCTGGAAGCCTATCGGCCATTTGCGATGACTATGGAATGGATTACGCTGTACTGAATTACGGCATCAATGATGTCGGTATTCAAGATTTGGAGGAATCGGGATTCAAGCCGGTCTATAGCGACAATCTGACTGTCTGTTTGAAAAGAAGCACTGTCTAGGAAATCTATCAGCGACCACGGGGAGCGGATCAATAGGTGCCGTAGGGCACCGCATGAAAAGCGCATCGCCATACGTCCTGCAAGTCGACTCGCAGGACGACTTGATAGCGCTTCGTAGATTACATGATGCAATATGTTAGTATTATGGTATAATATAAAAAGGGAGAATTCCCTAAATATCGAATTGAAAAGAAGAGGCAGGACTTTATGAGTTCAGATAGACAATACGAGCGCACTATGGAATTGTGGCGCAGTTACAGTATCGCTACGTCGCTTGAGTTGGCAGCGCACCTGGAAAATTTTGCAATATTATTCTCTTACAACTCAGGGAAAATCGAGAATAGAGAAATCACTTACCATGATACGCACGAGATTTTTAAGAATGGCCGTGTATGCGGTTACACAGGAGACCTGCGGACGCTTTACGAGATTAAAAATCTGAAAGACGCAAGTGAGCTGATGTACCGATGGTTCGACGAGCGTAAACCTATCACGCTCGATTCCATTCGGGAGATGCAGTTTGAACTGACAAAAGGCACTTACGACGAGCGGCGTTGGGAACTTGGGGAAAGACCGGGGAAATTCAAGAAAAACGATTTATGGGGAGTCGGCATGCACGATGTTGCCGCTCCTGTAGATGAGATCGAGAACGACCTTCAACAGGATCTTGATGAGGTTTCCGAGTTTGGAGATAAAAATCCGCTGGTGGCAGCTGCATTTTGGCACGCGAGGTTTGAGGGCGTTCATGCTTTTGCAGATGGGAACGGCAGGACTGGCAGGGCGATGATGAATTACTATCTGCTGTTGCACAACCATCCGCCGATCGTAATCTTTGATGAAGACCGGAAAGATTATTATGCGGCGCTGGACGGTTTCGACATGACGGGCGATCTGAAACCGCTGATCGGTTTTTTGCGTCGGGAGACATGTAAGACATGGGAGAGTGCAGTGCAGAGGGAAGATCGGTCCCATCAGATGTCGCTCGAGGAGAAGAGAGAGACTGTGAGCAGAAGAGTCAGTCTAAATGAGATAAATCATGACTTTGATGTTCGGTAGACGGAGAAGGTAGAGAGGAAAGGCAGATAGGCAGGTTCGTTCTCGGCGGAAAATGAAATAGCAGAATGACGACGCATTATGTCAACTGAAAATAGGTGGAAGGAGTATAAACAGCTCTTTCCACCTATTTTTCTTTAAAAAGTTCGTCATTCTCACGCATAGTACTGGGGTGTTGTGGTATCTTAGTATCAGTCAATAACCAAGAGGAGAAAGGACCTCGAACATGTCTATCAACCGCGTCAACATTTCCGGTCATCTTACGCGCGATCCGGAGCTTCGCATGACTCCGAAGGGGACGCAGGTTCTCTCTTTCGGTATTGCCGTCAACGATCGCCGACTCAATCGCGAGACCAACCAGTGGGAGGACTATCCGAACTTCGTCGAGTGCACCATGTTCGGCACGCGTGCCGAGGCCGTGGGCCGTATCGTTCGAAAGGGTATGAAGGTCAGCATTGACGGCAAGCTTCGCTTTAACCAGTGGGAGACGAAGGACGGTCAGAAGCGCTCTCGCCTTACCGTCGTCGTAGATACAATCGACTTCATGAGCCAGGGGAACCAGTCTCAGAATGCTTCCGCTAACAGGCCGGCGGCACAGACTCAGCAGACGCCTGTTGTTCCGGATGTTCCCGCAGTGATGGACGTCTACGATGAGGATATCCCGTTCTAATCCTTTGCATTGCGTGTAAATAACGCGTAATAGATAAAGGAGAGAGGGTGGCGAAAGGAAAAACTTGCAACCGACGCAAGAACAAAAAGGAAAGCGCCGCCACCCTCTCATCACATCGATTATACCAACTTCAAGTTAATTAGACAGGTTTATTGCTGAATGATTGGGCAATAGGATTGTTTTGTGAATACAAGTACTATGTTGTCATCATAGTATACGCATGTTGGTATTATCGTATTGTGGAAGGAGGGATCAACCTGTGAACCAGCTGAAAGAAGATCTGATTTGGATCGCTCTAGGTATTCCGGGAATGGTGTTGATTGGCCTTGTGCTACATAGTCTCGTTCATTTCGAAACGGGCGTTCTTGTTATCACCTCGATGATTCTCGGAACGCTTTTAATGGTATTTTGTGAAGCTTTGTGCAAGGCGGCACATGATGGCGATCTGCTTTCAGAGATGAAAAAGGATGCAACGAAATCAAATTTTGATCTTGATGGGAAAGGAAAGTTGGGAGAGGAAAATGAAGACGATTGCGATTTGTAATCACAAGGGAGGTGTCGGCAAGACCGCACTGTCCATGGCGATTGCAGAGGGGCTGCATCGTAAGGGCAAGCGCACGCTGCTCGTTGATCTTGATCAGCAGATGAACGCAACGCAACAGGCAAAAATTGACACGACGGATGAAGTGACGGTTTACGATCTTCTCACCTCGTTCGATTACACGGCGAAAGACGGAATCAAACATTTCGACGGTGGCGATATTATTCCCGGCGATGTCCTTGTTTCGAATGCCGAAAGCGATATGGCGAAACTGGATACGCGCCTTACGATGCTTGCCGATGCAATGGAGGGTATCGATGATGACTATGATTACGCAATCATTGATTGTCCGCCGTCACTTGGATTGGTGACGCGCAATGCGATGGTTGCCGCGGATGAGCTGATCGTTCCGGTAATCCCGAACCGTTCATCCCTAAAAGGATTTACCAATATCCAGAAATGCGTCAACTCGGTTCGCCGCAACAAACGTCTGAATCCGAATCTCCGCATTGCCGGTATTGTCGTTAACATGTTTGATGGCCGCACGAGTCTTTCGCGCGGTGTGGTTAATGAGCTTCCATCGATCGCACGTGCCGCTAACACAAAGATGTTCCACACGATTATTCGAAAGTGCGAGGCTGTAAATAAAGCGCAGTCTGCTAACGTTTCGATTTTCGATTACGATCCGAACTGCAACGCGGTTGCGGACTTTACTGACTTTGTAAATGAGTATCTTGAAGGAGAGGATTACTAGAATGGCTAAGAGCAAGAAAACTTCCGACGCATTCGACATGGCTGATGATATCCGCAAGGAGGTTGCCGCCGAGTCTGTTGCCGATGCGTGCAGCACCTCTGTGCCGGCGATCTACTCTCTCGCAAAGGGAGATAACCCTCGTCGTGCGAAATACGACAAGAATGCAGACGTGATCGGCTACAACCTTCGCCTGCCTGCGAATATTCATCGTCTCTTGAAGCGTCACTGCATGGAGACGAACGAAAGTATGAATAACGTTGTGCTGGTTGCTCTTTATAGGGACATGAAGAATTGGGAGGATCTTGCTCCTTGCCCGCATTGCGGCGCTATTCTTCCTGTCGGTGCGCAGTTCTGCCCGGATTGCGGCAAGGAGATTTAGAAGTCGGGTAGGAAGAAGATGTCCTGACGATTCTGTTGAAAAAAGAGGGGAGTGGATGAAGGGTGCAAAAGCTAAGCGCCTACAATTTGGCACAAAATAATAACTGTGGATTGATTACTTGTTCCATTTGCGGTAGGTCGTATCGGATAACGGAATTCGGAACCGATGCGGATTGTCAGAGTAATAGTCCATCTGCATCGAATCCGAATTTCTGCCCGTATTGCGCATCGCCGTTTGAACGTCCTTTGACGCGAGCTAGAAATCAAGAGATTGAGGACTACATTCTGGATACGATTCGCATCGGAATGAAGTCTGATACAGTGCTTGATCCAGAAACTGTTATCGATTTCCTTTGCAACATAAGCGATGGCGGGTTCGAGCTTTATGATCCAAAGTTTGAAATTTATTTCAACAGCGGAATAACTTATGGTGCGGACAATCTTGAATTGCTTCATGTCACAAAACATGAAATCGATCTGACCGTGCAGCGCGGAGGCGTTATCTTTCAAGATGTTTTGAAAGACTGGTCGATTGAACCGGACGCAACGATCCATGTCTGGCGTTTTCCTGAATCAGAAAGTGATGTAATGACTTCCGAATTCAGTCTATTTATGTTGGGGCTTCTTGCAAAAATTAAAGCAGGAACTATTTGGAAGAGTTCTTTATTTATTTTGAGCTGTCTCAGCGATCATCAGGTTTAATTTTCGCAAGCGCTTGCGAAATCCAATAACAGAAAGGATGAACTAATGGAGGAAAACGAAAAGAGGCGCAATGTCGAGCTTGCGTATCTTTCGCTTATGCTTTCAGGAAAGAAGGTCAGCGAGTGCGAGCTTGCATCCGAGGTTTTAAAGATTTCTCGCGCCAAAGGCGAGAAATCCCTTGCGATGCTCGTGCAGTCTTCTATTAAGATTACCGTCAAAGTGCTTAGCGTCGTACTTGAAGAGTCTTCAAAGCGCTATGTCATCACGTTCCGTCAACTTGGCGAAGATTCGGATGAGACGATTCGAAGCGAGCGTACTGACGGTCGACGTGGTAAGGATGTTATGCAGCTCTGGGGACGTGATCTGAAGAATCATATTTGCATTCTCTTCAAGCACAACGAGGAATCAAAGGATCCGAGCAAGAGCGGCGGATTTCGAGTTGCGCCGTATGTAATCGATCTTGGTTTGCAAAAGAATTAAAAACAGTTTGAAAGAAGGAGATATCATGGCACTTCCGAATGTCACACCTGAGCAGCGTGCAAAGGCGCTTGAGAAGGCAGCGCAGGTACGCAAAGCGCGTAAAGAGCTTAAGGAGAACATTAAGTCCGGCAAAACTGATCCGGCTTCTATTCTTAAGACTCGTAAGGACGATCCGCTCGTCAGTAAAATGAAGGTTAAGGAATTCCTTCAGGCCATTCCCGGCATTGGTGGCGCGAAGGCGGATAAGATTATGCACGACGTGGACATCCCAGGCAATCGTCGTCTTGGCGGACTTGGTATTCGTCAGGCGGAAGCTTTGCTTGAATATCTTAGTTAGGGTATGCCGTTAGATTTAAAATTGATGCCTGGGTCCAAGTGCATCGGACATCAAAACTGTTTAGGGCTTCTCGAATGAGGAGCCCTTTTTAATCGAGATTTTCCAATATGACGATCAAAACGATTTCTTGGTAATAGCTGATTTCACTTTATGTTTTAGTTGCTTACTATCTAAGAAATACCTTTATCAATAGTGCCGTAAAGTATGGCGAGTCTTGAAAAGGGATTCAGTAGAAGATCGCGAATCCGAATTCGTTTTTTGATTTGCTTGCTTTGATGACAAAAACGGAGCGGCCGGTTTTCGACAAATTCAACAGCGCTACGAATTACTCCCTTCGGATTCTCCGCGCCATTGAAATTATCGAAAACCGGAAACTGTGTTGAAAAGTTTCCAAAACATACTTAAAGACATCTTGCAATTCAAAATGTGATGAATTCAATATCATAGCGCCCAACGGGCGCGATAAATCGACGCCGCAGGCGGCGTGTGAAAATCTATTCGTTGATCGTATCGCTACTCAAATCGCGCCACCTTTCGACAGTCCAACAACGCTACGAGTCTCACTAAAGACTCTTCGCGTCATTGAAATGTCGAAAGCTGTCTATCTCAGCAGAAGCCATCACGAAAAGATCCGGCGGTGCCGGATGCTCCGGCCAAAACCTTCCGCGATCGGTGAGGCCTCTCACCGATTCGCTCCAGGCCTTGCCCGGAGCCCGCTGCGCGGTACTTCAAATACTCGGCATCCCTCGCGTTAAAAGTTCGCTTTCGCTCACGGTCTTCACGCAGTTACGACGCCGCGAGGCCTCTCGCTTGGAATGAGGCCTCTCATTCCACGTCTACACTGCGTTTCGCCCAATCACCGTTCCGGAGATTGCAAGATGTACGTAGATGATAATAACTACGGGCATAGCCCGTGTTATTATCATCTACGAATCTTGCTTTTCTCCTGTCACGGAGAAAAGGCGAAAGTACGAACTGCAGCACGCTTTTTGCGCGTTGGTTTCGCACTTTCTAAAAAAGACAAAACCCGGCATCATAAAACTGACGCTGGTTCAGTAAAGATTGCTTAATTTATATCGGAGGCCTCTCCGATAGAAAGGAATAAATGAAAAGAACTGAAAAGGTTGAAGCAACACTCACTCCAACTGAAAAGAAAATCTTTCGCGCTTTATGCGATGAAGCCGGTTGTACGGAAGCCGAGCTGATCCGATCCGTGTTGATTCATCGTGAAATCTCACTTGAAGATCTCGGTGACGATATGCAGGTTTCTGATAGAAAAAAGAAGGCTCTCCATCGACAGCAATCTGACTTTAGGAAAGCACAAAGCGCACGCGAAGTTGATGAATGTGGCGAGTTACTTGCTGAAAAAAGAAACTCTTATCTTCGTGTAATGCTCACTGCTCCAGAAAAAAAGGCAATTGAGCAACGTGCAGCGGCGCTCGGCATCTCTGTAAGCGAACTGGTTCGCCGCAGCGCAATTTACGGAAAGATCGAATCATTCAATTTCGATATCGCTGAAGTTGAAAAGCTTCATCACGAGTTATTGAAGGAAGGAACGAACCTCAATCAGCTTATGTACTTCGTGAACGCCCAAGGGCTTCCCGCGTACAATGAGAAAGCTGTTTTCCGAACGCTTGAAAAGGTTTACCAAAACGCCCGAAAGGTCGACCGGTTTATCGAGGAACTTGAAAAGCGTTATCACGTTGACTATGTTCCCCACGACTATCTGGCAGATGAACCAGACAACAGAAATCTTTAAGACGGAACGCAGCTAGATCAGTTTCGCAATTTTAAAAATGGCTTCTGAAAAAAGAAAGGAATGATTTTATATATCTGAGAACGTTCAGTTATAACTACTGCTTAAAATCGAAAGGAGATGGCAGAAGAGATTGACAGTCATTAAACAGAAAGCAGTCAGCTCGTCGCGGCACGCGAAAAACGTCCGTAAATACATCAACGGAAAAGATGCGCTTGCACGTGGCGGCTGGAACCTTCCATATAACAAATATTGGTACGCAAAAATGGCGCGGACGCGAAAATCTTTTGGTCATGATAAACCGGCACGAGCCGGCGCGAAGAACACGATTATGTATCATCAGGTTCTTGCGTTTCTGCCCGAGGAGTGCAGCTGCAACGGAGGCAAGATGACCCCCGATGCATGTATGGCCTACGCGGAGCAATGGCTTGCGAAGCACTATCCGCATCAACAAGTGATTCTAGCGTTGCATGAGGAAAGCGATAAGGAGGGAAAACGGTTCGCGGTCCATATGGCGATCAACCGCACGGATCTTCTAACGGGTAAACGTCTTTGGGAGGGAACGGGAGCGCAGGCGAAACATAAACGCGCTTCATGGGTTCGTGAAATGGACGAGGCCTGGAATCTTACTCAACTTGAAAAGGGTAAGAAAAATTCAAAGATTCGAGATCGACAGCCGCGCGATATCGAAAAGGAGATTGTCGATCGGGGAGAGTACAGTTATAAAAACAATCTGCGCGAGTTGATCCATCTTGCAATCAACGAAGGTCATCCGAAGAATATGGAGCAGTTCAAAAAATTACTTGCCTCATGGGGTGTAGATATTTTCATCAAGAACAATCGAGTCTATGCGACAGATCTCGATATCAAAGAGGCCGGTAATCCAAAATGTACCTTCAATTTGACTCGTCTTGACGGGCGCTTCGCGTTGAAATCACTGCAGACGGTTTTTGAAACAGGAACTACGGAAAGCGAGAAACCGATGACATACGAACAGCGTCGAGATGTTTATATCCAACGACTTAAGAAAGCTTACTCGGCGTGGGTTGAGCAGGCAAAGGCGAGCAAGGGTGTGTCCTATAACGCATTCCCTAAATTCGTTGCCCCGAAGTGTGACGAAGACCTGCTCGAAGATCCTGCTGTACGCGATGAGCTGCTTGCGCGTCGCGGTTACGCAAAAGAGATTCGCAACCGTTATGCCAGTGCCGTGCCCGACTATGGTGAGGACAATGTTCGAGCTGCCGGCCAGGCGGGAACGCACTCTGTTCAGCATCCGGTTATCGAAAGCGGTCGCACTCGCGAACAGAGCGATAGGAATGTCGAGCACTAAATAAAATGTTAAATTGGAACAGGAGGTAGATGCTTATGTCGAAACCAATTGGCGGTGCGAGGAAATCCATTAAGAATCAGGAAGGACAGGGCATGCTGGACATCGACGAGAATTCATCTGTTGAAGACGATATGTTTGAAAACGTGAAGACCGATGAGGATATGGATCACGAGATGGAAGAGGAGGAGGGTGGTTCGGCGTTCGAGGAAGAGATCGACCCCGACGAGAGCGATCAACAGGAGCAGGCAGTTATTCCAAAAAGTCAGACCCCGTTTCTAAGTGATAAAGACACTCCGGAATCTTACGGTGAGCTTATCGGATTCATGGAAAAGTTCATTGAAGATCAGAAAGCCGAGAACGATGCGTTCCGGAAGGAGGTTAAGGACTCACTGTCTTCTACTGCAACAGATTTCAAACAACGTACGGATTTGATTCTCGACGAGATGAAATCAATCCAAAGCGATATGAAGCGAGAGGCGAGCGCCACGCGTCGCGCTCAAAACAGTCTCAGTAAAATGGTCGCCAGTTTCGAGCAGGGTGACAAGTATGCTGAGACCGTGACGAAAGCTGTGACTGACGGCGCAACGCAAGCTGTTGAGGAAACCGTGCAGGCGGGGACGAAAGCGATCGATGAGGTCGCGAAGAAAAGCGCCAAGTCAATCGAAAAGCTTGAACAGGCTGCCAATGCGAGAGCGAAGCGTTTCATGCGTATCACAAAGCCGGAAGTGATGGTGAACATCGCGATCTGGATTGCAGTCGCCGTTGCTTCCGCGATTATTTTGTCCTTCTGCTATGAGTTCTTTACGAAATAGCAAAAGCGTTTATAATCGTTATTGCTTCGATATCGACCTGAACTTGTGAAGCAAACGAAAAAGGGGAGACGTGGATCTCCCCTTTTTCATGTCTATATATTGTCGGTTTAGATCAGCGATCCAGACTGCCGATGCTGTCTGCATTGAAAACTTCAGTCCTATTTCCATTCTCGTCGAGGACGAGATTGACGATCTGGGAAATATCCCCGCCAGTGATCTTATATTGGGTAAGTACGAGATTCATCGACTGAACTTCACTGTTGCCATTATCGACATAGACGATGAGCGTTCCCTTTTTTTGTTTCACTTTCGCAATCTTGCGATCCGGGATGGAGCTGCCGGAAAGCTGGAGATGAATGTAATCGTCGCATCGTTTCCAGCCGGATCCGGAAAGGGGAGTCGCCTTGCCCTCTGAGATTTCAAAGGCCAGGGGTTTGAGTTTATCGTCTTTCGCCGCGGTCCACTCGGGTTCTTTTTTCTTGCATCCGGTAAGTGCGGTATTAACGGCAACGCAGACGGCGAGACCGATGAATTGGCGTCGGTTGAAATTGGGATTCATTGCGTTTTCCTTTTAGATTCTGTCAGTCAGCGAGCAGGGGAGCGGATCAATAGGCGCCGTAGGGCACCGCATAGGAATCAACCTGTGTATCGTCCTGTTCAGACGAATCGCTATCCGACTCGGGTTCGTCTCGATCGTTCGTCTTCTTACGCGTCTTCTTATGCTTCTTGGCGAACTGTTTGTTGCGCTTCAAAGCATCATCCAGATCCGTTTCAGAAGTCGAGCAGGAGGTTACGATTTCGTCTGCATGCTCGGAAATATACATGGCAAAAAGATCAAGGTCGATACTGGTCCAGTTATCGAACGCATTGACAACCTCTTCACCGATAAGCTCTTTACAGGAGCGAAGACCTTCACGCTTTTTCTGGGCGATTTGCGCTTGCTGCCGTTTTTTCTGTTCCTTCAGGGCGGCGATTTGGCGATCGATGTCTTCGATACTCTTTGGCATGGTACTTTCCTTTCTTTTGGATATTACAGTTCACTGAGTTCATTTTAGCGGATTGGTCCTTACCATTGCTAAAACCAATGGTTTTACAACCGTTTTGGTAAATTATAAGCTGCATAGGACGATAGTATTATGCTATAATAGTAGATATTGAAAAGAAAAGGGAGGAGCAGCATGACGAGAGAGACTAAAAGCTATGAGCTGAAGATCTATGATCAGAGCCTCATGAGATTCGAAGCTGCCTATGACGCATTCGGTAGTTTGAAACTGGAGATTACGGATATCGATTCGGCAAATGCGCATTTGCTTCCATTGAATTTAATTGTAGATCAAGATGAAAAAAGCCTTGCGAGTTGGATGGAAGGTAGAACCATTCCGAAAAACAGGGCATTTGTAGAGCAGATTCTTAGTACGGCAGGATTGACAAGGAATGATATCCTTGGAATTCTTGATGTATCCAAAGGTCTTTCCATCAACGATTCGTATTGGCTTGATGATGGGAAATCAGATGTTACCTTTGATGAAATCAATTTATTCGACAATCGCTTTGATGAAGTATTGGGACTTGTAGCTTATACCGGGTACACGCCCTCACAAAAGCATAAAGCGGGCGTTTCAAGTGAGTGGACACTGGGAGGGCAATTTCCGAAAGCAGTTCGACGGATTAACGATAGGCTGCTGTTGTTCAAAACAGGTACAAGCGGTGCCAGAAATCTCGGCAAAGAACCTTATTCTGAATACTTTGCAGCACAAGTCGCAAAACGGATGGGAATAGATCACGTTTCCTACGATTTAGAGATGTGGAAAGGGAAACTTGCGTCTGTCTGCGGACTTATGAATGACAAAGAAATTTCTTTTGTTCCATTTTTCGTTGCTGCTGGTGATGCGAGTTTCCCGGCAGCGTTATCAATCTTAAATGAACTTGATCCAAAGATGGCATCGAAATACAGGACAATGGTTGTTTTTGATGCCTTGATCTGCAATCGGGATCGTCACGGCGGAAATTTTGGTATCTTACGGGAAAACAGAACAGGACGGCTGTTGGGATTAGCCCCGTTGTTTGACCACAATCTGTCCTTGTTTGCGCAAGATGATGAGACAGACTATGCGGATTTCCTTGATCGTTCAAATCGATATTACCTACCTGCAACAGCGAATATCGCCTTTGATGATATGGCTGGAATTGTTATGGGAACGGAGCAGCATGAGCTTTTGCACAGGATGATCGGCTTTGAGTTCCAGAATCATCCAACATATCCGCTTCCACAGGATCGGCTTGGAGCGCTGAACCACTATATTACAGAGAAAGTAAGGGAATTGCTACGGATTCCTATCGTGGATGAGCATGCGCTTTGCAAAGCGATGGAAGAGAAATTCAACGAGATCCAAGTAACAACCAAAATACCGATGCTTCTTGATTCCGTTAAGATGATTCACAAGAAAGGTCTTCCACTTAGCGAGAAGGCAGAAGCAGTAAAAAGAGGATCCAAAGTATTTGAAAATACGCTGAACAAGATTATTCCGGAAGAAGACCGTTGTAGGTAAGGTGATATGTATGCCGAAAGCATTACTTTGGTGCTGAACGCTTGGATTTTGGCGTTCCGAAAGCTATTCGAGGATATTGGTCTCGACAGGGTGATTCGCAAGCGCTTGCGAAAAGCCTTGGTATTCAAATATGACAGTTTGAATCAAAATGTTCTATAAAGGGGTTGCTGGAAATATTCCAGCAACCCCTTTTCTATGAGAACCCATTCTTCTTCAGTAAAAATCGCCAAAAAAAATGCCCCATACGGGGCGCCCCAAAGGGCAGTTTGTGGCTTTGAAGCCGTATTTCGACTTACACATACCGTAAACCAAGCGGTAATTCACCACGACCAATATAGCACAGCAGGAGAGCATGGGAAGCGGGAATTGAAAGTTTCTGAAAAAATTTTTGGAAGCAATTTTTGGAGCGATAGAGAATCATAAATCACAACTGGAATATTTTAGTACTGTGGTATAATGGCACTACAAAAGAAAAGCCAGCATACCGCCTATGAGCAGGAAAGGAAATACGCTATGAAAAAGTTGAAGCAGATGAGTGGGCCTTATTCCATCGGGTTCGAGTTAAGTTCGACGGCACATGGATTCGTTGCAACGGATCCGAACGGGAATGTTTTGTACCATGGAAAGCAACCGGTTATGGGAACCCGTGTTTTCAAGGAAGGTCAGCATGCAGCTGAGGCGCGTATGCCGCGAACTTCCCGCCGTGGAATCCAGCGCCGTCGTGGACGTGAACATGAGATGGAGCGCGTTTTCGCACCGGTGATTTCCTCTATTGATCCGGATTTCTTTATCCGACGCCGGATGTCCTACAAGCTTGGAAAAATTCGGTTCGAGAGCGACCCGATCGGATTCAGCTATAGTCGTCTGTTCCATTCGTTCCCGACGCTTGCCCATCTGGACGTCGCCCTTATGGAAGCAGATAGTGCAATGGATCCACGTCTGATTTTCGAGGCCGTTGCGAATCATGTTGTCCGGCGCGGTCATTTTCTGCTCGAAAACCAAAATGTTTCGTCTACGAACTCTGATATCGATACGCAGGTTGCAAACTACGCGGAAGTTCTTGTGTCCTATTTTGAGGACACCCTTGACGAGCGAATCGAGCTGTCACTGGAAGCTCTTGACATCAATGGAAATGTAACGGCGCGTGAGCTGCAGAAGCAATTCGCATCTGCCATGTGCGTGTCGGGTGATGATATTCAGAAGAAAACGGAGAAGGCTCAAATTAAAGCCATTGCAGATCTTGTCGCCGGCTATAAGGCAGATCTGACGGTGCTTGTTCCCGATGCTGAGAAACTTCCTAAAGTATCGATTTCCGATGGCGATGCGTTGGAGGAGTTCTTGGCGGATTCCTGTCCGGATTCCCTCGTTCCTGTTCTGATGGCAGCGCAGGCGCTCTACACTTCCTGGAAGCTTCAGGGAATGCTTTCTTATGCACCTGGCAAAAGCCTTTCGCACAATCAGGTTGCCCAGCATGACGTGTATGGGAAGCAGCTTCGCATGCTTAAAGATCTTGCACTCAAGTATGTCGCGAAGCAGGATGCAAACGGTAATGTTGACGAGGACGGATTTAAAGATTACGTTCGGTTCTTTGGCGGTCCGAAGTGTGAGGACAGGTACCGCTACGACAAGGTTCAGGTGAAGAAGCAGGATAGCCCGAAAAAAAACATGGGCTATACCGCCTACAACCTGAATGTTCTCGGTTATGAGGAGTTTGCCAAGCGTGTAGAGCTCCTGTTCAAAGATACCGATGCCGTGAACGATCCGCAATACAAGACGATGATGGAGGCATTTGCAAATCATGCTTTCCTGCGCCGTATTCATACGGTCGACAATGCTGCGATTCCCTATCAGTTGCACGTCGAGGTTGTAAATCGAATCATCGACAACCAGGGGCGTTTCTATCCTTGGCTCATTGATGCTCGCGAGCATATTCTGAAGGTTCTGACTTCTCGAATTCCCTATTATGTCGGTCCTCTTGACAGTACGGACCATGGTAAAGCCGGCGAAAACGGCACGCGTTTTGCATGGGTGAAACGTCTTGCTGGTCATGAGGACGCATTTGTGTCTCCCTGGAATTATGAGGATCATATTGATATCGACACGACAGCCGAGCTTTTCATCCGCCGCATGACGGGAGAGTGCTCCTATCTCGACGGCGAGGATGTTTTGGCGAAGAATTCTCTATTGTATGAGAAATATTGTTTCTTTAATGAGCTTGCGAGCCTCAGCTTTACGGAGGATGGAGATTCCTGGATGCCATTCGATGCTGGAATGCGGAAGGCTATCTATGATGCCGCTTCGGATGGAAAGACGATGACGGTGAAACGCATCGAGTCCGTGCTGCAGCGAGACTTCTTTATCGCACATCCTCATGTTCGTGGTACGTCGAATCCGAAAGCCATGTCTTCCAAGCGGTCCAATTATGCATATTTCTGCAGGCTCTTCGACGTGAAAGCGCTCAGTGCTTCCGACATGAGCATGGCGGAGGACCTGGTTCTGTGGAATACAGTGTTTGAGGATCGCGATATCCTGCGCCGAAAGATCCTGAAAACCTATGGTGACCTGCTCACGGAAAAGGCGGTTGACGATTTCTGCCATAAGCGTCTTTCCGGTTGGGGAAAGCTGTCTGAGAGGCTGCTGACCGGCATCTGGGCAGATACGGCTTCTGGCGATCTGTGCGTCATGGATGTCCTTGAGCAGGGCAGGCCTTATGGTCGCTATCGTGGTTCATCTATGAACCTGATGCAGATTCTGAATGACGATGCTCTTGGTTTCAAAATGGAAATCAAGAGGCTTAACGATTCGCATATGCAGATGGCAGAAGGTTTTGATCTGAACGCCCTTCCCGGCTCGCCGGCACTTCGTCGCGGCGTGAGTCAGGCGATGAAGGTGTTGGATGACATCGTTTCTGTTGCCGGTAAGGCTCCGGATCGCATTTATCTGAAGGTGACGCGAACCGCCTCGAATAGCCGAAAGGGTAAGCGAACCGCCAAGCGCTCCGATAAGATCAAGCTGGCACTCAAGGCATTGGATGCGGATGCAGCGGCGGACCTTGGTGCGGCAAAGCTGCTTCGTGAGCTTGGCATGTTCGATGAGAAGGAGATTAACGAGCGCATCTACCTATATTTCCATCAGGCAGGAAAATGCCTTTATACGGGAAAGCCGATCGACATCACTCGAATTGTATCGAATGATTACTATGTCGACCATGTTGTACCGCTTGCTTACCGTAAAGACGAGTCACTGGACAACAAGGTGCTTGTTTATGCAGAGGCCAGTCGTTATAAGAGTGAAACGCTGCTTGTGTCTCCAGCGGTGCAGCGGAAGATGCTGCCATTTTGGAGGATGCTTCGTAACGCCGGGCTTATGTCCGAGCGAAAGCTCAACGTGCTGATCCGTACTGAGATTTCCGAAGGCATGCTGAAATCGATCATCGGAAGGCAATTCACGGAAAACAGCTGGGAGGCAAAACTGTTTACGGCTGCGGTTGCGGCAAAGTATCCGGGAACGGTTGTCATTCCCGTTAAGGCTGGGGTTATCGGTGCCGTACGAAGCCGGATCGGAATTCCGAAAAGCCTTAAAGCGAACCAGTTCTATCACGCACACGACGCTCTGCTTGCAGCCGAGGTCGGGCGCTATATGGAACTTGCGAAACCAGCGTTCGTCCATAATCGCGTTAAGTATGAGCAGTACATGCGCAAGATCAAGCTGGTTGATGAGGAGAACAAGAAGGCTCCGAAGTCACAACTTGATTTCTTTGCCGGCGGTTTCTTCTTTGACCGTGTCGACAAGGACACAGGTGAGGTTTACTGGAACAAGGATGAAGAGGTGGAGCGCATCTATCGTGCATGTGGATGGAAGAACCTTCGTGTCACATATGCCGCCTTTGAAGACGGCGGCGCATTTTGGAAACAGACGATTTACTCTCCAAGGGAGAAGTCGAAACTGATTGCCACGAAGTCAGACCGTCCGGCAGAAATTTATGGTGGGTACAGCTCTCAGACGTTTGCCAATTTCTTTGTCTATGAAGTGATGAAGAAAAAGGTGAAACAGCTTCGTTTCGGTGCGGTACCGGCTGCGATCGCATCGAAATCTGATCCGGATACTTACAACGCTATGCTTGAGATGTATGCCCGCGGTTTGGCGAAAACGGCAAAAGAGAAATTCGTTCGCATCGTTCGTGCCCGTGTTCTTAAGAACACGATGATCGAGCTTTATGGCGAGCGCTTCCGGATTGCCGGTGAGAAGCAGGTGTATCCGGTGCGCCAGATGCCATTGGCGATTGATGAGATGTACCTGCTGAAGGGAGTTGAGACGATTGTAGCGGCAGGAAATGCCGGAGCATCCGCAAGGATTGATTTTGAGAAGGCCGCAGAGTCTTTGGTTGGATTCTGGGATCTGCTCCTCGAGAAACTTCCAGTCAATTACCCGAAACTGACGGTTCAGCTGAAGCTTGGTTCGTTGAAGCATCCGAAGGACATCCTTGCAGCAACGAGTGAATCCGAATTCCCAGCTATCGTGTACAAGATTGCAGAGGCTGAAATTCAGGTGATGGAACAGGCAAGCGGACTTCGGAATATGTCGGACACCAAGATTCTCGGCGGCAACACGTTTGGCGGAAGCCTGGTGTTCACCTTTAACAAGGTGCTGAATGATCCGAAGTCAAAGGCTTGTTTTATTGATACTACGCCGGCCGGTCTTTATGAGGTGAAAACGAAGATTTGGTAAAACGGCGTATATCGAGCATGCGCGGAAGATGAGGTACGAGGCGGGGGACATGGTTGTGCAGAATCAGACATCTGAACAACCGGCAAAACTCCGCCTCGATGGATACGACACGATTCTTCTTGATGCTCACGGTGTTTTCCTGACTGATTATCAAAACCTTCGTAAAACCCCTGGTTTCAACTACGGGGAGTGTCAGCTGTTTGACAAAGTTGAAATACTGTTCAAATTGGTGTCTTGAAGTACTTTGATACTCTGATACTATGTACATGCTCTTTGAAAAGATAAAATTGATTGGCTTCATGCGCATTAAAAGCACGGAGAAATGTGCACAGCGCATCAGGAGATTTTTAAAAATCTCCCAGAAAATAGGCTCAAAACGGTGATTTTTGCCGAGTTTTTTTGAAAATCTCGGCTGGTATTTGAGAGATTTTATTCAGCTTGATTTGCATAGTGATATTCACCATTTTTCCTGTTGAGAACAGGATTTTCTTTTATTTGTAATTAGTTAAGACCTAATTTAATGGGCACAAAACTACTGCTCGGTTTCGGAGGTACGGTAATCCAGGTAGTAGTTCACCAGCCCCGCTTTCCGAGCGCACGACCCATCCGTTTCGGAGGTACGGTAATCCAGGTAGTAGTTCACCTTGTCGACACAGATATGTACGCTTCGATACGTTTCGGAGGTACCGTAAATTAAGCAGTAGTTCACCGTCGGTGTGGACGCCTGAGTGCTAATCTTTGTTTCGGAGATACCGTAAATCAAGTAGTAGTTCACCTTCTCATTTCGTGTCTACGCTACGCTCCGCGTTTCAGAGGTACCGCAAACCAAGCAGTAGTTCACCCGCTCCATCGAAAGGATCCGTCATGGAATTGTTTCGGAAGTACCGTAATCCAAGTAGTAGTTCACCGGGCCTTCACAAGATCGTGCTGGGTCGAGGGTTTCGGAGGTACCGTAGACTAAGTAGTAATTCACCCGATGCTATGGCCTCGAACGTCGTCCATAGGTTTCGGAGGCACGGTAATCCAGGTGGTAGTTCACTAATCAGACCTTGGACGCTTCCATCCTGTCGGTTTCGGAGGCACCGTAAATCAAGCAGTAGTTCACCTCATGCCAAGGAGCCGTAGACGACGCGGAGGTTTCGGAGATACCGTAATCCAGGTAGTAGTTCACCATGCGGCGATGGGCAACACGCTGACGCTCAGTTTCGGAGGTACCATAAACTAAGTAGTAGTTCACCCGAGCGCCAAGGAGCGGTAGCGACGCGGAGGTTTCGGAAGTACCCGTAAATCAAGCAGTAGTTCACCGATGACGTCCTCACCCTTGATGCGGGAGTAGTTTCAGAGGTACCGTAATCCAAGCAGTAGTTCACCACTTGAAGAATGGTTCTAACCTCACCATTAGTTTCGGAAGCACCGTAGACTAAGTAGTAATTCACCAAGCATATGTTTAACGAATCTCTTTTCTCCGCTTCTGAAACACCGTAAATCAAGTCGTAATGCAGAAAGAACAACGAAAAGGTCAACGTTCCGCTTGCTTTTGAAAGTCCCGGAAGTTTTTGAGTCCGCATGCTACTATATATGGGTATGTAAAATAACTGGTTTTAGCTAATTGCCTGCTGTTCTGTCTCAAAGGTTCGCTTGGCCTCTTTAATGCGCTGATTGCATACGTCGATGTAATCAACGGGCCGCTTCTTAAACAAAGCAACATCTTCGTTTTTCTCAATGTCGATGAAAGAACGCCCTTCCAGCACGGCTGCAACACAGAACGATCCGCTTCCGCAAGCGTTGTCGAGAACGATGTCTCCAGGATTTGTGTATGTCCTGATCAGATAACGACCAAGCTCAACCGGCTTTTGAGTAGGGTGGTATACGGCACCCTCGGATTCGGCCGTCTTAAAATAGACGATGTCAGTTGGATAACGGCTGCCGTCGCTCTTTACGTGCCTCGGGGAAAAATCTCCATAGCTTCCAGTGAGCTGATCTTTGCGAACTCCCTTGTCGTAGGCTTCACCTTCGCTCATCTGCGGATTGTAAGTAGGCTGCGCCTTATAGAAAACGCATATGTCTTCGTATTTGCGAAGCGGTTGCTTTTTCGCGTTCAAGAAGTTGGTTGCTTTTGATTTAACCCAAATAAGCTTGTATTTATATATCTCAGGGGCGTGAAGCATCAGCTTCGCGGTAAAAAGCCCACTGCTTGTCAAAACGATAGCGCCATGCGGCTTGATGATGCGCAGGTACTCGGTAAAGAGCAGGTCGAGGTTGATAATCGAATCCCATTTATTCTGGGTGGTTCCGTAAGGGAGATCGCAAAGAATCATATCTATGGATTCGCCGGGAATGTCCTTCATCACCTCAAGGCAATCGCCCTCAATAATCCGGTCGCGGAAAGGCTCTAACGACCTCGTGTCCTCTGCTTTAATTACCTTCATCCGCGCTCCTTAAGTTCAGTCTTTCATTATACGTCTAGGCAAAGACGCTTCAATCCATTTGCGGACGTATGGTTAGAAAAGCGTGTTCAAAGGGGCGCGGGGGATCCACCGCATCGCTGCGCGCAAGTGCGTAGCGGTTGCAGGGGTAATGGCGAAACGCGACCGTTTGCAAAGGTCATCCGTTTGGGTGACCTTTTTTCGGCGCCATATTCCGGTATTATGGTATAATAGCCCCATTCACCAAAGCATCAACAGAAAGGAATAGAGATGCTTTTTGACTTGTTTGGTCCTCTGCTCGGACCGCTTCTAATCATGATCATGGTGATCGTCGTGTTCGAGTCCTGTTGGAGGAAGTGCCCGCCGGACAAGCTGATGATCGTATCTGGATTCGGGCAGACGCGTAGCGTGTCAGGAAAGGGCATGTTCGTTATCCCCGGTCTGCAGCGTTTGGACACGTTGGCTCTCGGTGCTGTGCAGGTTCAGTTGTCGACGGAGAATGAAATCCCGACACAAGATGCGATTCTTATCCATGCTTGCGCCGTCGCAAACTTCCAGATTGGACAGACTCCCGAATTGATCGAGATAGCATCGAAGAATTATCTCAATATGGATAAAGCCGAAATGACCCGTCAGGTCACCGAGGTGATGCTCGGAAAGATGCGCGAGGTTATCGGTCAGATGGATCTTAAGGAGCTCATGCGTGACCGTGAGTCCTTTAACCATAAGGTATTCGAGGGGTCGCGTGACGATCTTGCGAATCTCGGTCTTGAGCTTCGCACGTTCAACGTCCAGGATTTCTCAGATTCGCAGGGGATTATCCGCTCGATGGGTGCCGACCAGGCAGCTGAGATCAAGAAGGAGGCGGAGCTTGCCCAGATCAGGGCAGAGCAGGAGGTTGCCGAGCGCCAGAACCAGCTTGATTTGAAGAAGGCGGAGCTGAAGAAGACTGCCGACAAGGCCGCAGCCGAGGCAGATATGGTCAAGCAGACCGTGACGGCTGAAAAGCAGCGTGAACTCTATGTCGCACAGCAGGAGGCGCAGATCGCGGCTGAGACCAAGAAGGTCGAACTCGCCGAGCGCCAGGTTGCCGTGAAGGAGCGTGAGCTGGACGCCACGGTCCGTAAACAGGCTGAGGCTGACCGTTATGCTGCCGAGCAGAAAGCGGATGCCGAGCTCTACACACGTACCAAGAATGCAGAGGCCGCAAAGGTCGAGGCCCAGAATAAGTCTGACGCCGATCTCTACAGTGCCCAGAAGACGGCTGAAGGCGTCTCGGCTAAAGCTAAGGCTGAGGCAGAGGCGACGCGCCTTAAGGGTGAGGCTGACGGCGCCGCTGAAAAGGCACATGGCGAGGGTGTCGCCGCCGGCATCAAGGCCCAGACGGAAGCATACAACGGTATGGAGAACGCCTATCTACTCGCCAATCGCTACATCGATGTCATGCCGGAGGTCGCCGAGGCTGTCGCAAAGCCGCTGACAGCTGTCGACTCCATTAAGATGTATGGCGACGGCAACGCCACGAAGCTCGTACGTGACACGACTGGCATGGTCGATCAGGTGACCAGCGGTCTCAAGGATGCAACGGGCATCGATCTTACCGAGCTGCTTAGCTCGTTCCATCAACCATTTCAGCCTCGTGAAGACAACGAGTAGTCAATGTTAGCTGCGTGGCTTTAAGCTGAATTTACCAAGGCGCCTCGTTGGAACGCGGGGCGCCTTATTTTTGACAAAACGGAAGAAGTTCAGGGCGATTGTATCGTGATACCACTATGCTATACTAATATATACGGCATGGCACAACCAAACGAGCTACAAACATCAAGCCATGCTCTTTCCGCGCCCCAGCGAGGAATATTAGATGGATATGAGAGTCACTTTTAAGGCGCTCATATCCATCTTCATTTTTTGACCGACACGATAGACCATATCCCGTTGTCACAGATGAGAGAGCGTCTAGTCGTTTTTCCATGTCCGACAGCGATGAAAACATCCCGTACGGTCGCAAGTTCGGGTCCGGTTTTCGAGGGACACGGTACGACGGCACCGTAGCTGACGATGTCGAAAACACGCCCATCATTCCAGATGATATGTACAGGCGAATCGCTTTGATCAATCTCGACATTCACCTCGATCGCGTTAAGATCGAACGGTTCCATTTTTGCCTGCCTTTCATGCACATCGCAAGCGCTTGCGAAAATCAATCGAGCGAACGAAGTGAGCGGATCATAGGCGTGCCTGCACGCCGCACAGATGGCATTTCGCTAAATCGTCCAGAAATTCTCCCCGTCATACGTCTCGTTTCGTAATCCTATGCTACAATAGTACCGCCTAAAGGAAAGGGAAACAAGGATGAAAAACAGCACGATCAATGGTGAGGAAATCACGGATGAGCTGCGCCGCAAAATTGCAAGCCGGCTTCGTGGGAAAGCGAAAATAGCGACCCCGGACACCGTGGATTCCCTGCTTATGGAAGCGGTTTACGGCGATGACGTCATGGGGGTCTATGCCAAGAGATATCTAACGGATATCGCGGACCTGATTGATCCATCTGGTTTCGATTCCGCAGCATCCACTGAGATGGGAGATTAAATGAGCAAGCTCAATATCGATATGATTCGCGAGATTAAAAACAATCATCCCGCGGTTCCGGAGCCGTTTCTGAATGAAAGCAAACTCCTTGATGTCGAGGAGGACTGCAGGAAAGCATTTCTTTCTTCCCGAACCGGCAGGCTCGGTGCCTTTGGCAAGGCTTTTCACAGTTTTATTGAGGCTCCGTCCGGCGATCTCGTCTCCGCATATATCCTGGCAATCGATTCCGAGGACGAGCGCAAGGCGGATGTCCTGCTTCGGTTCTATACGGCTCCGGGAGAAAGGGCGGTTTTGCTATATCTCGATACGATCGCATTCGTGTCTGAGACGATGCCGGAGCCCGGCGATACGGTCACAGTCAAATCCTCACGTGAGCTCAGCAAGGATGTCATGTTGAACCATCGTTTCCAGATCGGGTAGATATGGCTATTGCAGTTTATTTGTTGGATGCGATGTTTAGCATCTACTTGGGTGTCTTAAGGGCAGTTTTCGTTATGCCGATGTGGATGAAATTAGAGATCTCCAGCATCTCGCTTCTGTTTTTGTCTGTCTGCCTTTTCTTTTTTGAATTCAGGCGGCGAAGGAGTGAGGCACATGGATAGACCTAAAATCGACGGGATTGTCGACTACATCAAGGCTGCCTACCCGGACAGCTGGCGTGATTACGTCCTGTGCCGCGCTGGAACCGAAGAACCGATAGCGGTTATGTTTCCACATATGGGTCGAATATATTACGCGCCGACTTTGTCTATGTTCGAGAAGGCCGGTCCGCATGGTCGTCACTTTGGAGAATAAGATGTTTTTCAATCCGTTTCGCCTGGGCCAGGCTGAGAACGAGAAAGTTCAAATGGACAGCCCAAAGAAAAAAGCGGTAGGAGAGAAGATCGTGATCGATGCCGAGGATCTTCTTTCTATCGCCCGCGAGCTTGAAAGTAGTTCGAATATCGTCCATATCAACGGCAAGGAATACACCGGTAAGAAGAGCTGGATTGCCAACCGTCTTCGTGAGATCGTCGCTTCTGCGCCGATCAATCGGTAGGGCTGCAGCTTGCGAGGCAGAATCTCAACTCCATTGTTTCTTTAGGCAATTTTAAGCAACGGGGAGTTGTATGAAACAACTTATATCTTCCAGAAACATCAAAGTCGTCCTTGCCGTAGTATTGGCAATCACTTGCATAAATGGAATCGGGCTGAATCTTAACGATCATCCGATTCAGGTGCCGGATGGAACGTCTTCTCCGCAGTCAAAAACCACTTCGACATCAAGTATTCCGGATTACACCGGGCTTGCGTCAGTTGTCCTTTCAGATGGATCAGGTCTAGACATATCCGATCTTCCTTCGGAGACTGTGCTTTCAGAGCTGGACAGTCTTGGACGGTGCGGTACCGTCGAGATGGTCGTAACGCCGGACACGATGCCCGCGGAGGGTGAGCGACGGGGAAGTATCGGGATGGTGAAACCTTCCGGTTGGCATACGGTGCGCGATGACAGCCTTGACGGCAAATACCTTTATAACAGATGCCACCTCATCGCGTGGTGCCTTTCCGGTATGAATGCGGAGGAGCGGAATCTGATCACCGGTACGAGATATATGAACGTAGAGGGCATGTTGCCCTATGAGACGCAGGTCGCGAGCTACATCGAGCGCACGGGGAATAGCGTTCTCTACAAGGTGGCCCCTGATTTCCGCGACAACGAGCTGATGGCTCGCGGCGTTCGCATCCAGGCGCAGTCAGTAGACAGTCAGGATGATGAACTTTCATTCGATGTCTATTGCTATAACGTACAGCCCGGATATGCCCTCGACTATCTGACCGGGGCGGCCTCTAAAGGCTAAACGGTAGGAAGGTAACTGCAAAGAAAGGAAAGCAGATGCAGGAATTCGCATGTTCGATTAGTCGCAAAGATTTACAGGATCTTGCAGACCTGGCGATGCAGGTCTATAGAAACCCGGATGAGCTTCCATTCACATATTTTCGTCCGATTAGGGATCGTCTGTACTCTTGGGGGTTCGACGCCATCAAGGACGCACAGGCAGTGATGTATCTCGGACGTGGCGACTACGATTCATATCAAATTGCCCGTAATGACCTTGAAGACAGCGGTTGGCTTTCTCCTGAGATTGAGATCAACAGCCTCGATAAGATTCCGCTTGGAGAATATCTTCAAGCCGGGATTTCGAAGATGAAATCAACTGATTGGGCTTAACTGAATCGCGAAGACCTCAAGAAACTCGTCAGTCTTTCCGACCCGCTTTACATGGTCAGCCAGCTCGAGCTTGGCAATGTAATTGACGATTGTCTGCTTGGCCACGCCGAGTTGTTCTGCGACCTCGCGTTTCGTTGCACCCATTTTTGTCCTTAGTCGGTGTTATCCTGAAATGGTCGATTTTTGGTCGGTTTTCACCATCTACCAGCGATTTTATCATTTAGTCGTTGTTTGTTCGACAACTACCGACCAATTGCCGAACATGTTTTTTAAAGTAGTCGACTAAATGTCCGACGTGTTCGATTGGGAATCTAGATAAAAGTGAGCTACACCTTCATCGATCTTTTTGCCGGCATCGGCGGCTTGCGTCTTGCCTTGGAATCAACGGGCGCAGAATGCGTTTACTCAAACGAATGGAACAAGTTCAGCCGGAAAACCTATGAGGCAAACTTCCATGAGGTTCCGGACGACGATATCACGCAGGTCGATGCGAAGGATATTCCAGACCACGATATTCTCGTCGGCGGATTCCCGTGCCAGCCGTTCTCGATCGCCGGCGTTTCCAAGAAGAACAGCCTTGGCCGCGCCACCGGTTTCGAGGATGAGACTCAGGGAACACTGTTTTTCGATGTCTGCCGAATCCTAGCCGAGAAACGCCCGAAAGCCTTCTTCCTCGAGAACGTTAAAAACCTGACCAGTCACGATAAGGGAAACACCTTCAGAGTCATCCAGGATGCCGTCGACGGCATCGGATACGACCTGTTCTACCAAGTCCTCGATGCGCAGGATTACGTTCCCCAGCACCGCGAGCGTATCGTCTTAATCGGTTTCAACCGAGACTTCTACGAAGGACGCGCCGAATTCGACTTCAACCTTCCGAAGCCGGCAATCAAGCCGTGCCTGGCTGACATCCTCGATGTCGACGTGCCAGACAAGTACACGCTGACCGACAACCTGTGGGCATACCTACAGGCCTATGCCGCCAAGCACAAGGCGGCGGGTAACGGTTTCGGCTACGGCATGGCAAACCCGGCAGGTCACTCGCGTACACTTTCAGCTCGCTACTACAAGGACGGTTCTGAGATCCTGATTCCCCAAGACGGCAAGAATCCGAGGCGCCTTACGCCCCGCGAATGCGCCCGTCTGCAGGGCTTCCCCGAGGACTTTGAGATCCCGGTGTCTGACACGCAGGCCTATAGGCAGTTCGGTAATTCTGTCGCCGTTCCGCTTATGGCCGAGGTAGCAAAAGCGCTTGTCACCGAGTTGACGAGGCTCGACTCCGAGAAATAGGAGAATCATGGCGGATCAGAACTTCTGTGCAGCGGCGATCGACGCGACGAGCCGCAGCACAAACACCTACATCAAGTTTTTGTCTGCCAACGATACCGGCCTGACCGGCGGACACCAGTCAGGCGTTCTCTTGAGCAAGAAGACATGCCCGATGATTTTTGGCGAGCTTCCAGATGAGCATGTCGCGAAACGCGAAAACATCCGCATAACGTGGCAGGACGATGTCAAAACGGACAGCACGTTCACTTGGTATGAAAGCAAGGGCGAGCTGCGCCTCACTCGCCTCGGTCGCGGTTTCCCTTACCTGAAGCCCGAGGAAACCGGGGCACTATTCGTCTTTTCCAGAGTTGTTTGCAGTTTGATGGGGAAGTTCGTGGTAATGGGAGAGGGGATGGCATTCCGAGTCCAAGATTCGGTACTGTGGTATGATGGTGCTATCCTAACAGAAAGGCGAAATGCATGACGACCGGTATTACTTCAATCCTGAAAAATATTCTGAAATTCATAACGTTCATCGGCGCTGTCGTGGCGGCGGTCTTCCTCTTGCGGGCGTTTGTGATCGAACCGTTTGTCGTGCCGACGGGATCGATGGAATCGACGATTGAGGTGGGTGACTGCATACTTGCGCAGAAGATTACCCTTGAGACGGGAAGTGATTTGAAGCCAGGCGACATCGTCGTATTCAAGAATCCGAGGCCGAGGAACGGAGTTGACCTCCTTGTCAAACGTGTCATCGCGACGTCCGGTCAGACCGTCGACCTGAAAGACGGCAAGGTTTATGTCGATGGCAGGCGCCTGGATGAATCCTATGCGATGGGGGAGAGCAAGCCACTGGATGCACATCTGTCATTAGCACCCGATTCCTATCCTTATACAATCCCCGACGGATGCATTTGGGTAATGGGAGACAACCGTGAGAATTCGGCAGATTCACGCTATTTCGGACCGGTGGAGGAGGATAGCGTGATCGGTATCGTATTCGCACGCTATTTCCCATTTGACAGGATCGGTTCTGTATCATAAGCCAGAGTCCTACGGCACATGAAACGTGCCGTAGGACTTTTTTAATGCCCTCTGAGCTGAACCTAGGTTTTGAAGAATCCAGGTCCATCAAGCTTTCTCGTCTGTAGTATCTTCCTACTGTGGTATGATGGTATTGCAATAAAGGAAAGAGTTGATGATTTTGAAGCCAAAGGAGTCCGGATGACGCGTAAATACAGGCTGGAGCGGACGGCCTTCATCGGATGCCGGAACACCGCCTATATGGATGTCGATGATGCCGAGCCGTGTTCATTTTGCGGTAGCAGGCAGGTGACTATCTACCCCTACAGGCAGGGAACCACCTCGTATGTCGAGGGCGTACCTACGCTCTACCTTTCATCTGCCACCTGCAAATGCCGAGGCTGCACCGCCGAGATTGACGGTCCCCAACGCAAATCGATTATCGAGGGCGAGGACGAATACAACGCCTGTATCGCCGCCCTCAAGACTTGGAATACACGCCATGCGGATAAGGAGGCATAAATTGGGACAGCGTGAAGAGACGACAGAGGAGCTGTCCGAGCGCGTTTTGGCTCGGTTGCGCCGCGAGTATTCCCTGGTCTCGTCTGAGGTGTGGGTGGACGATGTCCATCGCGTCGATTTCGTCGGTTTCAGGCCCGCGCGGAACTCACCGTTCCCATCATCCATCGAGCGGGGTGAATTCGTCTTCGTCGAGGTCAAATCGTGTATGAATGACTTCAAGAGCGGACACGGCCTGACGTTCCGGGGCGATGCGAACTGGCTCGTCTGCCCGCCTGATCTCGCCCAGACGCTCTATGAGACCCGACAGCTCCCCAAGGGCGCGACGGTCTTATGCCCGGACGCCCGCGGGCGTCTGCAGAAAAAATTCGACCTGGGGATCGGCTCGGGGAGCAGCCGGATTGCATCCGTCTCCGAGCTCCTGTTCCGAATGGTGAACCACAGTGCATACTCCTACCGTACATCGCGCGGGGTCTTTTCGAACGGCTATTGCCCGTGGTGCAGTCCGTACCGCGCCAAGCTCCTCAACGATATCGATGATGTCTGCGGGGACATGGATCTAATTGAGGGGATAGACCTTGCACTCGATGTCAGTGACCCGCATGGGGCGCATTTGACGATGTCTCACGATAACGATATCGACCGTGCATGGATTCCTATCAACTATTGCCCGATTTGCGGGCGAAATTTTCGGAAGGATAGATAAATGACCGTTATCCAGTATTGCCGCGAGAAGACCGAGGTGCGCGAACTCGTGATTATCCGTAGCGGCGGGTATGAGAGGTGCGTGGCCTATATCGACTGCGAGGATTTATTTCGCCTACCTCCCGATTACACCCATGCTGACGTCATCGATTCCTCCTACGGCCATATCAAGGTATTGGACCATCGAGGCGTATACGTAAGTGTTCCGTGTACCTATCTGGATATCAAATAGGGAAGTGCGCTGGGTGGATCAAGACGAGATCTGTCCACACATATGGTTTTGCTGGCAAAGGATTTGATACAGAAGGGAAGTTCTAGATGGCTTGTGAATATCGCGAAGCTGATCGGAGCAAACTCGAAGCTACATCATCGTACGCTGGCGCGACTGCCGATGAGATCTATATCATCGACCGTGCCGGCGAGTATAGCGGCCCCTGCTTTGAACATCTCATCGAGATATATATGGCAATCGGGAGAAAGGAACCCAAACCGATTACTTACTGTCCGTTCTGCGGGCGAAAGCTGTAGATGAATATGCTGGATGGAATGCAGATTGATTCCAAAGATCGACACGGGGCTGTCGATACATATGACATCGACCCGAGAACCCTGCTTACGTCGGACAGGGCGAGGCGGTCCGCGGCAAACCGTTTGCTGGAAGTCTATGGCTACTCGAATGAGATCGGCGAGGCGGATCTTCATGATTTCCTGGCCGCTGTACTGTTTGGACCCGGAATCAAGATTAGTGGTAATAGACCGATTATCGGTAGGTTGTTTGAGCTGATAAACCGCCCGGTTTGTGTTGTTAGGACACTTGAGACCGATGAAGGGGAAATCGTTCCCGTATGTTCCAATTGCGGCGAACCGATTTCTCTGACCGATTCCTTCTGCCCGCATTGCTCTGCGGAAGTAGTCGGCAATGAGTTCGATTGCTGAGTCACGTCACCACTTCTAGGTTGCAATCCGGCTGGAATATGCTGACAGGCTTCGTCTCAACTACGGAAGCCATGTGGCGTTCGGTTTAGAGCATGGCATTAAAGGATGCGGCTTGCAGACGGCGAGTTCGAATAGGAAAGGAGTTCAACTGATGATTCCGCTGACGACAAGGGATGCTGCCGATTGGAGCATGATCTGTGCGTACCTTCGACTTGATGATGAGGGAAGAAAACGCGTCATCGAAGAGATTGAATATCAGACATCGAGAATGATGAAAGAGCGTGAAGAGGAAAGACGTGCATGGCTTTCTAAAGATATTTAGGGCGGAAAAATGGCCCGGTGTCCGATAAGGAGCCGGGTCATTTTTCCTTCCTAGTAAGTAGCACCGTTGTATTGTGGTATCATCGTATCAGCAAATGCAAAAAAGGAGGAACGAATGGGCTTAAATGGGCTTTCGAAAGAATATATCCTGATGTCAATCAAGCCGCATTATGCCGACCTGATATATACCGAAAGGAAGCGCTTCGAATACCGCAAGAAGGCTCCAAAGCTGGTTGACTTACCGATCCTCCTATATGAGACGGCGCCGGTCCAGAAAGTGACAGGTATTATCGCCGATTGGTTGATACTACAGGCATCTCCGGAGGCCGTGTGGACGTATTCGAAGACCCACAGCGGCTTGACGGCTGACAGGTTCTTTGGATATTACGAGGGGTGCGATAAGGCCGTTGCCATCCGTATCTATTCAGTTGTTCCGTTCAAGGATTCGCTTGAGCTGCAAACCTTGAATTCTGAACTGAAACGGCCGCTCCAATCGTTTTGCTATGTACAATCCGAACTCGACTTGCCGATGAAAGGATGAGCTATGTTTTCTGATGATGATCTTCGCGCTTCAGTCAGTGGATTTCAAAAAGAACAGGCACGGAAGAAAAAGGTCTGCAGCCTGTGTGCACACTGCATACAGAACCCCCATGTTCGCGACAAACGTCATAGACCGGAGGACACCCAGATTCAATATTTGTGCGTCAGGCGCGGAGAGGAACATGCCTTTGAAACCGGACATGGCAATTCATGTAGCTATTGGAAGGGACGGCCGTGAGCGATATCGACATCTACGCAGGGCTTGGAGGCGGTAAGAAGCGGGTCCGTCGCGATGACGGGAAGATCTTCGACAGTATTGCCGCGGCGAGTATGTCTGCCTACGGATATGCGGGGAGTGGGATCAAACGGGCGATTACCACCGGACGCAAGGCGAAAGGGCATCATTGGTACTGGGCAGACGAAATTTCAGAAGATTCTCAGAGGTAGTACTCTAGTACCGTGGTATACTGATACACGTCAAGAAAACAGGGCGTTACTAAACGAAATTGGCTGTCATCCGCTATAGTTGACAGCACGTTTCGCAGAAAGGACGAAAGATTCATGTACGAGAAGAAGCACGCACTGCCAAACAAAAAGATTCACACTCCGAAGGGGATCGCGCGTCTGACCGTCACCGCGGCGACCATGGCCGCCATGACCGGATCGAGCCTCATCTCACCGTTCACGGCATACGCCCAGACCGGTGACGGGGGCACGCAGCACCCCGCCGTGATGTCGCCGATCGCCGCCCACGCCGGCGCGGCATCCGGTACCGGCGCGAAATCCGTCGCACAGACCATCGCGGATCTGCAGAAGGCAGTCGACGAGGCGAAGGCGAAGGAGGACGCCGCCAAGGCATCCTACGATGAGGCCGCCGGTCCCTACAACGAGGCGGCTTCTGCCCGCGACCAGGCCAAGGCATCCTACGATTCGGCAGTCAGCGCCGGCACGGCAGCCGACCGAGCGGCAATGGACGAGTACGCCCGTCAGGTCGCGGAGGGCAAGGACGCCGCCGATGCTGCCGGCAAGGACCTCGAGCAGGCGAAGGCGGGTCTCGCAGACGCCAAGGCGGATGCATCCGAGAAGGACGAAGCGTACCAGTCCGCCATCAAGGCGGCCCAGTCTGCCAAGGACGCCCTCGATAAAGCCAAGGCAGATGCCGTAGGCGCCACCCCGGAGGCTATCCGTGCCGCCGAGCAGGCGGTACGCGACGCCCAGGATGCCGTGAGCAGGGCACAGGCTGATCTGAACAACGCCAACGCGACGCTTGCCGATGCCCAGTCCAAGCTGGTTGCGGCCCAGTCTGCAAAGGATTCCGCCGATGCCGTCCTCGCCGCAGCCCAGCAGAACAAGGACGCGGCGGATGCGAAGGCCGCAGCCGCCAGCGCCGTCTACGAGAAGGCGAAAGCAGACCTCGTCGCAGCGGAGGCAGGCGCCAGCGGTCCGGAGTACGATGCGGCAAAACAGAAGGTCGCGGACGCGGAGGCAGCCCTCGCTGCCGCACAAGCGACACAGTCCCAGTGCGAGTCCGAGCTCGAGCAGGTACAGTCCGCTGCGGCAACGGCACAGACCGAGCTGAATGATGCCCAGGTGGCCCTCTCCGTAAAGCAGCAGGCCGCGGCCGATGCCGAATCCGGTGTGAACGCCGCCCAGTCCGCTCTCGATGCCGCGAACGCCGGCCTCGATGCCGCCAAGCAGGCGAATGCCGACGCCGTCGCCAAGCTGGATGCCGCGAAGCAGGCTGTCAAGAACGCCGAGTCCGCCAAGGCAGCCGCCGACGTAGAGCTCGCGAACGCCAAGGCCGCAAAGGATACCGCAGACGCCTCCGTGACCGCCGCGCAGCAGAAGGTCGACGAGGCACAGGCGAAACTCGATTCCGCCGACGCGCAACTCAAGCAGGGAGCCATCGGCTTCTTCCGTGCCATGGGTGCCGATTCAGCCATCGAGCTCATCCAGAACTGCACGTACAAGGACTACACCGAGATCGGAAACAGTCTCGACGCCACGAGCCTCGACAACATGCTCTTGTCCATCACGGTCATGAAGAATGTGAACGCATACCGCAAGTCCGTCGGTCTCTCCGAGCTTCAGGTCACCCACAAGCTCATTGCGGCGGCGATCGCCGATGCAAACTATTCGACGAAAAATGTAGAGCATGCCCAGCAGTTCGATGTCGGTGAAAACCTTGCCTGGAGCTATCGCGATCCCTGCAAGGCCTGGATCTATCAGGAAAAGGACCTGTTTGACAAGACTGCAGCCTCCCTTGGTGCGACGAATCTTTCCGGAAAGGATGCCTACGACTTCTGGTATGCCAATCAGGATAAGTTCGATTACTTCCGCATTGGCCATTACATGAACATCATCAACCCTGACTATGCTGTCATGGGATGCGGCCTGAACGATGACACCCGTTTGACGTTCTCGCTCACGCTGCAATACGGCGGTTGGTCCGGTTCAGGCTGGAACATGAATCCCATCTCCGTCGACGAGTACGAGCAGAATCTGACCTCCTACATCAACGGCCTGAAGAGCGCCAAGAGCGCACTCGATGCCGCCAAGGCCGACCTCGCATCAAAGCAGCAGGCCGCCACCGACGCCGCTGAAACCGTCCAGCAGAAGCAGGTCGCAGCGGATTCCGCACAGGCAGGTGTCGATGCCGCGAAGCAGGACGTCACCGATGCCCAGCGTGCCGTCGATGCCGCAAAGGCTGATGTCGCCGCCAAGCAGCAGGGCGTCACGGATGCCCAGACCGAGCTTGATGCGGCGAAATCGGACCTCGATGCCGCCAACGCGGCAGTCGATACGGCAAAGTCGACCGTCCAGCAGAAGCAGGTCGCCTTTGATGCCGCCAACGCAGCCGTAACGACCGTACAGTCTAAGTTGGATGCCGCCAAGGCGGACACCGTATCCAAGCAGCAGGACGTCTTGGATGCGAACGCCGATCTCGCGAAGTTCTTCCAAGACGTCGCCGACGCCAAGAAGGCGCTCGATACAGCAAAGAGTATCCATGACGCGGCGGCAGCCGATCAGGTCGAGAAGGCGACCGTCCTCGCCGCCGCCGAGCAAAAGGCGGACGCCACCGCACGCGCCCTCGCGGATGCCCAGCGTGCCGTCGATGCCGCAAAGGCCGACACCGGCGTTGCCGCCGACAGGCTCACCGGCTCCCAGACCGATCTCGATGACGCACAGTCGAACCTCGACATCCTCACCGGCCTTGCCGCGAAGCTCGCAGAGGCACAGCAGCGCGAGCAGGATGCAGTAAAGGCCGTCAATGACACCAAGGCCGCCCTCGATGCCGCGAAGGCGGGTGCCATCGCCGCCGAGTCCCTGGTCTCCGCCGCCGAGCAGGCGAAGGCGCAGGCAGACGCCAAGCTGTCGAAGCTGAACTCCATCGACGCCGGCGCGGCGATCGCTTCCGGCCATGACGCGAACGCGGATGACGCCCTCAACGCGCTTTTCGCCGCAGCAGTCGAGGCACGTGCCAAGGTCGCGCCCGCCAAGGCAATCCTGGACGAGAAGCAGGCCGCGGTGGACGGGCTCCAGCCCGACTATGATGCGGCACTCGCCGCCTACGAGTCGGCGAAGTCCGACCGCATCGCAGCGGAGCAGAAGCTTTCCGATGAAATCGCACGACAGGAGGCAGAGGAGGCCGCAAAGCAGCAGGCGGCATACACCCCGAAGCACCTCGCCGGCACGGATACCGCCCAGCCCGGCAGCCTCGCCCAGACCGGCGACCGCGCGGGACTCATCGGCGAGACGTTCGTCATCGGCGGTACCGTCCTCGTGGCAGCCGGCGTCTTCCTCGATCAAAAGAAGCGCCGCGAGCAGATGTAGTGCAAATCGCATAACGACTCGGAAAGGGGAATCCCGCAAAAGGGATTCCCCTTTTTTCGTCTTGCCAGCCACGGTTTGCGTCTTGACCGTCCATTTCCCAGCTTCCGCAGCGCCCTTAAAATCATATGGTTTACCTGCGTCGTTGGGACAATTGACGATGATTCATTGGGACGATTGACGGTAATCTGTGGTGACGATTTTCCCTTTTCCGCAGAAGCGCGAAGCAGGCAATAAAATATCGAAAATGAGGACCTATGGGTTCTTTCAACTCATAGGCTAAACCGCCATTCAGAGCTTGAACTTCGCTTTTTCTGGCACACAGACAAACGAGGCTTTCGTTCTGGTTATCGACGTCCCGGTGCCGACGCAGGGCTTTTTTAAGTACAAACAGTATGGTATTTTGGTATAATCCTACTACATCAAAAAGACCGACGTACAAAAGGGGAAAGTGATACCGATGTTCGAGTATGAGCAGGAGACCTACGGCAGCAAGGGCCGTGAGAGGATCCGTGCGGCGGCGATGGCCCACACGGGAAAGAAGGGGAAGGTCCTTCTTCCTCCGACGCGCCGCCAGAAGGCTGAAGGTCTCGATAAGGTTGAGGTTGATGTCTGCTTTGAGTCGGCGAGCAGTAATTTCCTGGTTTGTTCGACGTTGCCGACACGTAGGAACAAGCAGCATCGCATCACCGTGACGTATGCGCAGATCGCCAGTGGGGAAGTGAAAGTGAAATGGTAATCGATGAGACTGAGCTGGAGGGTCTGACCGAAGACCAGCGGGACGCCTACATTGCCCTGAAGGAGGGGCGTAACGTCTTCCTTTCCGGTAACGCCGGCACGGGCAAGAGCTATGTGCTCAACCGGTTCATCGATGACCTTGAGGCCCGTAGCGTTCCCTACACGGCGATGGCGCCGACGGGTATCGCGGCGCTCAACATGCACAATGGCTCGACCATCCACCGTACTCTGCAGGTGAGCGCCGGCGTATGCAACCCGTCCGAGAAGATTCGTCCCCGCAAGGTCCTGGCGGTCGCGGAGGTCATCATCATCGATGAGATCTCGATGTGCCGCATCGACCTTTTCGATTACGTCATGCGCATGATCTCTGATGCGCAGGTCTCGTCCGGTCGAAAGCAGGTCGTGCTCGTCGGTGATTTCTTCCAGCTTCCCCCGGTCATCACGGAAGATGACCGTGCGATCCTCATGAAGCTGTACCCCGGCAATTTCGAGGGTTGGGCGTTTGAATCCGATTACTGGGATGGGTTCGACTTCGAGCCGCACATCCTGAAGAAGGTCGTGCGCCAGGACGATCCGGAGTACATCGGGAACCTGAATCTCGCGCGTAACGGCGACGAGTCATGCATCCCGTATTTCAACGAGCATTCCGTATCGGATCGCAAGTACGCGCCCAAGGATGCCCTGTTCCTATGCTCGAACAACAGGCTTGCATCGAATATCAATACGGAGAGCGTGTCGGAGCTGAGCGGGAAGAAATACACCTATCAGGCCAGCGCGACGGGAAAGGTGAACAAGGGAGATCGCGCGGCCGACGATAAGATCACCCTATGCGCCGGTGCCCGCGTCATGTCGCTCGTCAACGACCCCGAAGGTAAATATGTCAACGGCTCGCAGGGCACGGTCGTGAAATGCACCAAGACGAGCGTGACGGTCGCCTTTGATGCCAATCCTGACGAGCCGGTGAAGATTGAGGCTCACACGTGGAAGATCCTCAAATCGGTTGTCGAGGAGTTCGTCGACCCGAAGGGCAAAACGAAAAACAAGGTGACTTCCGACACGGTAGGCGAGTTCACGCAGATCCCCCTCAAGCTTGCTTACGCCATCACCATCCATAAGTCCCAGGGTCTTACCTTCGATCGCTGCACCGTCCACACGAAAACCTTCGCCGCCGGGCAGCTCTACGTTGGTCTGTCCCGTTGCTCCAACATCGAGGGGCTTACCATCTTCCCGAAGATGGAGAAGAACCGACTCCATGCGAGTCGCGAAGTCATTGACTTCTATGCGCGTATGGAGAAGAAGGCGAGTGAGGGCACAGTCCAATTGGAGTGCCCACAGCGGTTCAGTGAGCAGGACAAGGCCTACATCGCCGACCTTCTGGAGAAGGAGAAAGCTGCCGAGAAGCAGGCCGTACCCGCCTGCTCATCTGCAGGGGAGGCTCTTCCATGGGAGCGCGAAGACGCACCCGGCAGGGACTATCAATCCACGTGGAATCAGTTTTAGGGAAAGGTATTTCAATGCAAATCGAGACTGTCGCAAAAGAGGGGTTCCTGCCCGTCCGTGTTCACCCGACGGACGCCGGCGCCGATCTACGCGCCGATATTCCGGAGCCGGTGACTCTCCAGCCGCGCGAATCGACCTTTTTCAATACCGGAATCGAGGTCGCCATCCCTGATGGCTATTTCGGTGCGTTGGCGATCCGCTCCAGCCTTGCCTGCAAGCACGGTCTGATGCTTGCGAACTCTCTTGGAATTATCGATTCGTGCTATCGGGGTCCCGTAAAGGCGAAGTTGGTGAACATTGGAAGGCGCCCCTACACGATCAACCCCGGGGATCGTATCGCTCAATTGCTCATTATCCCATGCGTCCATGCAACGTTTGTCCAGGTTGATGAACTTCCTGAAAGCGATCGCGGGACAGGCGGGTTCGGCAGTACGGGCGCCCAGTAGGCAAATGGTTGAAATGACGGGCTTCTTTCAAGGAGCCCGTTTTGCTTGGCGAGAGGTGGAGAGATATATGGTGTTGAACCGAGCGCATACCGAGAAATCAGACAGCGGGGATAGCACGCGCCCATTGCGCATGCTTTCGTACATCACTGCGGTAATGGTATCGATTTTCGTTGCGTGGTTTACGGGATATATCCGTATAGACGGGACGTTGGACACGGACGGCTGGTTCCTGTTGGCAACGGGACGTGAGATCGTGCACAACGGGATTCCCTTCGAGAACCCGTGGTCGCTGGATCCCGGGCAGGGCATTATTGTCCAGCAATGGCTGCACGATGTATGGCTTTATGGCTGGTATTCCCTTGCGGGCTATACCGGCGTCGCCACATCGGTGGTGGTTCCGCTGGCGATAGCGGCCATCGCCTATTATTTTTTAATTGAAAGGCTGACGAGAGGTTGCCGGCACCAAGGGATCACTTGGCTGCTGTATGCGGTCGGTTTCTTTCAGATGTTTCCCTACATCTCGATACGGCCTACCCTGTGGTCTGCCGGTTGCCTGTTCGTGACGTTGAATATCCTCTTTGCATGGCACGAGGACGGTAACGTTCGGGCACTTTGGCTTCTTCCGGCAGTCACCTTGCTTCAGGTGAATCTTCAGGCGGCGATGTGGCCCCTATGTTTGGCAGCGTGCCTGTCTTTCCTTTTACCGGAAATAGGGGAACTGCATATCAAGACGTTTAAGACCGACATGGTCGACTGGTACACCTATCGAATTCCTCTATTGAGGGCGTGTCTCTTGATGTGCATCGCCTCACTTTTCAATCCCTACGGATTCGGCGGGGCGATCTACACAGTGCTCTCTATGGGAGCCGCGTCCTACGGCAATGTCATTAGCGAGATGCGTCCATTTATCTCAAGTCCGAATGATTCCTATGGCATCGTCTGTACGATGGTGTGTATCGTCATTCCCATTGCCATCGCAATCATTAAAGGAAAGGTTCCGAACACCGGCGTGCTTGCATTTTGGATCGCGGCGGTGGTGATGGGCGTTCTGAAAATCCGGTGTTTTTGGATTGCCTGGACGGTTTCGTTCGCCGTTTGCGCCTATCTATGCGGCATCGGCAAAAACGACATCCAACGCGAGGAAGAGAGTGCTGTAATACGGCTGATGCCTGTCCTATTTATAGGAGTGCTCTTATCAACCTCGGTTTTAAACGCCTCGAATGCGGCCTGTTCTTCGGATGGCACGACGGCATCAGGTTGGTCTGCATTTGATCAAGAGATGGCATCGATTGTCGATGCCCTGAAGGGTACGGATGCACGCATTTTCTCCAGTGACGATACCTTGATGAATTATTTTGAGTGGGAGGGCATAAAGGTAAGCTACGATATGCGCCCTGAGATCTGGGCTAAGGCCATTGCCGGTGAGCGTACCCATGATGGTTACAAGCGCTATGTCGATGTCGTGAATGCAAAATGCTTCAAGACACTTAATGACGGATATTGGGATGTGGCTATCATTCGAAAGGATGAGCAGCGACTATTTGAAAAAGAAGTTAGGGGAAGCGAGAAGATTGTAAGTACTTCCCGGTATTGCCTATACAGGCTGAAATGAGATCTGGGTTTGATTGCATTATATGGTAGTACCGTGGTATGATTGATTTTGTAAATCATACATAATGCAAAAGGGAGGTAGGGAAATATGATCTGGTTTACTAGCGATACCCATTTCGGGCATGAGAACGTGCTGAAGTTCACCGACCGCCCGTGGGAGACGATTTGGCAGATGAACGACGCCATCGTCGACAGCATCAACGGCAGGGTTGCCGTGGACGACGAGCTCTACATCCTGGGGGATTTCTCATTCAAGATGACCGCCCAGGACGCCTACGGGCTGCGCAAGCGGATCGTCTGCAGGCGCATCCACCTCGTCCCGGGAAACCACGACAAGGACTGGACCCAGCCGGCGGTCGCAGGCGCGTTCACCGTGGAACCGCCGATTTGCGTGCTCAAGATCGACGGGCAGAAGATCGTCCTGTGCCATTACCCCATGGCCGACTGGCAGGGCATGAGCCATGGATCGTGGCACCTCCACGGACACATCCACAGCGGCGGCGGCGCGTACAACGAGTTCAACCGCAAGCAGGGCCTTCTGCGCTACGACGTCGGTTGCGATGCCAACGGGCACTCCCCGGTGAGTCTTGACGAGCTGAGGGAATGGTTCGCCGGAGTCGACGAGCCGTGCGGCCGGGTGAAATGGCCCTGGTGGGTCAACGAGACCGGCGACAGGCAGGTCGAGCGCGAGCTGGCGGCGTACAAGCGGAAAGAGCAATCGTAATAGACAGAAAGAAGCCCCGGTAGACAACCGGGGCTTTGTCAAAGGATTCCGCTGCGCGGGTTACACCATGTAATGTGAGGGGGTATTTGCGATAAACCAAATTCCGCAGCGGTGAAAAAATGTCTGTACAGAATGCCAGACCCATTACAGATCGGAATGAAAAAGAGAAGAAATTTACCGATCTCGCAAACAAACACGATCTGGATAAGAGATATGCAAAGAATTGCCGTAACTCTTTTCTAATTGTGTACTTTTAGGGGTATCGACAGGGTGATTCGCAAGCGCTTGCGAATTTAGAGGAAAGAGAGAGTAGTGACAACGATAAAGGAAAGTGATCTTGACCGACTGCTAAATTTGATGGTCAAGATTAAGATCATTGAACACCGCGGCTCTGATGTGAGCACAGAACGCCGGTGGTTGCGCTACCAAATCGTTGAAAGCTGTCAGGCGAATTGCTGCACGAGAGACGAGTTGATGAAACAGGTTCGGGATACATATGACATACGTTACCCGGATGGACTTTTTGTCAGCCGCACAACCCAATAGGTACACGAAAACAAGCCTTAAAGTTTTTCAGCAAGAATCGGATCAAGTTTGTTCTTGATACAGGTGATTGACAGATCGTATTTACCGTTCAGATGCGAAACAACAGGCAGCGACATCAGATGTGGAACTTTCACTCCGCTGATGCATGCGGCCTGTAGTTTCTGAAAAACGGTTTCGGATTCAACCATTAGACACCATTCCTTTAATCCTGGTCTTCTGATTACATCTTGTTTTCGAACGCCTTGATGAACTTTTCGATGTCATCAGGTGAGACAGACGAATCGACATGAGCGTTCCGGGGCGGTGAGGAGTGCCCGAAGAAAAGCACCTTGAGGCCGTGGAAGACTGCCATGATCCCACGGATGATGAGCATGATGATGCAACCGACGAGCCCGAGCACACAGCAGATCAAATCGAAGATCGCACCGACGAAGCCCGGACCGTACCGAACGATGAAGATCAAGATCCTTAAGATCAGAGTGAGAATCGGCGGACCGAGTATAAAAAGTAAAAGCCATTCCATTTGAATTCCTCCAATACAATTAAGTCTAGTTCTATACACTTATATTATAGCACTTTGGTATTAGAAAAGAAAGTCAACCAGAAATTCAAAGATCATACAGAAAGGAATAGGCGGCCTACGCGAAACCGCGCAAGCCGCCTATTCCCTGTGCTGCAAAACGTTCTGGATAGGGAAGGAACGTAGAATAAATTATAGCACTCTTCTACAGGAGAGGTGTGCCTAGTCGTCTTGCTCGCTGACCTGATCGTTGCGCAATTGGTCGCGTTTCATGGTCTCAAGGACGGTCGGAGGCAGGCCCATCCAGCCGGCAATGATCTCATCGGGCAGCTCCGGATTGGCATTCTTGATGAATTGGCTGATCTTGCAGGCACGCTCCGTGATTGACGCGCTGCGTCCGTTGCTGAAATACAGCAGCTCTTGGCTGAAGAACTTGACGCCGTTGACGAGCTCGCCGCCCTGGCGCCATTCGACAAGTTCGCCGTCAAGGGTGATTTTCGCCACGTCCTCGAGTTCCCTCTTGGAAATCAGGCGGATGCGGGTACTCGCCTTGAGGAGTGCATTGTTGAGCGTGGCGTTCTTCTTCTCGTCGAGCGATGTCACGGCATTGTCCTTGTCATGGATCTTCGCATCGTACCAATAGACGTCGACGACAAGGCCCTCATTCGAGTTCTTGTCTTCAAGCAGGTCGAAGCGGATTGCGAATTCCGTGATCAGGTTCATACCTTCCCTCTTGAAGGGATCGGTCGCCGTGAAGGTGGCGGTGTCGAACACATCGATCTTGCCGGTCTGATAATAGGTTATAAGTTTCATAGGTCACTTTCCTTTCTTCGATAGCGTAAATCAATTATAAATCAGCGAGCGTGGCGAGCGGATCATAGGCGCGCGTGCGCGCCGCACAAAAAGCGGCCTGCCATCCGAATGGAACGACAGACCGCATGTCTGATTGCACTAAATCGATGACAACCTAATGCTCAAGATTGTCCTTAGCGGGCGCGGCCTGGCTTTGACCGTCCAGCTTTTCGGACGCGCCGCGGGCGGATGCGGCCTTTGCGCCGAGACTCTTGCCCTGCTCGCGCTCGGCATCCTTGCGCTCGAAGAAAGCCTCGCGGGCGGCCTTGTTCGCCTTGGACGCGGCGAAGGGATTTACGGGAATGGTGCGTGCTTCCTTAGATTCGTGGTTGTAGAAATTGACCTCGATCTTGCCGTCCTTGAGCTGAGTGCTCGGAAGCCCGACATTGATCTGCTCACCGTTAGCTTTCTGCTCAGCAGCCTTGAAATACTGCTTCTCGGTGAGGAACACGGTCATATGGCCGGAGATGCCGTTCTGATCGCCGAGATCGATGCCGTTTGCGACAGAACCCGGCATGAAGCGGCAATCTGCCAGATACATCTGACGGTCGTCCTTCTCGATGACCTTGAGTTTGACCTGATTATTGAAGAACTTGAAGTTCGTCCAGGTCGTCTCTTCTTTGACATTGGTGTTCTTATTCTCGTTGGACATAGTAAGACTCCTTTCATTAGTCATGTCCTTGTTTACATCATCGGGAAACATCAGTTCATGGATCGGGACTCCAAGCTGGTCCTCGATGTCATGCCAGATGTCTTCCCGAAATGTCCCGATAGGGTAGCCGTAGAATTCCGAATCGATACATTCATTATCGTCTATGCAGACATCTCCGAGTTCATCCCAAATCCTTTTTGCGGCGATTTCCTTTGTATCCGGTCCGTTTGCATCCGTGATGACGTAGCAGTTGTTGAAATTGACGATTTCGCCTTCAGCGAGGTCTTCGGCTGCGCAGGCATACGGGCCGAACCCTTCTCGAAATCCGCCGTTGCACTGGTCGACGAGACGTGAGGCGTATTCGATATTACCGTGTGCCGCCTGGTAGAAATCGCGCCAGCAAAGTGTTTCATATTCATCATGCGTATATTCGACGCGCAGGTAATCTGGATCGATTGCTCCGCTGTGGAGCTGGGATGCATAGCTAATTGCTGTGCGGAGCGAATCGAATTCGACATCGTCATGGAAACAGGCTCCATCGCCGTAACTGTAGACGATGAAAGGATGATCTCTATGGCTTGGTTGGCTCTGGATGACCATTGCGACGCCATTGGGCAGTTCAAAGCCGTAATAGTCGGTTGCCGTTTGAGTCGGGTCCGCCTCACCAATATCGATGACATGCTCGAAATTCATCCACCTGGGTAGATCATGACCGTATTCATCATGCTTGCCATCATAAGCGTTCGATATGGTTGAGTTTTCGTTCATGTTCAGTTCCTGCTTTCGTGTGCTCCTGGAAGTCCATGTTCATATGCTTCCTTCGTTTTGAAACGATAGGATCGGTCTTGATAGGAGGATACCCGGTTTCCTTTTCCCTGCCTACACCCGCTGACGGAACGTGCTTTCTGCACCTTCGGCAGGCTTTCTTCGAGTTTCTTTGGAGAATAGTTATGGGTGAACTGCTCACCTTCGAACTGGACTGGGATTACGCCGCCCTTTATATATTTAAGCTTCATCCCGATATGGATAGGAGAGTTCTGGTTTTGGTCCTTGACGGCCTTATCGTACTGCCATTTTGCGAGATGCAGGGTAAATGAGCAGTTTCGCCCGGCGACTTCGGACGTCACATCGGCACGATAATCCGTTCTCGCCGTGTCTGGGTCGATGGATTTTGAAAGGTCGACCAGGTCCGGGAAGAAGCGAAAATTCACCCATTCGTTCCCGTCAAAGGATTGTTCCGTGGCACCGGGATACTCCTCGGGACTTTTGGGCAGTGGGTTGGTTTTTCGGACATTGATATCGGCGGCAAGGTCTTCAAGTGCGACCATCTCGCCGTCGATTTCGACTCCATCTGGATACCTGGCGGTTTTCAGTCCGAGACTGACCGGTTTACCGGCCTTTTTTTGAGCGTCGGCGCGTGCGTACTGCCTCTCACTCAGTAGGATTTTAAATTTGCCACCTGGCTTGATTGAAGATTCCTCTCCGAGAGTGCAATCGGCACGATACCATGGTCTGTCCGTCTTCCTTGAGACACCTGTGAGGAGAATTACACTGTCGGGAGGAACTTCAAGGTTCGTCCAGACCGGCTTCTTCGGTTGTGTGGGATGGCTTTTGGGCTCTCGAATGGAAGTATCTTCCATCTCGGCGATGGGAGGCTTTTCCTTGGAAACGCCTGCGTTTTGTTCCACCTCGATACGTTCTGGTTCTTCGGGGACATCGATTCTGTTCGGATGGCCATTTTCTACTTTGCCTACGTTGTCGATCGCCGCACTGATATCTTCCAGGCTCGTACCGAGAGGGAAACCGTGGAAATACCCGGTGATATGCCCATTCCCGTCAGTCGGGACGCTATCGAGTTCGAAGCGCAAGATTTCCGCGCTGTTCAGACGGTTCTTCTGACCGGCATCTCCGGTCATGATGTACTCGCTGCCGAACTCGGCAATGACTCCGTTGATCAAGTCTTCCCTTGCGCATCGGCGCGGGTCCATGCCGTCGCGATCACCGGCTTGGCAATCGAAAAGGAGCTTGTTGGCATATTCCAGGTTGCCGTGAGCCGCATAGAATAGATCGCTCCATCCGGCGAAGCCGCCACCCGGCATGGCTTTAAATCCCGGCTCTTTGTACATGATGAAACTCGAATGCAGCTGGATATCGGAGATGAAACCGGAACGGACGTCCTCGCAGTAGCGCAGCGCCTCGTCGAGATCATCGAATAGGATATTCTATCTCCATTCCGTCTCGTAGTCGCTGAAAAAAGAGTGGATGTTGTCGACCTCGCCGACAACAAGGAGGTCTTCACGACGGGCGGACTGCTTGAGAAACATCTCCTTTTTTGTTTTCGGCACGGTGAAGCCGTACCAATCTACCAATTGCATTCCCGGTGCTTGGGTTTTCCGTTTGATGGCTTCATGCGGCTCAAGCCATGGATGGGATGCTGCTGTGTCCTGAAGCTTTTCCTGCCACATATTCCCTCCTTAGTAGAGTAGAAAACAATCCATCAGCGAGCGTTGCGAGCAGATCATAGGTGCCGAAGGCGCCGCATTTAACGCTCTTCGTAAGTCTTCTCGTTATTCGTCTCGCAATCGCCTCGCGCTACGGCACGATTGCCCTTCAACATCCCACACATTTTGGAAAGGGATAGATCGCTCTTCCGATTGGCCTTGATCGTCTCGACGTATCGCTTTCTCAAAATGAACTCGAGTGTCTTGCCCCGCGGAATAGACTCGGTTTCATCGATAAGCCTTTGGGCAGTGTTGACGACTTCACGGTATGCGTTCTCGTTCAGCACGCTCCCGAGCTTCGTCCCAAGTACGGCGGTAGCGATAATGTCCTGCCCGATATATGGGTCGACGATTGCCTTTGCAAGCCTGAGGTCACGTTCGCTGATCATTTTGCCTCGATTTGGGTCGGCTTCTCGATTCCCGGTTCACGTTGTTCAGATTCGGCGATCTTGCTGCAGGCAGATTTGGCGAGTTCGGCTTTATCGGAAAGCCTCGTGTGTTCATGGTAGGGCGCTCCGCCGTCGGAAACACCTTCGACCGGTCCGTTTTCGATAATATCGATGATGTCTGACGAGCTGACGAGTGAATTTGGATCATGGAACAGCTGGTCGAGATCACCAATGAACTCGTTGCTTTCTGGACGGCCTTCAAAGGAAAACTTTTCCGTCACGGCATGGGCATTGGAAAAATCAAGTTGGTGGAAGGTGAGTAGCTGATCCACATACTCGCCTTCACGATAGAGTCCGGTATGGGCGATCATGGCAAGGTGCTCGCGATTCCCATCGCAACCAAAGTCGACGCCGCTCTTGAAATCATCCATAAACCATTCGGTGAAATCGGCAAGGTCCTCACCGGAAGTGGGTCCGAGAGGAAGAATCTCATATTCGGGTTCACCGATTTGTTTCGTTCCGGAGAAATTGACCTTTTGCACGACGAATGCGGTGTCCTGTCCCTCGGCAAATTTAGAGATCAAACCGAAGATATGGTCATTCTCTTCAGCATGGGCAAGCTGGTTCGGTTCGGGGACATCGGCCTTGATCTGATTCAGGTAGATAAAGTTCTCAATCGAGACATCATCGGCTTTTGGTCGGATTCGTCCCTGCAGATCGTCGATCTTATCCACGAGGCCGGAAAATGCCGAAAGGATATAATCCGGCTTGGAATCAGGATTCCATTCATTGATTTCGAGAACGTCAGTCAATCCATATTTTTGTGCAAAAGAGTCCAGTTCATCAAGTTGTTCTTTAGTGAACCCCCATGAGGCCAGATCTTCAGGATCGTCGATAAAGACCATGCCCGCATAGCTGTCTCGGACGTTCTCCGTAATAGCGTTCAGCATTTCTGGAAATTTCGATGGGTCTACTTTCGGAACCATTGCATAAGTCCTTTCTTTGAATACCTTTTGTAAGATTCTACCACTTCGCATTGAAGAAAATGACCTTGACCATGAGAAGAGATCAAGTCCAGCGATGGTATATGACGACTACGCGGATATTGGTATATTTGCAAAATGGGTGATGGATGCGCCCGAGATTGGGGAGCGGGCACATCCATCGGTGGGAAGAAGATGTCCCTGCACGAGAAAGGGGATCAAACTCGTGCTCTTAACCATAATAGCGATTTCTCAGCCCGTTTTCGTGTGGACTTTTCCAAATTCGCAAACGTTTGCTAATTTCACTTCCGAAATTTGCCGAAGAGGCCTTTTAGCCTTCCGAGAATCCCGTGCGGTTTCGTCGGCGTTTCAAAACCGGTATCTTCGGTCTGCTTTATTTGTCGGCCGGCGGGTGCGCTGTTTTTATAGGAAGGGCATCTGGAACTGAGTGACCTTTTCTTCCTCAGTGCCTCTTCTTGCTTCTCGACGGTCGCTTCGGAGATCTCCCGGAGTGTGAGGTCGATGTTGTCCCATGAGGTCTCACCTGTCGGTGCGCCTTTCACGGCATAGACCGTGATTGCCGGAAGCGGTGTCTCCAGCCTTACGAGATCTGTTCCTTTATGGCGGAGCGGTTTATCGGATGGTTCTGCCTCGATATGCCAGCTACGCTTGAGAATCTTTTTAGCTGCAGGAGAGTAGAGCCATTCGCGACCGGCGAAACGCGTCGCATGGCCGGTTCCTGTAATTCGTTCTGCCAGGCTCTTTCTGGTATCCCCCGCATTTGCGATATCATCTGTGATGGATATTTCCATGACCGGGAAATCCACGGTGGCATATTTCCGCACATCCTCGATGGCTTTCGGATGGCTGACGCGGAATTCGATGGCGACCCAGATCTCCGTATCGGCATGCGACAGCAGTGCGACCGCATCCGGAATGAGACCTTCAGGGCACATCGCGCCGCAATCGCGCTCTGTTTTGACATCCTCGATTTTAGTCATGCAACCGGTACCGGGAATGAACGATTTGTATGTTTCGGGGCTGAACTTTAGGACAGAAGAGCCGGGAACGGGAAGGACTGTCAGTTTGCCATACTTCTTGAATTCAAGTTTGCCGGCGTTCCGATAGCGTGACGTATGCGGGACGCTATCGATGAGAGACAGGTTAGGGAGGTAGAAATCATGGCCGATGAGCCCTTTGAGGACGGCTTTCGCTTCCAGATGGAGAAGGGACTCTGGATTCGACTCGACCGCGCACCGGCTATTTGCCTCGTGGGCCAAATAGTGGATGCCTCTCTCCGGGTCGTCCTTCGACCATCGGACTGCCTTGAGCCGTTTCCCGCAATTCGGATCGGGACAGACAAGTCCGCACTTGAACCCGTTGCGGTCGTAGGGGATTTGGTCTGCCCATACGGCATTGCCGTGCTCATCAAGTCCAAAAGGAACCCTCATTTGTGAACCGTCTTTCTGTCCCATAGCCTGGTGAGGACGATCGGCTGTGTCCTGTCTTCATTCAATTTAAAAAGATGCGCAGCGCCCCCGAAACGAGGGCGGCTGCATGCAGTTTTCTTTTGGTGGGCGTCAAGGAGCCGTTTCCAGGAATTGACTTTTACCCAAACTGTTTTTCCAAACTCCATACCTCGGGGATCCTCTGGGATTTTAACCGATTCTAGGACGTACGTAGATACCGTCGCTTACTTTGCCGTTGCAAATTGCCTTAGGAACAAATGTCTTGCTTTTCCCGTTGACGGTCAAGGTCACCTCGCAATTGATGCACGATCCCTGTAAACCTGAGAGAGATAGAGATGGGCTGGAGCCGAGTTCCTTGGCAACAAGCTGGGCGCCGCTTCCGAGGCCGGCGCATTTAAACCATCTGTAGGTGATATTGCCCTGCGGGATATTGGAAAGCTCGTTGTCGAAGACGACAGAGGCGTAATCCCCTTCACCCAGACTTGGAATCTGAGTTGATGAGTCATAGGGGGCAGTGCAGCATGCGAGCGAGTTTCCATTAAAACGTGGGCGATAGCTCCCGCTAGGGTAATTCGACCAATCGAAAACATAGACTTTGCCGATTGTCTCGCTGTAGGCATCTGGGACTTTTCCTTTGCTGCTGGATGTCGTCACCTTGCAGCGCAGATAATAGTCCTCGTCTTCTTCCGAGATTTCGTAGGAGTTCTTATTTCCACCGTATTTGATATCACTGAAAGTTCCGGTTTTTGTAGGCGAGTACTGCCATTGGTAGCTGACTCGGGTTGCACCCTCTGGTAAATTGGACACTTTAGCGGTGACCCTCTCACCGACGACGTCCATTCCCGTTACTGACACGGTAGGGGCCTGGAACTGTGAGCCGCTATTCTCATCCCCTTTGTTTTCACCGCCGGCGTTATTTCCTCCGCCGGTGCCGTTCCCGCCAGAAGCATTATCTCCGGCGCCGTTCGCCTTGCCGAACCATGAGCTGATGCTGTTACCGGTTTTTCCGATCTGCCCTGAGACCTGGTTGCCAAAACCCATCAGTCCACCACCGATGACGACGACGGCCAATATCACGATGATGTACTCGACGGTCTCGCCACCAAATTCGCGTCGGGTTCGATGGCGATATTTAGACGCGGTTGGAAATATTTGGCGTTTCATGATTGGTCTCCAACGGCAGAAGTGGCTAAATCGGTCTAGATTTTACCGCATCGAATTCTGTCTGCTCGCGGTGGGGAAAACTAAAAATGACCTGCTTGTAGTATTATTAAACCATCTGATCATCAATTAAAAGGAAAGTGAGGGTCTATGGTGGAGTACAGCGACCCGCGTGAATTCGGATTTCATCCGGAGACGGTCATGACGGCACTGATGCCTTACGAGCAGTTTTCTTCTAAAACGCGCAGGCTCATTCTCGGAATCGATATTGGCATTGCAAGCGTTGGAGTCTGCCTGATCGATATACGCAACCACGAGATCATCCTCATGGCTAGCCATATCTTCAAGGCACCTGTCGAGGGCAAGCAGAAGGATATTTCGGCTCGCCCGAGTGGCGCTAGCATACGACGTGGCTATCGCTCGGTTCGCCGTACGACCAAACGCCGGAAGAACCGAAAGAAGGTTGTCCGCGATATCGAAAAGAAGTACGTCTTGATTCCGGACGATGCGGACGGACAGTGGTTTGCAATCCGGAAGGACGAACCGGACGTTCTTCACCTTCGTGGGAAGGCACTTCTCTATAAACTGAACGCACGCGAACTTGCGCGGATTCTCTACGCTTTTGCCGGCAGGCGCGGATACATCGACCATGGCAAGGGCACTACCGACGATGACTCAGGTAAGGTTAAAAAGGCTCTGTCGGAAAACCGTAAGATTCTGGATGAAAACGGCTATGAGACGATTGCCCAGTATCTTTTGAAGCAGCCTACTTCCCGTAACAGGGAAGGTGACTACCGCTATATGGTCGACATCGAGATGGTAACGGACGAGATCCATACCATCTTCCGGCACCAACGCGATCTTGGGAGCGATATCGCTACTGAGGAGCTGGAAGGGGAATACCTTTCCGCACTTCGCTGGCTTACCGACACGAGCGCCCGCGATGAGAAGATCTATGGCAGGGTCGGTTACTGCACCTATCTCGGAGCCCCGGAGAAGCGTGCTGCGAGCTCATTGATTTCCTTTGAGATGGTACGGGCGTACGAGAAGCTGTCGAACATAAAGATTGAGCATCAGGGTCGGGAAGCGACATACATTTCCCCGGAGAAGCGGAATGAGATCGTTGCATCCCTGTTTGCCGTCTCGAAGAATCCCAAGCCGCTCAAATGGTCGCAACTTCGTGAAAAGCTTGATATGCAGTCATCCGACAGCTTTGACAGCCGCCTGCCGACGGACGAGAAGGGCGATTGTATCAAGATTCCGGCATGGAATGCCCTCTGCACGGGTCTTTTCATGTCGAACAGGGCGCTTCTCGATCGGTTTCATGATGATACCGACGCGGCCGATGCCGTCTGCTCGGCATTGACATACGCCTCTTCAGGCGAATCGCTGCGAAACGCCCTTGAAAATCTCAGTCTCGATCTGTCAGAGCAGGACATCGATTCTCTGCTCGATCTTCCCTACGCCTCGAAGCTCTTTTCGGGATATTGCAGCACGGGAGTTCGTGCCCTGCAGATGCTCCGCGATGCATTTAAGGATCCGCAGATTGAGAAACTGTACAATGCGGAGAAGGCGACCGGACTATATGAGGCTAGGCAGGCTTTGGCTGCGGCAAGGAACGAAAGTAGGGACGGGCTGTTATGTCCCTACCTCGAATTCGATCCGACATGCACGAACCCGGTGGTACTTCGTGCGACCGCACAGGTACGCCGCATGATCAATTCGATTATCAGGCATTATGGGTTGCCAGACATCATTCGAGTCGAGGTAGCCAAGGATCTCAAGCGCTCGAAGCATGAGAAGGCGATTATCGCGGCAACGAATAAGGCCAATAAGGACAGTAACGAGCAGGCGAAGAAAGACCTCGTTGCGTTCTACGGTCTTCCGAATGACGCCCACGTGAGCAGCGCCGATTTTGAGAAGATGTGGCTCTACCGTGAGCAATTCGGCCAGGACCCTTATACGGGCAAGGGCATCAATCTGGAGCGTATGCTGAACGACCGTGATTATGTCGAGATCGACCACATCCTCCCGTTCTCGCGTTCCTGCGATGACTCGAAATCCAATAAGGTCCTGTGCCTTACGAAAAGCAACCGCGATAAGGCGAACCGCACGCCGTATGAATGGATGACTTCCGGCGAGCCTTCTGCGCCTGATTTCGGGGATTTTTGCAGACGTATGGACGCGTGGGCTGGAAAGGGTAAATCTGCGCATTATACGAAATCAAAGCTTTCCAAACTGAAAAACAGCACGTTCGGGAAAGAGGAGCAGAAATTCATCGATCGCAACCTGAACGACACGCGGTACATGTCGCGACAGCTCGCGATGTGGGTGCGCGAATGCCTGCCATTCCCCGATGATAAGAGGCAGCATGTTTTCTGCGTTGCCGGTGCCGCGACGTCGCTCATGCGTCGAATTTGGGGGATTGGGATTGTCGACGAGAAAGGGAAGAAGGATCGAAGCGACGACCGCCATCATGCGGTTGATGCTGCGGTAATCGCATGTTGCGACCAGAGGATCGTGAAGGGCATCGCACGGGTCAACAGCGGCCGGTCGAACATAAAGGAGCGGGAGAGGCTTCGTTACGAGTCCATGCCATATCCCGAGTTCAAGGCCCAGGTCGAGGCTTGGATTCCCTGCATCGTACCGACTCGGACGGTTTCCCGCACCGCGACCGGCAGCCTGCTTAAGGACACGGTATATCCCTATGTCGGTGTTGACGACCGTGGAAAGGATCTTTATCGACGTAATGGGAAAACCGAGCCTGCATCCACGCTATGGAAAGACGGCGAGGGCGGTTGCAAGCTGTACGACGGCGTCTATGGGCTTGCGGGCGTGTTCGATAGGACTTTAAAGAAGTCCGGTAGCTGGAGGTTCGATCCTATCTATTACATCGATGTTCCGAATGTCAGGCAGGATTTCATCAGAGATTTCTCAAAAGCCCTCTCGATCGATTATTGGCCGAAAGTACAGCTGAAAGGCAACGAACCTCGTATTTTCCTGAAGCAGGGCGACGTGCTGCTGCAGGATGGCTGCGCGATGCGGTACTACATGTACGACGTGTCGTATGGTGGCGTTAAATCTTATTCAAGAATCGGAAAGGAGAGCATATCGCTTCAAAAAACGGGGCCACTAGCAGAAGAGCCGTTCCCGAAGCAGATGAAATGGGATTCATCGCTGACGGTCATGCAGGAAGACTGTCTCGGTCTGTGCTGGTTGAGGTTCCTGTCGGACCGTGCCGATCAATTTGAAAACCCTCCGGTTTAACGGGCAATCATAATGGGACGGGGTTGCGCCCGTCCCATTGCATTTTAGAACTCCAAGAAGAGTTGTGTTCCCGGGCTCTGATTGTCACGATTGTTAGACGGAGACGTGTTGACGAGAACTTTCCGGTCGACATATTGCTTTTCCGTGAGCTCCATGGCGACGACATGCCCCGCCGGAGGGAGATGTTTGCGCAGCTGTTCTGCATGGGATTCAGATGAGGCCCTGCTTAGAAGGTTACGTGAATAGACGCTGTTCTGTTCCCTCTGGTAGCCGTCGTCATCCAGAAACCGTTTGAATTTGATGTAGTTGTCCTTATCGGCTTTCGTCTTCGTTGGAAGATCGAACATCACGAGTAGCCGCATGATTCTCATGCCTTTCCTTTCGCCCGTTTTTCATCGTCTGTTTCACGTTCGAGACCGATGATATCTGGCAATAGCAGCTGATCGGCATCTTTTAACTCGACGGCTCGTCTCAGAGATTCACAGTAGATATCTATTGCAGTCTGGACGGAATGTCTGCGACCGTCGATTGATACCAGAACGGAAGTCACCTCTGTAAGGGATTTTTTATTCAACGTGGACAAGGGCTCGAGAATATTGTCACTGACAACCTTGAGGTCGACAATCGGGCGGAACGGTTCGATAAGGTCATCGACGAGGTTGAACGCGTTTTCTGCACTATGATGGTGGATACCTCGTGAGACGAGCCATCCGTGTGAGACAGCGCACTGGGCGATGCCTGACCTCAAAATCGCATAACCGTAGTTAAGCGGCGCGGTCATAGGGCCATTCCAACGTGTCCCGTAGGGTAGAAGTGTCTTGAAGTATTCACTTGCGGCAATGCTTTCGCGATTTGTCTTGTCGTTGCTTTGGACTTCCTGGGCATAGCCGCGGATTTTTTTAACTTCAGCCGAGTCGCCAAAGCACAACTTAAGCGTTTCAACTTGGTTTTCAATTTTCTTCGTTATGATCCGTTTCCAGATTTGGTTTCGCAATGGCTTTGAGATGGCAAGCTGGTGTTCGACGATTTCGGCATGTCTAGAATGCGCTCCCAGAGGAAGAGCAAGTCCGTTTGGCATATGGTCCGAGCCACAGTATAGGACTCCGATACCAGCCTTGTTGATGCCGGACATCAGAGCACTCGTCATGGTTACTTGGGGGTTGTCGATGATGATAACCCATATATCTGACAGTGCAATTTTACCGATGACTTCCGACGATTTCTTTTCCCGGATAACGAGAGCGTTATCTTTGATGCAAAGATGCTTGGGGGTCCTAATGGCAACAGTTTGTAACATCTCGGCTCCATTTTGCTGAAGTATTTATGGCGGTCGGGATTATTGCTCAAATCGATTGTTTTCCTGGTATTATTATTTATACCAAGTTCTTCTTGTTCCTATTCGTAACAGCTGATTGAATTGCAACGAGTAACGCTTGGGTAAGAGGACTTGCGAAATCGCAAGTCACTCGTGGAGTATATCCTGCGGCATCTCTACAGGTTGTGTCGCAGGTGATCTCCTTTTTCAGAATTTCGCCGGAAACAGGCCCGAAATGCACCGAAATTTGCGTTTTTTAGAATTCCAAAACAGTAAAGCCCCTGCTAGAGGGGCTTTTTCGTGGGTGGATATTATAACAGCTGATTGAATGGCAACGCACTAGGGCTGGAGACCGAATCTGGGCGCTGATGCGTCCATTATAACAGCTGATTGAATGGCAACGCAC
>NZ_JBCPDP010000005.1:0-110616 GCF_040915385.1 Coprococcus sp. RTP21204st1_G4_RTP21204_210225 | reverse complement strand
ACGCACTAGGGCTGACAACTACGGAATCCCTGATTTCTATGAATTATAACAGCTGATTGAATGGCAACGCACTAGGGCCTCACGTCCTTCGGGCCATCGGCGCAAGCGATTATAACAGCTGATTGAATGGCAACGCACTAGGGCAACTTATAAGCGACTAACTTTCAAGAATAGATTATAACAGCTGATTGAATGGCAACGCACTAGGGCTGACAACTACGGAATCCCTGATTTCTATGAATTATAACAGCTGATTGAATGGCAACGCACTAGGGCTTGCTCCCATGTCCCATCTTCTCGCCGTACATTATAACAGCAGAAGTTGGTCAAATGTCACACCGCTAGAGCTAGTCGATGCGTGGTAGAATCAAGTTGTACCAGCGAAGCTCGTCCTCGGACGGTCAATCTTCGGAAAGCGGGCAACGCAGGTACAGACGAATTGATAGCCCGGTGCCAGCCGTGCTATTTTTTTTCTCCCTTCGCTATCCGTTCCGCTTATATTCCTTCCACCAGCCGTACACGTACAGGACGGAACGGACGGCGCCGGGGGCTTTGGTGTATCATTATCCACAGTGCTTGCAAAACGAATATCAGGATATGAGCGGGAATTTCACCATCATCGAAAAGAGATCGCCCATGTTATCATTGCCCAGAATTACCCCCCCCACTAAAAAACGGTCATGCAGGACGTATCCGGAGTCCGGTGCCGGTACCGTCGAATACGTCATCGTCCTGATTGTCGCCGTGGTAATCGGCGCGGGACTACTCGGCTTCGGCACCAAAATCGCCCAGCAGGTCAATGAGACAGGCGATACGATTGGCGGCTGGTTCGGTAGCGGCGAGGATGTTTTTGGCGCTGGTTCAGCCGATCAGGCCGAAACCGCATTTGCCGTGTATAGTGCCGATGATAACAGTCTGGATTTCTACAAACGCGCTGAGGTCCCGGAAGTCGGCGATAAGTTCGAGTTCAAGACCGTGACCGAGGTGTACACGGGGTTTGAGACGGGGACGTATACGCTCGTCGAGACGCCCACAGATCGCTATGGCTCATCAAACGCTCCTTGGGCCGCTCATCAGTCGCAGATCGAAACGGTCACCGTCGTGGATACTGGCATCGCTCCCGAAAGTGTCAGCGTATGGTTTGCAAACATGACCAATCTCAAAACCGTCGATGTGGCAAAGATTGACACGTCTGAGTGTCGTCAGATGTTCGACGCTTTCTTCAGGGCTAGGAAATTGAAGTCACTCGACCTTTCCTCATGGGATGTTTCAAAAACCTTGAACTTCAGCTGTATGTTCCAAGAGTGCCATTCGCTTGAGAGCATCAATATGAAAGACTGGTCCGTACACGCATCCCGTAGTGGAATGTTCGGAATGTTCTTCGACTGCCTGTCTCTGCAATCTCTCGATCTTTCCGGCTTCGATTTCACTTCAGTTGTTAGTGCCAACAAAATGTTCGGTAATTGCCAATCGCTGTCCAAAGTCAGTCTCGGTTCTAATTGGAAATGGGTCATCTATGACGATGGTGAGGGAACAAATTCCTATCTGCCGGCTCCTTTTTCAAAATATATCAGTGGGGCAGACGGCAAGTGGTATAGCATTTCGACTGGCAAGGGATACGCGCCGCAAGACATTCCGAATAACACGGCCGATACTTATGTAGCATCGAAAAGTCTGTTGTCGAAATAATGTCGAGCATTCAGCGGGGTCCAAGTGTCTTCCTGGCCCCGTTTTCTATGGTCACGACACGGCAGTAGCAGATTTCACAAAGCCTCAGGTAGACGACTTAACAGAATTCGTTTTACGGGCCGATTAGATCAAGGGCAGCACAGATACTCGCACCACTTCTTTTTCGGGTCATAGAACGTATCTGGTGAGGTCGATTTTTTCGGCGTTGACCTGCGTGGTCTTGCAGACACTCTGGCGGTGGCCCACCCTTACGACCTCGATCTCACTCGGCCTCCATTGCCATATGCATGACGTCATCCATCGAATAGCGGGTGACATCGTCTTCCATTAGCGCCTCGTTGTATGCCTTTATGTCGGCCGCCTCCTCGATGAGATCGGCGTCCGTCCTCGGGAACTTGAAGTACAGGTTGGTGTTGGGCTCCCCCTCGGAAAGCTTGGAGCGGTCGGCGCGGAGATTCACCAGGTTCCCCTCCCAGGAGCCGGATTCGTATTCCGCGCACTCGCGCTCAATATCTTCGTCCGTGATCGCGGATCCGTTTGCAAGCCTGTACTCCATCAGCAACCTCTCCTTCTCGCGTTCTCAATCTCCCTTAGCGTCTTCTTGCTCGGCGGAGCGAATAAGCTCCGCAAGACGCTCACGCGCCTCATGTTCCTGACGCAAGATTTCATTCAGCTGAGCTTTTTTCACAGCAATTTCACTGTCAAGTCGTTCCAGCTCGGCTTTTGCATCTATGTAGTCCTTCAACCCCAACCCGCTCAGGATTCTTTCGCCGGCTTTTTCGGAATCGAGAAGAATCTCGACTTTACATCCAAGGGACGATTCCATGAACCGCTGCATGTCGGGATGCAGCGTCTTAAGCTCAAGACGTGTCACGACACTCTTCGCCGAAAGGCGACCGTCCTCGGTAACTGGTATCCAGGCAAAGTGCATGTGCGGACGGGAGCTGTTCCTGTGTATGTAGGCTGATACGACGTTATCGACACCATAACGCTGAGATAGAAATGTATATGCCGTCTTGAAGAACTCGCGTTCGCGATTATCATCGAAAGAGCGGGGGAGTGTGACGATGCAATCGCACAGACTCACCGCATCCTTGCGCATATGGCGTTTCAGCGCGAGCGCGGAAATTCGCTCGCTAATGAACTGCACTTGGGAAATGAGCCTTTTGGGACCAAGGTTGTAACCGTTGGCTTGCATCGCCTCATTCTCGTAAAGGGCGCACATGTGACCGATCGCGCCAGATTGATATTTCGCTATATGGGCCATTGTGATCACCTTTCAGGGAGCTTCAGACTTCATCAAGTATATCGTGGATGGGACTTATCATAACCGTCGTAAAACCCCTGGTTTAACAACGGGAAAATCAAAGACGGGTCTCGAAGCCTAAAAAGAAAGGTCACCGTCGCTAAGACGATGACCTAACTTCGTTAAGCAACGGCACTGCCCAGCTCTCTACAACTTAGGCTTCCGTCGGCATCATTTTAATCTATTCAGAGTGATAGATTTATTGGAAACTGCGAGATCGACTTTTAGAACATTTAATGCCATTGCTTTTAAACAAAGACTGCCTGTTTTACCAGCACGTTTAACCGAATTTGCAGGTTTCATTTAACCAGATTTGCACGTTTTGTTTAACAAATCAGATTAAACAAGTACAAGTATGATTACAGCGGCATACGTGTTGAAACGATAGTTCCGAAATTGTTTCACAGTTTGTCGCCAGATTGTTTCACGTGACGTCGTCAGAATGTTTCACGTGCTGGTAAAATGCTATAAAACAAGATGGCTCAATGAACGACGGGAAGTTCTATGAATAGGTATATAGCTAGATGCATCGATCGTTTAATTGAACGCGATCTCAGTATCTTCGGTGCCGTGCTTATCCAGGGACCGAAGTGGTGCGGGAAAACTACAACGGCGCAACGTTTTGCAGCGTCCTCCCTGTCCCTCTCAGATCCAGCCGGCGGTTTTGCGGCACTTCAACTCGCCCGACTCGATCCCGCCCAGGCGGTAGTAGGCTCAGCTCCGCGACTCATCGATGAGTGGCAGGAGGAGCCTAAAATATGGGATGCAGTGCGTTTCGAGTGCGACCGAAGAATGGGTGAGCCCGGACAGTTTCTTCTAACTGGGTCTGCTACGCCGAACGCCGCAAGCCAACCTATGCACAGTGGAGTTGGGCGCGTGTCTCGACTCCGCATGGACACGATGACTCTCCTCGAGCTCGGCATTTCATCGGGATCGGTCTCCCTCGGAACACTGTTCGCTGAAAAGCCGATCGGGGTTGCTCTTGGATCAATTGAAGGCATCTCTGCCATCGCAGACTTGGTGTGTCGAGGCGGTTGGCCGCAAGCCGTTGGCAGGTCAACCGAAGATGCCATGTGTATCTCTTCTGCGTATGTCGACGGTGTTTGCGAATCTGATGTTTCAAAGGTTGACGGCGTGAAGCGTGATCCAGAGAAAGTCAGGGCTCTTCTTTCTTCACTTGCCCGCAACGAATCCACTCTTGCCGGCGAAAAGTCTCTTGAGAAGGACCTCGGCGGTGATGTATCGAGGAGCACACTGCGGCGCTATATGGATGCCTTGCGTAGAATAAACATCATCGACGATATTCCAGCTTGGCATCCAGCGCTCAGGTCGCCTGTGAAACTGCGACAGAGCGCGAAAAGGCATCTCGCTGACCCTTCACTTGCCGTCGCGCTACTCGGAGCAAATCCGGAGTCATTGGTATCAGACCCGAAAACACTGGGACTGCTCTTCGAATCCTTCGTCCTGCACGACCTTAAGGTCTATGCCGCTGTAAACGACTCATCGGTATCCCATTACCACGACGCCGATGATCTCGAAGTCGATGCCGTGATTCACAGGCGCGATGGAACCTGGATTGCCGTGGAAGTAAAACTTGGAAGCTCCCAGATTCCCGAGGCATCTGCAAACCTGCTTCGGCTGGAGCGAAAGTTGGTTGAGCGCGGTAAGAAGCCGCCCGCGGCCAAGCTCATCGTCATCGGGTTCGGTATGCCGGCGCACACGATGCCAGAGGGCGTCATCGTTGCACCAGTTGACACGCTTGCGCCGTAGAGCTGCGGTGGGATTACCTTGCCCTCGAAAAGGAGATTCAGCCTTGGCTGGTAAAGCGGTAACCGAGAAATAAATCATTGAAGGGGGAGAAGGCGCTGCGCTTCTCCCCTTGCCTTATCGTTGCGATAGGTGCAATCCCTATACGTTTTGAGACGTTGAATATGAACAATAACAGAGGTGTACCAGTTAACTGGGGCAGTCGCAGGTTCGGTTAGAATTGATGTCACGGCGCATTCCGTGCGCGGGCGGCCGACGATTTGATCGGAGGTCACCATATGCTGAAATTCCTTAACGCGCTGGCCGCTCTTGCAACGGTCGGCACGTTCATCATCGCGTTTTTAAACTCGTATGAGGTTCGGATTAAGGTCCGTAGGCGTACGCGCGGTGCGGACAGTGGACGGCATTTGCGCCACAAGCGCAAATAAGAATGCCCGGGGGGTCGGAGCCCGGGCATTTAACAAAGACTGAAAACTAGGCCGCCCGCGCTCCATGTTGCTTACACGGGATGCGTCGTTTTCTGCTTTCATTTTATCCTCTTTAGGCGGATAAAACCACCGTACGCTTGGGCTCTCATGTGAGTTCATCCTAGGGTCTTCATCAAGCATATCGTGGGTGGGACTTAATTATAACAACAGATTGAATGATGCTTCTTACAGCGCTTGTTGGCCTTTCCAAGGCACTCAAGCAGGGCTCGAAGCCCAAAAAGAAAGGCCACCGTCGCTAAGACGATGACCTAACTCTACTAAGCAACGGCTCTGCCCAGCTTCCTACGACTTGGGCTGCCGTCGGCATTATTTTACCCTATCCAGAGTGCTGAATTTATCGAAAACTGCGAGATGGACTTCAGGAACATTTAATGCAATCGCCTTTAAGCAAAGACTGCCTGTTTTACCGGCACGTTTAACCAAATTTACAGTTTTCATTTAACCTGATTTGTGCATTTTATTTAACAAATCAGGTTAAGCGAGTGCAAGTATAATCACGGCGGCATATGAGCCGAGACGATAGATCCGAAATTGTTTCACAGTTTATCGCCAATTTTGAAACCAGGAGTTTGCGACGGTTTCGATAAAAACAAGGGGGTAACTCCGCGGACATGGCCTAGTGCGTTGTCTATAATTACCGATATCCGGTAGTTTTTGCCACATACGACCGAGAAAGGGTACATAATGGCAACGTTGACTGGAAATAAACTTGCCGCCTTGCTCAAGGAGCGGGGGATGAGTCAAAAGGAGCTGGCCGAGGCAGCATGTCTCACACCGGCGGCGGTGAGCAGGTATGTCAACGGCGAACGGGAGCCGAGGGCGCACACGGTTGCCGCCCTGGCAGATGTCCTTGGGGTGAAACCCTTGGATATCATCGGAACCTATGATGAGCAGGAGATGGTTACGGCTATCCGCTTTATCGTCCGTAACATTGACAAGCTCACTGAAGCCCAGCGTGCCGAACTCATCGCTGCACTCTCAAAGCTTTAGGAAATATCCGATCAGATCAAGGAGAACCTACTACATGTACTGTTACAAAGATGACAAGTGCGACACGTTCAAAGAGTTAACGAGTAGCGGTGGATTATCCGACCCCGGTGACAAGCGAATGTTCGGGTGATTACCATGGAAGGCAATTACCTTTCCCCGATCATAGATGCCTTTAAGCCGATCCTGATTTTCGCTGCTGTTCTCTGGGGCAGTGAAATTATCATCACGATGCTTATCAAAGATCACAAGAAGGCGAAACGAAAGCAGGCACGTGAGAAGCGCCGCTTGGAATATCAGGACCGTCGCATAGCCAACGATGCCGAGCACGCTAAGGTCACGAGAGCCATGCGCTACGACGTGCTCCGTCGAGACAACTTTCACTGCGTTCGCTGTGGCAGGGGAAAGGAGGACGGTGTCAAACTGCACGTCGATCATATTGTCCCTGTCTCGCGTGGTGGCAAATCGGTAATGAGCAATCTGCAGACGCTATGCGAGGACTGTAACTGCGGCAAGGGCAACAGATATGAAGAGTAATGTCATGTCAGCTACGATTTGAAATTATCTATCTTGGAGACGTATGAATTATTCCAAGGGGCATTGACGCCAGACAAGATTGTCTACATAGACAAAAAAACAGGGTCAAAAACTTGAGCGTCTGGCCGAACGCCAATTGTTCGGGAACTACTCAAGCCTTGACCCTAATTGCATTATACATCAGCCCCAATGCATTTACAAGCTAAAAGAAATGGAGAGCATTGATAGGGCGAGGTCATTAACCAACAAAGCGCTTGAAACAAGAGACTCGTGTGAATCGCTGGCTAATCAACGCAATGTAGTAGAGCATGATTCACATGAGGAACGAATTTAGCAAATTAAGCAGCACTATTCAGTAGATAAAATCTCTGAAGAGACTATTGAATAACTTGATTATTCAATAGTCTGTTATCCCGAAAAATGATAAGTATTTAATCTTGCTTGAACGGATCAGCGAAAGATGAATAGACAGACATCAACACTACGCGAATTAGAAACTGAACGCTTGGGCTTACCGATTTTTTCAACATCACTGTCACATCCACTTAACAAATTAAATTATGAGTCGCAACTAGAGTTGCTACGCATTGTTCTTACTCAATTTCGTGAAAGACCTTTATGTGGAGAAGGATATAGTGAAGAGTCTCTTAGATTATATGATGAGATCTTAGGAGCGTTAATTCGAGTAAGAAATGAGTATCGTAAGGAGCTGGTTCAGTCTCCGAAAGAAATCGCTGAGTTTGAATCCCAGTGGGAGTACCAGGGCGATATTTTCCGGATAATAGATAAAGCTTATGTTTGGCCGAAACTATTAGCAAAAGAGCCAAAACGGCGCATGCCTCGAATTAAATGGCATGGAATGGTAGCATCTTGGAGTTCGTCTTTTGATTTTACAAAAGGTTATAATCATGTATCTAGGAATGCTAAGTACACTTTTCTTCACTCCAATACAGGTCAGAGCGTAGGGATAGATGTTAATAAATTTAGCAGTTACCTTGATTGCTACAATTCGAATTTGTCACAAGAAAATGAAATTATTTTTCCAATGGCAAAGAGCTATTCTGTTAAGATTTACAGAAATTTTACTGCTGAAGAGTTCAAACAAAAAATGCAGAAAGTATTTTATAAAAGGTTTGAGCAGCAGTTAAAATCTTTCATTTAGGCATTCTGTATATCAAACCGTATTTCAACCAGATAATCTAGACGCTTCTAGTAACGAATCTAGCATGCATCAGTTGAAAGACCGTCACGGTCTGATCGTTTCACTCGTTCTCAGCTTGGCGGTATACGCGCAGCTCCCATTGCTTGCGCTCAACTTTTGCCACGGCATCCAGAATGAATCCAGTAGCCAGAGAGAGGGCGGCAATAAACATGAACGCCACGGCTAAGATGGCTGTCGGGAGTCTGGGCACGAGACCGGTGGCAAGGTACTCACTCACAACAGGCATGCCGGCACATAGGCCTCCAATGCAGAATGCCAAAGCGACCAGCGAGAAGAACTTTAACGGGCGGTAGTCCTTGAACAGCGTGCCGATCATGGCAATTACTTTCAGCCCATCCCTTACGGTATTCAATTTGGAGACCGAGCCATTGGGGCGATCACGGTATTTCACGGGGATATTCACGATACGCCAGCGCCGGTCGACGGCATGGATCGATAATTCGGTCTCAATCTGGAAACCCTCGGACAGGACAGGGAAGGTCTTGACGAATGGCCTGGACATGGCACGGTAACCGGTCATGACATCCTCGAAACCGTAACCGTATATCCATTTGATCATGGCACGAACGAGGTCGTTGCCGAAACCGTGGAAGGTACGTCCGTTCTGCTTCGCATAGGTTCCGTTCGATAGGCGGTCGCCCACGACCATATCGGCCTCGCCCGCGAGAACGGGGGCACAAAGTGCCCGCGCCGATTCCGCTGGGTAGGTATCGTCGCCGTCAACCATGAGGTAGCAGTCGGCTTCGATGTCTCGGAACATCTGGCGGCAGACGTTTCCCTTGCCTTGGCGGGGTTCGAGTCTGACGACAGCGCCTCGCGAGCGGGCGATGGCGGCGGTGTCGTCGGTCGAGTTGTTGTCGTAGACATAGACTGATGCCTCGGGTAGCTCGCGGTGGAAGTCTCCAACGACCTTGGCTATCATCGGAGCCTCGTTGAAGCATGGGATGATTACTGCAATCTTGTCTCGACTCAATGCGGACTTCCTTTCATTACAAACCTTATTAAAAGGCTAACGTTGTAAGTGTGACAACGCAATTATGCGATATCGCATTACCTATTATGCTATCATAGTATCATCCAACCACCTCAAATAGAAAGACTCCATCATGCAAGTTCTGACTTCCACGTTCTGCCGCGAGCTTTTCACGTCACTCGGCTTCGCTTACGACGATATACGCCACTGCGATCTCGATGCCCTCCAGGGCTATATCGCCATCGAGTGCGCCAGGTCTCACCGTGACGGGATGACCCCGCACTTCATGACGCCACGTCGGAAGTCTGACAGTCTGTGCTGCAAAATGAAGCCGGAAGGTGGTCTTGAGAAGGCATATATCAAGATTGACTGTCTTGACCAGTGGAACGGTCGCGAGGCGATAAGCTTCAACTCTGACGGCTTCATCGGCTTCTGTGGATGGGCCGACACACAGAACAGCCAACCGTTCCTCAATGCTTTTCGACGTTGGCTGACTGAATACATGTTGGAACGTTCGCGCTAATTTCAAGTGCCTAATTATAGTGTCGTAGTATTGTGGTACAATGGATTTTAACGATAAATAAAAGTTTGGCTGATAGGAGTGGCTATGGGCAAAAAGAAAGTTACCGATAAAGACATCCGTTCGATTGAGTTTGCAATTGATAGCGTGTTTTCCGGTGCATCGGGAGAGGCTGCTAAGCAAGCTTTCCATGTTTTGGTTGAACGGGCCGAAGAGACCGGGAAGCTCCAAAACGATTTGAACTCTCTGCGCCACGAGTTCAATACGCTTAAAGGCGAATATAAAAAGGTTTCCCATCGCTACAGTAAGTTCCGTAAGCTCTGCCACGCGATGGCACGTAAGGAGATTGTCGATGCGGACGGAGAGCCCATCTTGTTCGGCGACATTCTGTATGGTGAGGATGGACGTGCATGGACTGTTCTCGGACCGAGTAGCAAACGTTGGCTATTTGTCAGCGGGATGAATGTCGATGGCGAACCGGTCAAACAACTTGTCATGACGAAATGGTTGACTCGTACACCTTGTAAGGCAGAAGAGAAGTAGTGCGATCTAAAACTGATAGGTCTAAAGAGTCGTCTTTTTCGGGCGACTCTTTTTAAGCTCTATAATCGGTGGGCTGTAGACTGGTTAAAAGGGAAGGTCAACTAAATGGCAAAGCTAATCGTCGGTCAAAATGATCTAGCGACAGTCAATCCGGATTTGGCAGCGGAGTGGCATCCGACGAAGAATAACTGCCTTCGACCGACGCAGGTGACTGCCGGATCCAACCGAAAGGTCTGGTGGAAAGGAACATGCGGGCATGAGTGGGAGGCGGTAATCGGAAATAGGAGCAGGGGAATTGGATGTCCCCATTGTTCAAAGAGACATGTCGTCGAAGGCGTTAACGACCTCGTCACGGTGAATCCAAGTCTGGCCGCCGAATGGCATCCCACGAAGAACGGTAGGCTTCGCCCGATGCAGATTGCCGGAAAATCCAATAAGAAGGCGTGGTGGCTGGGAAAGTGCGGGCATGAGTGGGAGGCTGCCATATATTCAAGGGCGGCAGGGAAAGGCTGTCCCTATTGCTATGGCAAAAAGGAAAGGTAGTGCAAAATGGAAAAAGCGGCAATCGGTACCAATGATCTTGGGATGCATATTGTCATCAGGCCTATTTCTAAAGCCCTTCTCTCGAAAGACGAGACCGTTGGGATAGAAACCCAAAAGATCAACTCACTCTTGACGGCACGAAGGCCGATAGCTCTCGCTGACGCTATTTCCGCGCTTCCACCACTATTGCCTCCATCGGCTGATCCCATAACTGGCATGCGGTTATACAGTATCGAAGAAATAATGTCCGGTTCATGTGGCATACACTTTGGACCGCCTGTCCCTGAATTGCTCAGATATGAGACCGAGTTGAGCGCGAACACAGTCTTAGAATCGAGCATAGCTTCGGCACGTCATGCAGCCAAGCAAATCCCCTGCAATGGTCAATGGCTCACGGACGTACTCGGTAACGCGGATCCAGATTCTACTATGGTCGCGGTGGAGACTCTTGCCGATTGGAGCATGGCGCGTTCTGTCATCTTCTTGGTTGCCAAGCTGCTCAGTTTTCTTGCTGCCGGTTCCGATGCACCGATGGAGGACACGGGTTTCGCTCGCTGCTATGTTGAGTGTCTTGATAAAACGCTCTGGTACATTCCATTTACATTTAATCCTTTTTTTTCATCGGGAAAAGGAAGCTGCAGATTGTTAGCGGATAAGTTGACTGATTATCGTTCCTATCAGCAGCTAGTCGGGATTTTGACTCATCGGGAAAAGATCGGTGATTTTGGAACCGAAGATATCTATGCCGAGGTATTCGGATCCGCCTCTTATGACGAGAGCGAATCGGCCTTCATCCTTACATCGTCTGTTTCTTCCGAGAAATATAGAGGTCTATTCGATGGGTGGAACGACAAAGCAGAAAGGAACTATCTGCTTTGTACGCAAGTTGGCTGTTCGCAACGAAGCGATGCGGAAAATATCATAAATGCGTTGATCGGCTCCGTTTCGAACCTTGCTGTTTCATACGGTCAGATAAGCCTAGGATGGGAAACTGACACGTCTGCATGGTTTTCCAGTCGTCCGGTGCCGAGCTTGAAACGCAATTCCCTGTTCGCAGAATTGCTATATCGAATAGTCTACAGGGACTCTCTGAGGATCGGTATTTGTCGGAATTGCGGGGCACCGTTCCTTCAAAGTGGAATCGGATCCTTGAACGATGTCTGCTCGCAAGCGTGCCGAATGGCTCAACGCCGTAGAAAAGGATTGGCATAGGAATTGTGACTGCAGATATCGTTTCTGGGTTATCAAAACCGTCGTAAAACCCCTTGTTTCAACTACGGGGAGTGTCAACACGGAAGACAATGATTGGTTTTGCAGGAAAGTTTTTGGGAATTTTCAAAACTAACCGGTAGAAATATTGGTAGCAGCTATACTAAAGATGACGCGAGGGTGCGCTTAACGGTTTTGCAGAACCGGCGCCCTACGTGGATAGAAACAGGTTTTGAGGCTTTCACCTCGTCACTGAAGTCGTCCTTGCAGGGGCGGCTTCAGTCATTTAATAGGTCGAATTTAACGACCCAGAATGATCTGCCCGGTCGTAAGCATGAGCGCTATGACTAAAAGACGTAGAATGTCCATATGACCACCTCCCCGAAAACTCGGGTAGGGCTTCAGCGCACCCCGCGCCTTTGCTGATTGTATCAGGCATCATTTCGTCCTGCAAAAAAGACCCCGGATTAAACTCCGAGGTCTTTCTTTTTACCGGTAAATTCTCACCGCTAGTGTCGTAGTACTATGGTACAATCTATTTACCGAATGTAAGAGGAGAGGAACGATGTACATTACTCCCAGTGACCGGCGACGTCGACAACCCAATGCTGTCCCGTAGCCTGCTGTTCATAATGTCCCTGGTCCTCAGATGTGGTATACGAATCGTTTACGACAGATCCTCCGATGCCGCCGTTGTCCATATCATTATGAACCCACGAATAGGCGGCATCTTCGGAATCGAAGGGCCCTACCATAGTACCACCATGGTTGACCCAGAAACGAGGATGGCGCGTATACACTACATTCGGCACCCAGACCTGGCTGTAATCTGTCTCCCAGTGTCCCTGCTCGGCAACCCACTTCTTCTGGCTACCGCCGTTGGAAGAGGAATTGTTGCTGCCGGAACTCTGCGAATTGCTGGAATTCTGCTTGGAGTCGGAGGAGTTTCCCTTGCTGTCAGACTTCGACGAGTCGGAAGACTTGTTATCCTCTTTCTTGGAGTCATCGGACTTCTGGTCCTTGCCGTCGGATTCTTTCTTCTCCTCGGTCTTGGCTCCAGTCGAAATAGAGGTCCCATCCGGTTTCTTCACGGTGCCGGCATTCTGGTCATAGCCCTGGTCATGCACACCATCGGTGGACCAGATGTCATCGGCGATCACATGTCCGCCGGATCCGTTGATGATGTCGACGGTTGATCCTCCGGTCGGCGCCTTTGTGACATCGTATGCGACGGCGACCTTGATGTTGCCGTCCTTGTCAGTGGCAACCCACGTCACATCGACGGCACTGACGCCCTTGATTTTCTTTCCGTTGAGTAAGGCAGCGAGGGCGGCGGAACGTCGGGCAGTCGAATCGACCATCTTGGCTGCATCGTCCTCGGAAACCTGGGTCACGAGTACGCGGCCGCTTTTGGCATCGACCCGTACCTGGTCAGAAGCGATCGACAGATCGGCATCGTCCAGCTTGAGCGTCGAGCATAGCTTGGCGATATCAGAAGTCGACAGATTGTCCGTCTTTTCCTCAGAGTTGTCCTTGACCGGTGTGACGGTTTGCTCCTGCTTGGCCGGCTGAGTGTTCGCTGTCTTATGGGAACTCAACGCGAATGCGCCGATACCGAGACCGGCGATGAGCACGACGCCTGCGGCGATCGCGATGATCTTCTTGCGCCCGCCTCGGTCACCGGTCGACGTATCCTCATACATCGGAAGTTCCTCGGTGAGCCCGGCATCGTTCTCACCCTCGGTGGGGATGGGATCTGTCGGTTTCATATCGCCGCTGTCGTAAACGGGCGGCTCGTTGTTCATGTTCATATCATCCATTTGCATTTCCTCCTTATGCTGTCTTTGGTGCTTCATCCTGGATGGATGAATTCGGGAGCGGTACGATCTGGACGATCGGCTTGCTTCCCTTCAGGACGACGACCGGCTTTCCAGTCGTCGCCACGTCTTTTGCGATGCGGGAGAAATCCCGTTTGACTTGTGAGATTCCAAGCATCGGTGGAATATCGCTGTCCATTGTATCGCCTTCTAAAACTGAACCCGTACCTATATCTACAGTTCTTATACCACAATAGCGCTGTTTTTAACGCTATTTTTGGAGTTATCTAATATACTTTTCAGTTAAATCATATGTTCTGTCTGCTTGCATGGACAAATGGTTTCTTACTCGAAGAAGTCTTTTGTAAACAGCGTCTATAGGTAGACTGCTGTTTTTATTAAACGGTATGGCAATTTCCTTGAAAATTGCTTTTAAGGCAGTCAAGTCGTCATTGAGCCTGGCAATTTTAGACGCACTTTCCATGTCTCGACTGCTAACAGAAGTCCAATCTAAGTCATATCCTGCTTCCATTGCGCATAGTGACCAAAACACTCTTTGAGTCCTCCCGTTACCTTCTCTAAAAGGATGAATATAGTTCACATTTGAAAAATGGTATGCAAGACGATCGGCAAACGATAATTGATTTAAACCTTGGAGATTATGGTCTTCACCAAGTTCTTGCATCGAATTATAGAAAGCTGGTTCGATTAGGGCCGAAGGCGCAAAATTAGAATTGTCTGGATCTCCAACTTTGTGTATTTCAACAGTTCTGATTTGTCCAGCCCACGGATATACTTTGCCAAATAAAGAAGCATGGATATATTGCAGGTCTTCAAGCGAATAGCTGACTCTAAATTTTTCGTCATATAACTTCAAAAGCCCAATAGAAACGAAGTCCGCTTCTATTTGATCGAGTTCTGATTGAGTTTTTGCACCTATCGAATTGATGAGAAGTCCTGTTTCAGTATCAATATATGGGTTGACAAAGGACATAGGTGGCTACCTTTCTAGCTGAGACGGTGAAATGCCGTAGTGCTTGCAAAGGCGGCGATCAAATTCAGCAAGGTCGATTTCATCGTTGCAATACCTGCTTGCTTCTTCAAGAAAGAAATCAGAAACTCTTTTACCTTCCAAGGTGTTCGTATATATAGCTTCTGCAACAAACTTTGGGCGATCGTTTTTTTTGATCATTCTTTTGCTCCTTTCTAAAAGTATAATATCATTATACCATATCTGTATTATGGTACAAGTGTACTACGCCCTTACTGAACAAAAATAAGAAGCGTTCTAGCTCGACCGCCCGTATTCATCGAAGAGCAGGTGACGAGTGTGATTGCGCGGGTTGCGTTTGCAATCGTGGCGTCGCAGTCATCGCTGACGGCGGTCGCGTCTTTTTTCATATCCGAAAGCCACGACCGTACTTCCTCTGCGGAAGTGAAATCGAACGTCTGGATTGGCTGGTATTTCTTATCGACAGACATCGCCATGACAGGTTTGAGAACCTGCCGTCCTTTATCGGGGGTGAACCAATACATCTCGCCGATCTTGTCGAATTCCGCTTGCCTGTAGGTCGCGAAAATAGGGGAGAAGATCTGACCGGTAAACCCCATGTGGTGTCCGTATACGAGTGCGTGCGCACCTTCTGCTGTGCTTCTTGCATCCAGGTATGGGCAACCCGCGAACGACGGGTTGCGGTCGAAATCGTGGCTCAGATAGAAGTCCGCGGGGTCTCCCTTGCGCGTGTTTACGACGGGAAGGTCGATAGCTGTTCCCTCGACCCTGAGCCATGCCGCGATATCCTGATTACGGCTGCGGAGCATAGCCCAGTCGATTCCGTCTGCGGTCTGGGTCTCGGCATCCTTGGCGAGGTTATCGTATTCCCATCCCTCTTTAACCGTCTCTCCTCCCAGCAGGAGGGCTGCGGCCGCGGATAGGATGCAGATGCAGAGCAGTATCCCGTTAACGATCTTGCTTATCCTTTTCCTTTTCGTCATGTTCAGTTCCTTTCCTTTTTAGTGAAAAAGGGGCCATCGGGTTACCCCGAATAGCCCCTTCAGTAGGCGATGGAAGCCCCTCTTAAAGGTTACTCCATCATATCGTCGGCGTCATCGATTTGATGGCGCTTGCGGTAGATATACGTACCGCCCGCACCGGCGGCGACGGCAGCCGCGATTGCGGCGCCGATCAGGATGTTGCGGCCGGTTTGAGCCATCGAGGACTTGTCGCTGGTGACGGTGACGGTCTGGTTCGCATCGTCGATGTCCTTGTGCTCGGCAACGGTCTTGTCGACGGTTGTCTTCTCGCCGGTCTCCCTGTCGGTTTCCGTTTCCTTGGTGGTCAGCGTCTCGAATGCCACGAGATCGTGGCCGTCCAGATGTGTCGTATCGACGGTGAACTTGACCTCAACGGTGCCGTCCTTCTCCTCCGGAGTGAAGGTGACGCTCGAGCTGAGTGGGTTACCGTCCCCATCGGAGAGGGGAGCGCCGGTGGTCTTATCCATAAGCGTACCGGTGACGGTATGCTCGACACCTGCCTCGATATTCGTGTAGGAGACGGTATCGGTGAGCTCGACCTTCTCGCCGACCTTGACGGTGTGCTTGCCGTCTTCGCCGGTGAGCGTGGTGCCGATGATGGCGGAATCGGACTTCGTGGTCTGCTTCACCTTGTCATCGTCATGGTCCTCGAGCTGGTCCTCGCCACCGCCGTTGCGGTAGAGGTCGACCTTGGCGTAATTCTCCAAGGAGTCGCCAGCGCGGTAATCGTCGGTGACCTTCATATGGACGATAGCCGGTGCATAGTCACCGGAAACGCCCTCGCTGATCTTGAATTGACCGGTGGCGAGGTCGACCTTGGTCTCCTTGCCGTCCTTATCGGTCATCTTCGCGGAGGCGGACCCGTCCTTGTTCAGGGTGAGGGAATAGACGGTATCCCCGTCCTTACAGGTATAGGTGCCATCCTTCTGCTTGATCTTACCGCCGAGACCGTTATTGCCGAATGCCGTGAACTTGCCGGAGCCGTCGAGATCGACGAGGATGGAGACCCCATCGGAGTACGAACCGTTGCCCTTGGCGGTCTCGGTTGCGTCGTTCACGTCATCATGGGAGTCCTTGATGCCGTCACGGTCCCAATCGTCCTCACGCGTGGTGAAGCCGGATTCGACGCGCCCGTACTCGAAACGGATTGCAGTGACGTGCTCGCCCTCGGCAAGCTCGAGGTCGGATACCTTAAGGTCCTCGGCCTCGGTGGTGGACACGTCGGCTTTCCAAAGCTTCCAGCCGGTGTAATCAATCTTGCGGCCGTCTTCGCCAAGGGTTTCGGAATTGGACTCGTCGGTGAGCCACGGGTTGCCGTGTCCGTCGGAAAGGGTCTGGTTGGCACCGGATTCGTCGGAGTAATCGGATGGTGTCTGATCGGTCTTGTACCAGACGTTCATCTTGCCATCGAAGTCCTTGTACGCCTGCGGGGTCGTGATCGAATCGAGGGTGGCCTTACCGGTCATGACTCCGTAAAGGTCGTCCTCGACGGTGAACTCATCCGTCCAGGTGTTAGAGGTGGAGCGGAAATCGAGGGTGTAATCATAGCTTCCGTCATCTGACGTGCTGGTATCGGCGTTGTTCTCGCCGTCCCCGTTAGCCTCCGTATACGGATGCGTGGGGTCAGCGATCTCCTGGCGCTTGTCGATCTCGCCCTTGATGGAGATCGGCTTGTCGTACATGACGGCGGTCTGGATCTCGCCGGTCTTCTCCACGGTGAAATCGATGGACTCCGCTACATCATAAGTGTGCGGCGTGCGCTCTTCGGTGAGCGTGTACTTGCCGGGCGCGAGGGCATTGATCACATGGTCCTCCGTGGTGGAAGTCCACGAATCGATGACCTTGCCATCGGAATCCTTGAGCGTGAGCTTCGCGCCTTCGATTTCGGCCTCATTCGTGATATCGCGCTTGGAGACATGGAGCTTGGTGTAGTCGTCCGTGACATCGATCGTGTACTCGATCACGCCCTCGGTCATGCCGTCGGAATCGACTGTGAAGGCGAAAACGTTCGGGTTCTCGATGTAGCCGGCTGGAGCCTCGGTCTCGACCATGCGGTAGGAACCGGTGGTGAGGTGCTTCACGTCGAACTCACCCTTTACATCTGTGGTGCGCTCGGTGAACTTCTTGCCGTCTTTGAGGAGGACGGGCTCGCGCTTGACCGTGTCATTGGAGATGGATGCGTAGGCGATCTCGCCGCTCTTGACGGAAATCTTTCCCACCGCGACACCATCGACGGAGACGGTGTATTTGCCGGAGGCAAGGGCCTTGTCGGTGGTGTATGCCATGCGGGCGGCATCCCACGTCAGTTTCACGCTCGGCACCGAGTCACCGGTCTCGCTGAGTTCTGCGGAAGTTCCGAAGATATGATTCTTGATGGCGACGGTATAGGACTTACCCTTGTCTACGGAAATCGTGGCGTCGGAAAGCTTCACCTCATCGTCGCCCTTCTTAGCCACGACGGTGTAGTCACCAGCCTCGACAGCCGTGTCGCTTCCGACCTCGATCTCCTTGCCGTCCTTGTCCTTCAGGACAATCGAATATTCATTCGAATTGACCGTGACGGTGGAAGAGGAGACATTCTGCTTGACGGAGACCTCTTTGCCCTCATCGGCGCGGATTGCGACGGAAGTTCCGGTCTGGAAGGTCTCCTGGTCATCGATGTTCCAAATGTCGAACTTGGCGCCGGCGAGGACATCATCGGTACCGAGAATGGTCTTGTTGACCTTTACCTTGGTCGGCTTGTCCTTCTGCTCTACGGAAGCGGTCACGAGATCGGTCTTGTCGTCCTTATAGGAAAGGGTGAACTCGACCGGGGTCGTATCGAGCACATGGCCCTTCGGAGCCTTGGTCTCGATGAAGGCATAGGTTGCGGAACCGGAACCGAGATAAAGTTTCTTGGTGGTGGCGGTTCCATCGTCACCGGTGGTCACATGGTCGACGACCTGTCCCTTGGACGCACGCACGGTGCCATCGGGGGAGACGACATTCTCCTGCGCGACGACATCGTACTCTGCATCTTTGAGATTCTTGCCGTCATCGGCACAGGACTTGGTGATGGTCGCCTGCCCCATGACCTGCCTGTCGAAGACCTTTACGACGGTGATGGGAGAGGCGTCTTTGTAGTCCTTGGAGACCTCGAAACCGACCGTCTCGCTGTTGAGCAGATACGGGGCGGAGGTGGCGATTTCCTTGACGGCGTACTTGCCGGACTTCAGCTTTCCGGGCATGGAAACTTGACCGTTCGCGTCGGTGGTGAACGTGTCAACCTTGGCGTTCACGTCATACGGGTCGTCAAACGATACGACCTTGCCGTCAGCATCGAGGATCTGGAACTTGAAGCCGGAGAGCAGAACCGTGTTGCCCGTCTCCGCGTCGCATTTAACGATCTGGAGTCGGCTCGTCAACGTCTTGTCAATCACGGAGTAGTACTTCGTGCTCTGGTTGACCTCTTCATCTGCCGAGATAGTCCAGTCATCGACATGGTCGTAACCCTCGGGCACCGTGGAATCCACCTCGTGGATCGTGTAGCCCTTCTGATCGATCGGCAGCGCGCCGTCGATGCCGGCATTACGCTTGCCCTCGCCGAACCACGGACGGGTTGCATCATCCGTCTTGTCCTCGGAGATGGAGGTCTCGTCACAGGTATCGGAATCCTTGGTGGAGGCGAATCCGCTCTCGTTGGTGGTCAGCGTGCCGACGACCTTGCCGGTGGAGTTCGAGATGATCTGGAACTGCACGCCGACAGCGGGCTTGCCATGGCCGTTGTCGGACTCCCAGCTGTCGTCCTCGCCGCCTTTGGTCTTGGCGATCTCGACATCGAACGCCTGCGGGTTCTCGGCGAAATCGTCTTCCGGCTCAAGCTCAAAAACGCCGGTGTCGGTGCCTTGATTGGCATTAACCGTATAGGTATGCACAGTTGTATCAAGCTTATAACCGGCGGGTGCCTTGATTTCTACGATTTGAATATCACCAAACGGAACGCGATCAAAGTACAGAACGCCCTTGGCATTTGTCTTTCCGGTCGCTTCCCAGCCAGGAGTTGAAAGCGAAGTGATCTTGTACTCGGCGCCTTCAAGCGAAAGGCTTGTCTGGGCGGTACCGCTTGTCGCGGAATCCTTCTTTGCGACGGTGATCTTCACGACACCAGGGTCGTCTTTGAACTGCTGTTCCCCGGCGCTGTTACCGGTCGAGAACTCGATGCGTCCCTCGTACTTCTGGAAACCCTGCGGGGCCTTGGTCTCGACGGCGTAATAGTTCTCGTTCGGGTCGAGCTGGTAGTTGGCATGGCCGTTACCGTTCATGGTGATATGGGCGGCCAGCGCGTTGTCGCGGGTGCGGTAGATATCGAACTCGGCGCCCGCATAGGAGTACTCACTGTTGCCGTTCGTCACCTTGGCATCGGCGGAAATCTTGCTGAAGGTCACGTTGACCTTGTTGAGCTGCCAGTTGACCTTGAAGAAGCCGGCACCTGCCTGCGTGAAGGTGGTCGGGACGGTGACGCCCACGACGGCCTCGTTGCCGTATACGGCGGCGACACGGACGGTCTGACCGTAATCGTCATCGGTGTACTTCGGCTGGTTGTAGCCATTCTGGAGCTGGCCGGATGGGTTGACGCCGACATGGCCGCAAGTCAGGTTGAGGTTTGCGGCGTTGGGGATCTCCACGCCGGAGGACGTGGTCTGCGCGTTGATCGTGCAGGTGCGCTCGATGGAGTAGTTGCCGGACTGCAGGGCGGAGACGTCCACGCCCTGGGTGCCGAGCGCCTGGTAGATGGTCTTCGTCTCGTAGCGGCCGCCGGACGGATTCTCGACTGCCGGCATGGTATAGCCGCCGGTCGGGGTGCCGGTGTACTTGTTGTGGCCGTTGGTGTGGAAGGTCATGCCGACATATGGTGCCGTATTGAACTTCCAGGTGCCGATGTTGTTCACGTTGCCGGCGAAGGCCTTGGTGGCGATAGAGGTGAGGAAGTTGCCGACAGTCTTGCCGGTATCGTTCGTCAGTTTGACCTTGACGGTGCGGACGCCGGCCGGAGCAAGCTTGAGATCGAGCGTACCGGTGCCCTCATCGTAGGACCACATGTCCATATCGCGGGTGTACTCGATGCCGTTCGCGATGACGGAATCGATCGAGCTGTCTTTCAGCGACTCGCGGGCGGCCTTGTCCTTGGCGAGAACGATCTTCGTGTCGGTGGCGAGGATATCGACCTTGGCGGTTCCGTTCTCGGCGACATCCCCGTCCACGCCGTCCTCGGAGATCTTGACGCTGATGCTGTTCTCTGCGCCCTTGTCTGCAGTTGCATAGAGCAGTTGGATACGGGAGGAAGCGACCTTGAGCTCGCCCTTCTTGTTCTTCTCGGTATACTTCTTCGGCACATAGATGAGACCGGTGGCATCGTCGAACACGAATCCGTCGCGCATCTTGGCGTCGGCGTTGTTCTCGGACGCACCCCAATCAGCAAGGGTGGCACCGGAGATGCGGGAGCCGGCGTAGCCGACATAGTAGTCGGAATCCTCGTTGAGATCATAGAGGATTGCATGGCTCACTGCGTTTGCTCGCAGCGCGTCTGCATGGTTCGACATGCCATCGCCGTCATCGTCGGCCCAGAGGTTATCGAGAGAGGCGTTCGGGAGGATGTTGGAGTCGACGACCGTGGTGGTCACGGTGAGTACATCCTTCTTCTCCAGCTTGTCGCCGAGCCCGACGTACTTGGAATCGGCGTTCTCCTTGATATAGGTCTTCTCGTCGATAGCCTTGTTGGCCTTACCCTCCTTGACCTTCACGGCCTTGAGGATGGAGGAGCCGTTCGAACCGTTCTCATAGAACATGGTGGAAACGGTGGCGCTGCCGGTCACCTTGAAGGTGCCGATCCCGTCCTTGAGCGAGACGGCGGAGGCATCGTTATCGGAGTTATTGAAGACGGAGAGGCTGTCGGCGAAATACCCGTCGGCGGGAGAGGCTTTGATTGCGACCGTCTCGCCGACATTCACCGTAATGGTCTTGGTGTCGTCGTCCCTGCCGACAAACGACAGGCTGCCGTTCTCGGTATCGGCGAGGGTGACGGTTGCCGTCTTAGTTGAAGTATCTGCATAGGCCGTACTCGGCGCGAATGCGGCACCGAAGCTGCCCAGGCATTGCGACAAAACGAGCACGGTACCGACGGCAACGGTCGCAGCGCGGCGACCGACGGCCTTGATCTTGCTGAACATGCCTCCTCCTTTCTTTTGCTTGTTGTCTGTTTCGTTCATGTCTTGCATCATTCCTTTCCTTTTCCGGCTGCAACTCTTGCAGCGTATTAAAGAGGATCGATTTGATATTTTACCAATTTCCGCATTGCGATGCCTTTGCAAATAGCCCGCTTCACGTGCCGTTTCACCAATCGCATACCTCTTGCCAAACAACCACGTTTCAACCTGGGGAGTTGCAAACAGGAAAGCCCGGTCTTTTATGGTGGGACTGAATGTAAGGATAGATTTAAACCAGTGGTATGGTTGTTCATATCGTTCATCTGAAACAATTTCGACCATAGATTCCGCGGTTTCAAGACTTTCTCGTTTGTCAGGCAATCATATTGCCGTAGGCCGAGAGAAAGGAATCGAAATGGCTGACAGGCAATTTGCCGTATACTCCGTAGACGATGAATCACTTAACTTTTACCGCTATGGGCGTATTCCTGTGTTGGGAACAGAATTTGCTGGAAAGCGTGTAACGAAGGTCTTCGAAAATTTTAACGATCATTGCTGGACAACTGACGCGATCGCTGATCGCGTTACCGGTGTTTCCGTTGCGGACGGCGGGATAAAACCGAGAAAACTCTGCCATTGGTTCAACCGGTTTGAAAATCTCCGTGCAGCCGATCTGGAGAAACTGGATACGACATACACGACTGCAGCTCAGGGTCTTTTCGAAAGCTGCGGTAACCTTGAGCAGGTCAGGATGCCGCGCTTCGGAATGCCGTTGGTGGCTGATACGAGTCGAATGTTCTATGGTTGCAAATCGCTAAAACGGCTCGGCATGGACGGCTACAACCTCTACAGTGCTGTTGACTTGCATGAGATGTTTTTCGAATGTGAAAGGCTAAGAAAAATCGGTGCCGAAACATGGAATATTTCGCGGGCAGTGGATTTGAACAGGATGTTCTATGGCTGCATGAACCTATCCGAAGATCTGAGTTCTTGGACCCTAGAAAATTGGAGGGAAAACGCTCGCTTTAGTACAGGGGCACCAGGTGTGATCGATCCGGATTGGGACTATGCCTTCACTAGACAATTTTCCAGATGTCCAATTTGAAATTTTCCAAACAGAATAATTAGCTAAAGACAGCAAACAGGGCTATCGCCGTACTGGCGGTAGCCCTGTTAACTCTAAAAGAAAACAACCAGGCACATACCAGCGTCTCATTAAGCTAAATTCGCAAGCGCTTGCGAATTTCATCTAGACGAATATCTGGACGAGGTTGTTAAGGAAGATGATGATCGTCGCGAGCTGTGCGATGGTGAGGAGAGAAATGATGAGATACGCCATGACAAGCGTCTTGTTCTCCTTGTTGGCACAAACATGCTCATAAAGCTTGCGGTCGGAATAGATGGGAACGAGAGAGTACCAGCCGGACATGCCGAGCTTTGCATACACCTTCCACTTGCCGACAATGGTCACACTTGCAATGCCTAACAGCAAGACCAGCGTAAAGAAAAACGCACCAGGCAGGGCAGAATAGGAGTGCATCAGATTTTCCTTTCAGACATCATTGCCGCACGGCAATTCATTCATACGGCTTCACTAGAAAAGAGACGCCACCAAAGAATCTCTTCTTGTTCATTCCCACGTTCTTCCCGCTCTAATTATTTCATCGCTATCTGGATCCGTTTTGAAAATACTTACGTAATTTAATCCAATCTCCTCCGGATTTGCCTCATTGCTTTTGATATATTCCATGGTAATTTCGTATTCTGTACCCTGATCATCTATTGCAAGATAAGATAACCGGTATACCCGAACGCTACAATAATAATTGCCTTCATCGTCATGAGGCCAGATCTTTCTTTCGATAACGTTATCTGGGGCATCCTTATAGTTTTCCGCGTGGATTAAAGTTCCCCAGCTATGGTTACTCGTCTCTACAATTTTACCGGGAATAAAATTCACAAAATCTTTTAGCTGTGATTTAAGTTTGTCTCCATCTTCTCTCAGATCATCAGCCATGAGTTCAAATATGATTTCTTCATTTTTCTCGGAAATTGCTCTATTTAGAGTAGAAATCTTTTCGTTGCGCCGATCATTCAGCTTCTTTTTTGTCTTGGCATTTTCCGATGCGATATAATCCCTTAATTCATCTACTCCATTTCTGAGCAAGGTTGTTGCGCGGCATCCCGATAGCGACAACGCCAAAATGCAAAGTATTGGAACTATTTTTCTCATAGGGCAACTCCTTAAGCGAGATGTTTTAAAGGACAGAGCGTCAGGCTGGATAATTAGCTGAATACAGCAAAAGGAGCTATCGCCGTACTGACGGTAGCTCCTTTTGATCCAGAAACAGTTAGGTGCATATCCAGCATACGATTCAGTGAAATTCGCAAACGCTTGCGAATTTCAGCTAAAGCACCTCGTAGCTCGTATCGCTATCATCCTCAGTGTCTACAGGCACGCTTTCGCCGAACCCGAGCATCGGCCAGAACACGATACCGAGCAGTACGAGGCCGATCGTATAGGCGGACTCCTTACCGAAAGTGTGGGCAAGATCGTTGAGGACGATGATGTTCATCACGAACTGTGCAATGATGAGAATCCAGTTGACCGCCGGCGCCCAACAGAGCACCCACGAGCAGATCAGCACAATGAGATATGCCATGAGGAATGTCTTGTTCTCCTCACCGCCGCGGACTCGCTCGCAGAGCTTGTAGTCGGAGAAGACGGGGATGAGGGAGTACCAACCCGGCATGCCGAGCTTGGCATACACCTTCCACTTGCCGACAAGCGTCACAATCGCGATGCCGAACAACACGATCAGCGTAATGAAAGACGCACCGAACAGGGCAGAGTAAATATCCATTATCTAAACCTTCCGATTGTTCATACTGTACACGATCCACATGCGCAGCTTCTTCATTACGCTAATTCTATCAGCTACCGTGCAACTTCGTTACGATACACGTAGCTTTTCGAAGCAGCATTGAGGGCATTTGCCATAGCAACGTATTTCTGCGATTTAGAGGCAAGAGAAGTTCCTTTCGAGGAGGGAATATCTTTGCCATTTTGACGAGGCGCAAATTGAATGATGTTGTCTTTTCCGGTGGCACGAGCTGATTGGGTTTTTGATTCAGCGCTCGCACGCGATGTTCTTTTTTGTGAACCTTGATTTCTAAAAAATTCAACATCCGAGATTGAGGTGCTACTGTTTCTTGCAAGGGTTTTCAAATTGAAGGTTTTGCCGATATCTGCAAAATGCATAGCTGTAGAGCAAGTGTTAAGCCAAGGAAGTTCTTCAACAAGCGAATCGTAGAGCACGATCAATTTGTTTTTAGAAATAGGAGCTTTTGAGAGGTAACCAGAGCCTTGTCTATGCTCGAAACCGCGATTTTCAAGTGCTTCTCTTAGGTCGGAATATGCCAAAGCGTATCGTGTTGGCCCGAACTCCTTCTTAAGGCTAGCGGAGTCTAGGTCGAACATCAGATATCGTCGTGACATGCTTTCATCGTGAGAGATACCGACCGTCGGAAAAACTCTATCAAAATCAGCAAGCTCAAGTTGTGAGTTATCGACGGCATTGTCGGCGACGAGGTTTTGCGACAACGTCTTTAGGTTGTAAAATCCCCTGACGTTTCCGACGTCCATTGTCTTGGAACACGAATCAAGCCATGGCATTTCTTCTGTCATGGCTTGGTAGATAGCGATTGTTTGGTTGAGAGAGATCGATTCAGTGGAAAGATATCCAGACCCTTGTTTGTGTTCGAAGCCACAGTTTTCTAGGAATTGTCTGATCATGGAATAGGCAACTGTATATCTCTTTGGTCCGAACTCTTCTTTAAGAGCGGTGGTGTCAAGATCAAAAAGTAGATATTTCTTTAACGTCTTTCCCACGGGAACTCCAAAATATTAGCTGACTGGAAAATCGGCAAAAATCATATCCTGAATCGCATCCTCGACATCGAAATCTTGCGTATCGGCATTCCAACGATAGCACTTCAGGACCTTCACGTAGTTCCTGAACCAGTTCTGCTTCGAGAGACAGAGGGCGATATGGGTGATTGCACCCAGATCGTCTTCAGGATTCTCCTCGATATAGAAGTTTCCCTCCCTGCGAAGACCATTTGTCTCGACGATCAGCTTTGTGAGGTAATTGTTCACATCATCGATCCTGATAAGCCCGTCGTCGATGATTCTCTGCTCATCCAGGATGAGTTCCAGCTTGTGCATCGGAATCGCATCTTTCCGGATGCCGGTGGGGGAGGAATAGGTGCCCGAATGAAATGAACCCCAATTTCTCACGGCTTCCTCAATCCCATCCTCAACATCGAAACTGTTTGTTTCCTCATTCCACCAGTAGCAGTTGAGTGTCTTCACGTATTTCCGGAACCAATCGTTCCGGAGAAGAATCAGCTCGACAGCAGCAATCATTCCAAAACCGTCGTCAACCGGATCATCCTCGATGTAGAAGTTTCCTTCCTTACGAAGCCCCTTCTCGGTCACGGCGATGTAGTCGATATATCCGTAAAGCTCATCAAGGTTATACTCACCATCAGCAAGCACTTTTTTCTCATCCAGCTCAAGTTCCAACTTGTTCATTTGCGTTCCTCCCTATGTTTTGCAGCTAGTACTATTATACCATGTATTCATGTCAGTTACAACGAACGCAAAAAGAGGGAAGCCAGCAGCTCTTTATGGTAGTCGAGCGGCAGAGCCCGATCGTTCTCATATTCCGGAATGGGACGGTTTTCGACATTGCACATTTCCACGAGGGTGCCGTAGACGCTCTGCGGCCACTTTTCGATTGCTCCATAGAATTCACCGGCGGTCTCGATGTCGCCCGTGCGGGTGAAGAGAAAATCCTTAAGTGATTCCGGGTAGTCCGTCTTGTCCCCGAAGACGGCATCGTAGAATTCATTCTGGTAGAAGAAGAGACCGCGCGGCAGGACGTGGATAAAATCCTTCACGGACTCATCTACTTCAAATTTGACGTTAGAGATCGGGAATTTCGGACTGAAATCGCTCGGTTTATACTCGCGGGCTGTGCGGGGCAGCTCGAAATGCTGCTTTGCGCCGTCCGCGAGGTCGATATAGTCGTCGACATATTTGAGTTTGCCGATGAACTCACCGCTCTCCGGGTCGAAATAGATCTGGGCCTTCTGTCCGGTACCGACGTGGAGACGGTTACCCCTTTTGTCATCGGCGCTGCCGTTCTGCAGATACCAGCTGAAACTGGCGACGGGTTTATCGAAATCAAACTTAGCCATTGCCCATTCCCCTTTGCTTACGCTCCGATGGCATTTTCATCGCGCATGTTCAAAAGGTCTGCGCGGTCGCCCTGCATGTGGGCAGACGCGTCGCGAGCCGTTTCCTTCTTGTGCGAGAGACTGCGGCCGGCGCGATCTTCCTGTTCCGTCTTTTCGGGCATATCGAGCTTCTGCACGATCTCCTTGCCGGCTGCCGGATGCCCGACTTCCTGCTCGTAGCGGTCGATGATGAAGTCGGTCGCCTGCGATGCCTGGGAAGCGGCGGCAAAGAAATCGTCACAGAGTTCTTCCTTGGTCGCCTCATATTCGTCCGTGCCGGCCACGCTGTCGAGACGCCCCTTCCAGAACTCGAGGTAGGCGACATGCTCGCCATAACCGGCGGCCTCGGGGTCGGTCTCGGCCTTGACGGCAAGATCGACGGAGCTGAAGATGCTGCTTAGCTCAGCGACGATCTCCTCGTGTGCATATTCCTTGCTGCGCATGTCACCCGTCATCTGACGGTCAAGTGCGGGCGCTGTAGAATGGCCCATCTCATGGAGCAGTGAGGCGAGAAACGAGGAATTGCTGTTGAACGCCTCGCGGGACGGAACCGAAATCTTGTCATTGACGAAGTTGTAGTAGGCGCCGTCGGTGCTCCCCTCGAACACCTCGCACCTACTCGACGCGATCACGTCATCGGCAAGGAGCCCGACTTCGATATCGTCATTCGGCGCGAGGTCGGGAACGGGAAGCGGTGGGACGCCCTCGATAAGTGAGAGGTTGAATACCTTGAAGTAGCGGTCGCATTCGGGGTGCGGATGGACGCCACTCGGCAGCTGCTCGAATTCATATTTTCCGTTATCGCCTTTACGGTAGCGTCCCCAGACGCCGTTCTCTTTGACGGCGCGGACCCTGGTGAACTTCTGCGTGCCCCCTTTGTCGGTAAGCGGCGTTCCGTCTTTCTTGACGCGCGGAATGTAGGCGTACATGCCCCAGTGCTCGATGCCTACGCCGAGTTCGTCATTGATGCCACCGCGTCCGTTCTGCAGGTTCTCTGGGATTTTCCAGCCCATTTCCTTGATCTGCTTCTCGGTAGCCCAACGCGGGTCGGCATATCCTCGCATCATGCCGTAGACATATGTGTAGAGGAAGTTGCGTCCGCTGTATTGGGTACCGGAGACCGGGTTATGCGGTGGGAGAGGGGAGGCCTCTACCCACGGTTTCTTCCACTCGTTACCGCCTTTCTCCATGTCCTCCAGAACACGCATGGTGATTTCTTCGCGCTGCTTGTTGATGCGGGAGAATTTAGTCATTGTCATTTGTCGTCTCCTTCTAGTCGTTTTGATCCTGAAAGTCTATCCATCGAGCGAGCCTTGGCGAGTGGATCATAGGTGCCGTCAGGCACCGCATGAAATGCGGGTCGCGGTACGCATCGCCCATACGAGTTGCCATCCGTCCTGCAAGTCGAATCAATCTCTCTTACATCACTCGTCAAGTAACAACTCTCCCTTCTTTTTGGCCTCTTCGGCGAGTTTATCGGCACCCGCTCGCGCGATCTCGCCCTTCACGGTCAACTTTCCATCGTCTCGCCCTGGCGAATCGCTTTTTTCGACTCGCCCCTTCAATTCGAATGCCCTCGATACCGCACCGCGGAAATCGAAAGTCATATTGCGGTCCCTGGCCTCTGCGATGCAGGCATATGTCCAGAACTTATCGCCGATCATGCCGTCTTCGTCGGCAAGCCTGTCAAACCGCTCTGCGAAATCGCTTCTGACGGCGACGACTGGCACGGTCTGCTTCGACATGATGTCGCAAATCATGAGTTCCCCGGTCTTATCCGCCAGCAGGAGGAAGGGCTTGATGTCGTCGATCCATTCCCGTCCGATTCCCGAGAGGTCGCTTGCCCATTTCTCACCTGAGATAATTCGGTATCCTTCGGGAATTTCGATTTCATCGAGCAGGACGCCCGGACCATCGCTGAATCGCGTGAAAATCTCCTGGTAGGCATAATCGAGGACATCGGCATCGCCGTATGCATCGGCCCAGGGTCCGTTTTTGACTCCATGCTGGTCTTTGACCTTTATCGCGGCACTCCTGATAGCGCTCTTGACGCTCATATCGGTATCTTTGTCCATGTTCTCAAGAAGGAATCTGTCTTCCATCTCTTCTGAAACCGAACGTATCAGAGCTGAGCGAATTCCGTCGGGAAGGGCAGTGCTCCATGGGCTATCGATTGCGGAACGCAGTTGCTCCAGAATGTATCGGTCCTTGATTTCCGCGATGTTGCCTTTGGTGAGTTCGAATAGGACGAATGCCTTGGCTCCATTTCCCCTGTCGACGATGATTTCCCTCAAACACTTGCCTCCTTCCCTGTTTTGTAAGATTCTACCACTCATTCTCATCCGACCATCACGTTTCTCTCCATGTTTTTGCTGAACCGTATTTTGGCAAACGCTTGCGGATTTCGTCAAAGCCGCGATATCTGCCCATCTTTGCAACCGATCACTGTTAGTTCCATGTGAGCGGTCCCCGTCGCTCGCGGGTTTCCTAGCCCACCGAGGTCCGGAAACGCAAGGGCTGCCCTACGGCGCATCGTTTCACTTGTCCCTTGTCGTTTCAGTCCCATCGTGGTCTTGAACGGATACCGGCGACGGGAAATCGCCAGCACATTGAAAACTGAACAGGGTTCGGAAGCGCCGACGGAAGAGCGGATGTTGAGTGCCGAACCTGCAAGGGCACCAAAGAAAACAGTAGGTTGAAAAACAAGGAGGAAAACCAAATGGAAGAAAGAAGAGAAATGAATGGACAGAGAATGATGACCAGGGAGGAGCTGGAGATGAGATTGCCGGCGCTGAATCATATTGCGGAACAGAGGGATGCCAAATTCAGGCTTCGCTACGCTGAGAAGACGCTAAATAATGGTATCGAGCGTGGGTACACCTTGGATGCCGGAACAAGGGTGTCTGTAAACGTTTACCAGAATGAGCGCTGGGCGCAGATGCCGGACGAGGAGCTTTTCGATACCCTAAACGATCTTGATGGAAGATACTGTGTGACGGAAGACCAGGAGACGATCGGGGAGAGGCTGAACGCCTTTTTCAAGAGTGGCGAGCTGTTCGAGAAAATCTATCCAGTTGTCGTATCCGAAAACAATATGGAAAGCTTTGCGAAGGCCGGTATCACATTCGATCGATATCTCGACATGCTGATTACATATCGCGTCGAACTGATGCAGATGAATGATGGAATCGGAACGATTCGACTTCAGGACAGCCATCTTGAGACTTTCGGAATTTCCCGTCAGAAAATCCGAAAGGCTGCTTTTGCAAACCTTGAAGGGATTGTCGATTTCATGACGCTGCGTGATGACGCGTCCGGCTTCAAGATGATTGCGGTGGCCAGGAAAGACAAGCAGTTCGGTGGGGCCGCGGCAATGTTGCTCCCGTCGGTTCGCAGGAGACTTGCAGAGATATTCGGGACCGACAGCCTCGTCTTCCTTCCATCGAGCATTTCAGAAGTCATTGCTGTACCGCAGACAGCCGGTGAACCGGAAATGCTTCTCGCAATGGTCCATGAAATCAATGAGACAGAAGTCGCGCCGGAGGAACGCCTCACGGACAGTATCTATCCGATGCGCCTCGCAGACGGCGAGTACCGCCTTTCAGGTATCCGCCCTCGATAAAGGGGCGGAGCCCCTTCGGGGCATTCGGGTGACATCTGATTCGCGTTGCTCGAATGTCTCGAATCAAGTCGAGTGCTCGAGATTGAATCGTCGTGCCGTTAATGGTATTATTGTATTAGTATATCGAAAGGGGAAATCGTGAAGATGGCTGAATACACATTGATGAACAAGAACCATCCCGTTGTTTCTTTCAGATATGACCGCGATATTCACGCAGTGGTGAAGATTGTTGATGTTCATGATCTCAGATATGCACCCGTGGCTCTCGCTGATTCAAAAGGTATCGTGACCAGACGTGCGCTCAACGACTGGTGGCGGCGGCGTGCGATTCCGGCGTCCCGACATCAGATTCAGCAACTTCTCGATTCTTTGAATCTCAATAGCACGTTGGAGCTGGCGGAGGAGAATTTTGGACTTTCGCTGTCTGATCGTTACTGGATCAACGACAGTAAGAATCCTTTGAAATGGGAGGATGTCAATTTCTTCGACAATGACTTTACAGACGATCTTGGAATGTTGACTCTTGGACAGAAATCGTCCGGCAATCCGAACCTGATGTCGCCGAATTCGACGCTTGGCGGCGATCTCAATAAAAAATGGAAAATCGTCAATGGCAAGCGATTCCTCGTGAAAGGCGGGACTGGGTCGACACGACAGGAGGTTCTGAACGAAGTTGTGGCGACGGCGCTGTATAACCGCCTGCTAAGCAGAAACGATTACGTTCCTTACTTCCTATTTGAGGAGAATGGCCGAATCTATTCCGCATGTGAGAACATGCTCGGACAGGATGAGGAGCTAGTCACCGCATATGACGTACTTTCAACACGAAAGAAACCTGATTCTATAAGTGACTATGACTTTCTGGTGGACACCTACAAGAGCCTTGGTCTCAAAAATGTAGAGGAAGGTCTGGCAAAAATGTTCACCTGTGATTATATCCTTGCCAATCAAGACCGGCACTGGCGTAACTTCGGGGTAATCCGAAATGTTGAAACACTTGAATTTACAAGGCTTGCGCCGATTTTCGATAATGGGACAAGCCTTTGGTGTCACGCCTACAACATTCTCGCTGAAGATAGCTATATCGCGAAACCGTTTGGACCGAAAGGTATGGCTCCGGACAAGCAGCTCAGCCTTTTCAGAAATTACAGCTGGTTCGATAGGGACAAGCTTGTCGGTTTCCCTCTTGAGGCAAAGGAGATCTTGTCCCATGGGAACGATGGTATCCGGGCTCGACTTAATGTTATCGAAAGTCGCATCGAACGAAACATCGGCAGTGTTCAACGACATATTGAAAAGTTGGCAGTCGGGCAAAAGGAACCATTGCGTGTCAAGCGAGTTGACACTCCCCGTAGTTGAAACCAGGGGTTTTACGACGGTTTTGATAAGGTTTTGCAGATACCGCGGATGAATGACTCAGTTTCAAGAACTGAAAGAGAACGGTAATGAAAGGGGCTTTTTGCCCCTTTTTTAGCGTTCGTCGCACCTCCCTGTTTCAAGCGACTATAGGAAGTATCGGGAAGGATCTCATCGAAATGTACCGAAAGCCATCGTAAATGTAGTCGGCTGTATCAATACGCTTTTTTGATGTTATAGTACTATTACACAAAGCATTACAGGAGGAATTGAATATGGGAAGGATGTGGCGCGGTGGGTATCGCCGCTTCCATCCGATAGGAGATCGGATGGGAAATGAAATGGTTGATGCGTTCGATGTGGGGCAGCCGATATGCGACCTTGATATGGAATACGGGGTATATAAGGTCCCTGCTAAAGAAGTCATACCGTACAGGATCTATCCGGTGCTGTCGCCGGCCTGGAAGGCTGACGGCTATGACGAGCTGGGGATCATCTACGATCGCTATCTCGATCTGCTTGTCACCTACGTCGTCGAGGGTGAATCCGAAACGGACGGCTACGCGGCCGCAATCGTGACGTATGACAATCTCGATACATTCGGCTTGCCGAGAGGGAAGCTGTTCGAATATGCATCCCGCAACCTCAAATCGGATATACGGATCGGCTTCACCGGCACAACGGGGCAGCTCGCTATGTTGGAGATCGGTAGGCTGAGCGGGGGAGTGGGAGGCGCCTCGGCGCTGCTCTTGTCATCGGTATGGGAGAGTGCCGCCAAATTATTCGGCACGGAGAAGATCATATTCTTCGCATTGAGTAACTGCGAGCTCATGGCGGTAGTTGCGGAAGAGCGGATAATTCATGCCTTGAAATCCGGCCTCTTCGATGCGGCAAGGGAATCAGTCCCAGTTGAAGAGTATTTTCCGAAAAGCATTTACGGGCTCGTGCCGGATAAATCGGGCTATAGTCTGCATCGGTTTTGAAAGGCGCGATATACCCTGGACACTCGAACATACGGTTGCTTTTCGGTTGCTATAGTGCTATAATACTAGCATATTGCATTAACGGAAGGAGGATACGTATGGAGGAAAATAGCTTTCAGGTCGCTTTGCGCTCGGCCCTGTCTGAGCTGAAGGACGGGTCGATGGTCGAGTTGAGCGAGCGTGACCCCGGCTTCCGACAAAGTGAGATGGAAGAACATCTTGCGGAGCAGGATTGGCTCAAGATTTCTCATGAGATTCCGCAGGAGCTTCGGGATGTGACGGATCGCTTTATCCGCGCTGTCCGCGTCCATGCCTGTGACCAGGTCGATACGGCCTATCTTGCCGGTATGCGTGACATGATGAAGATCGCGGCGGCATTCGGGCTCTATGAGATCGATCCCGACGATGTCTTGCCGGCGCAACAGAGGAAGTAGACAAACTGTCTATACTATGCTATAGTAATATTGTTTTTCAAAGATTCCTTCGGGAATCACCTTGTTGGCCGGTATTCCTATCTACCGGCATCAGCCTATTTTTATACAGGAAAAAGAAGAAGATTGCGGTCTCTCTCCGCAGCCTTCTTCTTTTTTTATTCGCAAGCGCTTGCGAATTTTAACGGGTGGATTCATCTTTCATTTGCAATGAAAGATGAGGCTTTTCATTTCTTGAATAGGGCGCATGTATTCTTTTCTTTGTTCAAGCGATGGATTGGCGGCAGAGGAGACTGGCTTGTTTCCGCGGTTGCAAATACAAAGATGGTTTTGTATAATAGTATTAGTGGCGAGCTTAGAGTAGTATTCGGGGAACTGGATCCCGACCAAACGCTCTAGGTCTCGCCCTTTTCTTTGCCATAAAGCGGCAAGTTTAAACATTCACAACAAAAAAGAGGGGCAGACGGAATTTCCGCTTGCCCCTCTTTCAGTTCCTTCAGTCGATCTCCACTACAACCGTGCGCTCATGACGCCGTCGTAGCCGCTCCAAGGCCAATCGACATAGACTGTCGTGTTACCCTTGATGGTCGCCGAGAGGATCGGGGATCCGCTGGCGGCCGCGTTGGCGTATACACCGGGCGTGCTGGACACGCAGCGCGTCTTCCCGGCATCCTCGCACCAAGCGGACCACGGACCGGCAAACGTCAGCTTCGTCCCATACTTAACGACCTCGTCCTGCGGGTACAGGGTCGCCAGGTCGAGCGCGGTGCCAAGGTCCGCGTCCGTCGACCAGTTATACGAGGTGTCCAGCACGCTGCTGCGGGTGGTCGTATCGTATTTTACCGAGCAAGGGTTGTAACCGTACAGCTTCAACGAGGTATCGAGTGCCCGCGGCTCATAGGGCTGCGTGCACTCCGGGTCCGTGTACCAGCAGACCAGATTGAGGCAGTTGTCCTTCTGACCGGCGGCAGTCGCATCGGGATTCACCTGATAGGTCGTTCCCATCTCGTACTCTTCCTCGAAACAAGGATCGGTTTCACCGTCGACATAATAGAACACCTTGATACCGACAGGAGGCGGAGGAGTCGGCGGTACGGGCAGTGCCTTCAGTCCCTTCGAGCTGTCGCCCTGATACGCATCGGCGATCATCTTGTGCCCATCGAACCCCGACGTGTCATCGAGGTTGAGCGCGAGCATCGCCTGTGCCGTGAGATAGCCACCCGAATGGGAGTTTTCCGGGATAAACGAATTGTCTTCGGCGAACTCTCGTGCCAGCTTGGCACCGCGCGGCTTCGGGATGGCGAATACCTGGATACACTTGATGGCTCCCTTGCTGCCGGATGCATCATCCGAACCGCACAGCTCCGCATCATCCTGAGAACCGCCGTTGGAATGGAAACGCTCCGTCCAGCCCTGCCCATAGATGAAGGCGCGATAGGCGATATCGTATTCCTTGGCGATATCTCCCTCAAGCCAGATCTTGATGCCGGTAATGCGGTTGCTGACACCGCCCTTGCCAAGTTCCTCGCCGTCGCGGCAGACATCGGACCAAGAGAAATCGCCTGAATTTTCGATGCCCATGCATCCGGCGTAGCAGATTGCTCCAAAGTCGGCGTTGTTCTCGATGAAACCGCTACCGTACTTGATCCTAAGTTTGAAGGACTCAACGAAGAAATTAGTGTCGCGAACGGGGTATCCCGCGCCGGCATAGGCGTCACGCCAGATCTGATCGCCGCAATATGCAAGATGGCACCAGCTGCTTAACGTAAAGGCTTCGGGATACTTGTTTTCGGCAAACGGACTTTCCCGCTCATCCTGCATCCAGTACCAACGGTACAGGTATTTCACCGAACCGGTGCCGCCCTGATCGTAGGGCGTGCACGTCTTTGACGGGTCGATGACAGAGATTGTCTTGCCGGGCTCGACACGCTCGGCATCGAGCGAGATCGTGCCCTTGAAGAACACTTCCTCGATACGCCACTTGTGCGCTTCATTCGACCATTCGGAACCGTGATTGCCGTCGGAATGTAGCCGGACAATGGTTCCTTCGGCGGTCTTGCCGTCGGCTTGGTCGAAGGCAAAACCGGACGCATCGCTGATAATGTTGTACCTGCCGTTCTTGTCGACACTCTTTGTGACCCAGAATCGACCGGCGATGGCATTGTCATCCCCGTAGAGCTGGAGCGTTTGAACGGAAGAAGGAGCAGTGCGGTTTCGGGCGGCTTGCTCTAGATAGCTTCTTCCTCCCGACGCATTGAGCACACGACTGAAACCTTTCACATGGGCCGGGAAGATGGTGAATGTGATACCGCCTCGTTCGTCCATCGCGCCGAGGCCCATGACGAAATTGCGCTGCGTATAATTCGTTCCGCTTCCGTCCGCACCGTAAAGATGAACGAGCGTGCCGGAGGACTGTCTTGCGGCATCGACATCCAGACATTGATATCCGCTTTTGACGGAATCCGGAACGATTGCGACGATCTTGCCGAACAGGGACATGTCCTGGTCGAGGGTAATTTTATCGATTTTTGCGTGGATATCACTGCCCATGAAGCTATCAGGGGAACTTGTAAATCCACTAAGAAAAACTCTGTCAGGTGTAGCCCAGTTATTGACGCCTCCGCACATGACGTTATAAACATAAACTCCAAGGCCGAAATAGGCGTCTTGAAGACCATTGTTCCGCTTATAGAGGTATGTCGGGGAGTCGTATCCCAAATCGGACCAACCAGTAATACTCCACCAACTTCGATTTCCGCCACCGAGGTTTTCGTTTGAGAAAGCGAAGTATTTATTATCTTCCCAGTCAGTTTTTTGGCAACTGCCGGCGATTCCAAGATTGCTCACCCAAAAATGGAGATAGTTATCTTTATATTTGGAAAACCAGATTCGATGACCGGTTGAAGTGTTTACATCGCCGCATTTTGCCTGGACGTGAACCTTAAAAATATCATAGAGCTCATCCGTGAAAATCGATTCGACGTATACCCTGAAGGAGAGGCAGAGCCATTGGCTTGCATCCCAACTATATCCGACCTGCCACCACCAGGTTTTAGATGTAACACCGATATAGTTTCCACCATGATGGACAACAGATCCATTTCCTGAACCGAACCAACCTTTTTCGTTCGGAGGATTTCCACCCGGACAGGTTGCCCCGAACGCTAATTTGGGCATCATGAGCAATGCCAACGCCGCTGCGCCGGCTTCGAGTACACGGCGGCGGGAGAGTGCCTTATCATCACTTTCAGCAGAATTATCCAGTGGGATGAGTTCCGCATTGACGTGGGCGATCTCGTTACTTTTTTCCATTGGATCGTTCAACTCCCTATTCGGCATAACCGGTTTCTTCGTAGTTATCTTGAACGCACAATTTTAATGTGTAGAGGGCAAGGCAGATGGTATCGCAGAGCTGGATTACAACTGGCTCAGTGCTCATATGGGAAGCCGGAAGTAAAAAATAGATAGTTGCGACGATACCAGCCGCAAGTGCAACCTTATAGTTATTTTTGCAAAACGCAATGGCTGCGAGGACGAGAATGATTACTGGAATTGCCGGTTGCAGGACAGACCAGACAGAATGCGAAAGTGCAATGTACCTGATAGAAGTTACCAAATTGCCTACAGCGTCCGGCACGGGCGCCACGCTCGCCACGACCGCTGCAAACCCAAAAGCTTCCGCTGAGATAGGGATGTCTTTCACCCCGTTTTTAATCTTATCTAGCATGAAATTCCCTAACCTACTTGAACGTTTATAGTTATCGAAAATTATAGCGCGGCAGACTGTAAAAAGTTACCGGTATGTCCGGGATTATGGTGGGAAAAAGAAAGCAGCCGGGGTGCAAATCTGCACCCCGGCTGCTTCATGTCATTAAGCTGATGCTCCCGGTTACATGATTTCCATGAGCATGCTTGCGGTTGGAATGATGAGCGGGGGAAGGATGAGGACGAGCACGGCGATCAGGAAGAAGACCAGCGGGACAGCCATCTTCGTCGAGAGCTTGTTGATCTGCGCGGTCAGCGCATCGTAACGCGCTTTGCGTGCAAGCTTTGCCTGCGATTCGAGGACGCCTGAGATCGAGGTACCCTTTCTGGTCGCCTCGATCAACGCCGCGCAGAAATATCCCATGAGCGGCGAATCGCATCGGCGGCGCATATGGTCCAGGGCATCTACGCGGGACACGCCGAGGTGCGAGATCTCCATATCGGTACGCGCGAACTCGTCTGCCAGCGGACCGAGGGCCTTGTTCTCGGCAAGCTGCCTGAATCCACGCTCCACGAGCACGCCGGCTGAGACGGAAATGGTGAGCAGTTCAAGTGCCGGTGGCAGATAGCGATCGATCTCTTCGCCGCGCGTCTTTCCCGCATGCGACAGCCAGACTCCGCAGACCGCCCATCCGCCGACGGCGCCGATGATTCCGACTAGGAGTGCCATCGCGATTCCGTATCCGCCCACGAGGGCGGCACCGGCGAGCATGATGGCGGTGAAGATCGTGATCCCGAGGGAGATGGCACGCCAGGTCGATGGGGTTATCTTTAACCCTGCCAGGTCGAGCTTGTCCTGCAGCTCTCGGGATTCCGACAGCTTGAGCGGGATGACCTTTTCGAACGCCTCTCCGGCGCGGTCGATTGCCTCGGCGATCTTCATGCGCTGCGTCGGTTTGGCGTGCATCCCCTTACGGGCGGCGATGGACATCCTGGCGCGCGCCAGCGGCTTGCGGAAGGGCTCGCCGGCGAGAACATAAGTCATACCGCCGGCAGCACAGGCGAACAGGAGCACGAGGAGATATTGGATATTCATTTCGATTGGCTCCTATTCCACGTCGATGTCTGCCATTTTGTAGATGATGACGGAGCCCGTTGCCGCAAATAGCACCACGACGATCAGCACGGGAATGCCGAGCGGGTCCTGCGTATAGAAATCATATGCCTGCGGAATGCCGACCATGATGATTGCGAACAGGATGAGCAGCATCACGATAAGCGCCTTCATGGATGCGATTACAGATGACGTCTCCGACTCGATATGCCGACGGAGCGACAACCGGGCGTCGATGGTGTCTCCGATGCGCTCGAGCGAGTCAGCCAGCGATCCGCCAACCTCCTTGTGCGAAGCCACGGCGGCCTGCAGGAGGACAAGGTCCTTGCTGCCGGTTCGTTTCGCCATGTCATCGAGCGCGGCGACGATATCGCCATCGATCTGCATTGCGCCGGCACAGGCCAGGAGCTCGGATTTCAGAGGGTCGTCTGAATTCTCCCCGACAGAGCGCAGGGCTCTTTCAATCGAGGATCCGGCACGCATGTTTTCCGCGACCATGGGAAGCGACCGCGCCAATTGCTCATCGAATCGTGCTTTTCGGCTCTTTCCGCGGGAACGAACCCACAGCTCGGCAATCAGGGGCCCGATGAGGGCGAAACCGATTCCGATAAGTCCAAGGGCCATGAATCCGATAAGGGCACCCGCTCCCGCGAGCAAGACGAGGAGGAGAATCCACGTCTTGCCATTGACTTCGATACCGGCTTCCGCAAGACGCGGAAGGGGTGTGGGAACTTTTTTGTCCTTATCGTCCGACTCGCCGGTTCTAAGGGCAGTCGAATTCCTCATGCGGCGTACATCGCCGGCAGCCGACAGCCCGCAGAACAGGGAGTAGAGGCCGACGGTGATGGAAAGCAATAGGAAGAAAACGCTCAGCATCATGATGATGACGGCAGGTTCCATTACCAGACACCGCCTTCGAACCAACGGGGGTCGTATTCCGCGTCCGCGTCGAGGATCTTTTCCTTTAGACGCGCCGGCTGGTATCCAGTGGCGACATGCCTGCCGTTTTCCGGCGAGCCCTCCCAGTGGAACAGTTCGTTGCGGGTCACGTTACCGTCGGAAAAGCCCTCGACGGCCGTGATGGACTCGATACGGCGGTAGCCGCCCCTCCAGCGCTTCACCTGCACGACGACATCGATCGCGGCACCGATCTGGCGGCGGATCGCCTCCATGGTCATGTTGCGATGGCTCTTCAGGATCATGTTCTCGATACGCGTGAATGCACCGGCGCAGTCGTTCGCATGGATCGTCGTGAGCGATCCGTCGTGACCTGTCTGCATGGCCTGAAGCATCTCGTAAGTCTCATCGTCACGGCACTCGCCGACGACAATACGGTCGGGACGCTCACGGAGTGCGCCGACCAGGAGCTCATGCATCGTAAACTCGCCCTTGCCCTCTGAGTTCGGTGGGCAGGCGACGCGAGGGATCACGATGCGCTGTTTCAGCTGCAGTTCTCGCGTATCCTCGATGGTCACAACGCGCTCGTTATAGCCGATGAAGGCGGAGAGTGCGTTCAGCATCGTGGTCTTACCGGAACCGGTGCCGCCGGAGATGATGAAGTTCGCACGGGCCTTGACGGCCGATTTGAGGAACATGTACATAGGCTCGCTCATGGCACCGCGCTCCAGCAGGTCCTCAGCGGTTAGCTTGTCCTTGCTGAATTTACGGATATTGAGCGACCAGCCGTTGGGGGAGACCTTCGGGTGGGCTGCGTGCACACGGGAGCCGTCGGCAAGGGTGGCGTCCATTTCGGGAAACGAATCGTCGCAGCGGCGGTTCGCCTCCTCGGCGATACGTCCGATAAGCCGACCGACCTCATCATGCGAGACAAGGTCGATACCGGGGCAATCGACGATCTGGCCGTCCACTTCGGCGCGGGCGACCGGCGTGATAAATGTTCCATTCGGCTCGACGCCGACGGGATCGATGAAGATCTCGGCAACCTTGGGATCGTCCTGCAAAGGCTGAAGGGGACCCAGACCGATGAAATCGTCAATGGTGCTTTTGATGATGTAGCCGATCCAGTTTTCGTCGGAGATACCGAAATCGGCGCACACTTCATGGGCGACACCGTCGATCTGGGCCGGAAGCGCCTGACGGTCGATCGAGCCGCCGTCGGCCATGGTCACGCCGAGCAGGTCGCGCATCTCCTGGCGGATGCGCTCCTTGATCCTGAGAACGGTTTCGTCTGCCATGGGCTACTCACCGCTCTCGGTGGTATCGGCAGAAGAGGGCAGGGTAAGGGTAAGGCCACCGGCGGTGCGGATCTTACCTGCCTGCTCGGGCGTGACCTCGAGCGTCACGGTGCTGTATCCGTCAGAGGAGCCGCTACCGGAGCTGAAGTTGCCGTCGAGAGCTGCGATGCGCACGGAGTCGGCGAGGACGGTGAACCCATCGCCGCCGAGGGAGCCGTCGTTGGGCTGGATCACCTTGACCCTGTCGTTCACGCGGAGCATGCCGCCCATGCCAGACTGGGCGTCCACGGAGATGGTCACGGCCTCCATGCCGTCCCCGATTGCGGCGGCAAGGGACTCAGGGTTGTCCTTGCCGGCAGTGGATGCGTTGGTGAGCTGGGAGCCCTTGGCGATGTACTGGGTTGCGACGCGACCGACGGGAGTCTTGGAGGAGTCGTCGATATCCTTCTTGGTGATTGCGCCGTCCGCCACCGTGCTGTTCGGGACGGAGACGAAAGCGAGGTCGCTTGCGGAGATCTCGTCGCCGGCGTGGATGGTCTTCGTGGCTGCGACGACTTCGGTGGTGCCGGAGAACGCTTCTGCGATTCGGTTGTTGGCGTCGATCTCCGATACGACGGCGACACCTCCCGCGATGACGGCGATGACAGCGAGACCGGCGGTGACCTTCTGCAGGCGGGAGACCTTCACGGCAATCTTCTCCATGCCCGTGAGGCTCGGAGCATTGGGGGACGTGGCGCCGCGGCGGCCGGCTGCCTTCTTTTGGGCTTTCGCTGCCTTGGCTTCTTCTTTGGCCTTCTGCTTCTCGGCCTTGCGTTCGGCACGGGACGGCTTCGATGGCTTTGCAGGCTTCTCGCGCTTCTTTTTCGGTTCCTGTTCCTCAGCAGGTTCAGGATCGGTAAAGAAGCTGGAGGATTCCATCTCGTTGACGGGAATGTACTTGTCGGTCTCCTGCGAGGGATTATACGGAAGGGGCGAGGCCTGATGGTACGCGGTTTCCGGTTCTGGCTGGGATGCGGTGGCATCCTGTGCCGGAAGCGTGGCGGTCGTGTCGGGTGCCGGCTGGCGATACGGATTCACGGCAGGGGAAGGCTGGTCGTAGACCGGATGCGGCTCGGATGCCGATGCAGCCGGGACATATGCAGGCGGCTCATAGGGGGCGGGGCGCTGCACTGTAGGTGTCTGAGGGTGCTGCGGAACCGTCTCTTGCGCCTTCTCGGCAACCGCATCGGGCGTCGGTGCGGCATATGCCGGCATAGCCGGAACCTGCGGCTGATAGCAAGGTGCGGCAGCCGCGACCGGTGCCTGCTGGGACATGCCCGGCTGGCTGGCGGCTTGAGGTGCGGGAGGCTCGGGCTGCAAAGCCTGTGCAGTCTGCGCGTCCTGCATCGCCTTGTAGGATGCGGCGTGGAGATTCGCGATCAGGGCGGCTGCATCGCCTGCCGAAAGCTCGCCTGAACGGACTTTCGCGAGGATCGCATCGGTATCGTTGGTGTCTGGCATGGTGTTCCTTTCTCGCTTTCCTGTGTAGAGATGCCGTCAGACACGCGGCATAGCAAAAGGATATCAGGCATTGGCACATGATGACGCCTGATATCCTTTCATTTTAGCTCATCAGAAAGGCTATTTATTGTTCGTTGCCTGGTTGACGGCTGTTTTCATCTCGTCGACCACTTCTTGCGGAAGCTCTTTCGTGGACGTGTACTCCTCGTATTCGGGGGTGTCCGAACCGGCTTTGAAGGAATACTTTCCGTTACCCGAATCCGCCGGTCTCCATGCCTTTCCCGCAGTGTAGGGGACGGCATGTGCCGTGACGTGCGCTCCGATGGGGATATTGAAATCTCCGAGCGAATAGGTCGCAAAGTATCCTTTCAAGGACGATTTCGTCTGGATGCCCCAGGCCCACGCGCGTTTGCTCTGGGGGACGGCCGAGGAGGGGGCTTCATAGAACCAGACCTCGACTTCGCCGTTGAACCCGTTGGCACGCAGGGACTTGACAGCCGCGGCCGCGATTGCGAGTCCGGGGTCATCGGAGTTCTTCGCGACAAGGAGGTTCTGCGACGCCATGGTGGCGTCCCTGGCTGCGGAGCAGTCATTTGTCTGGGCGTTCTGCTGGTCGAGGGCTGCGGAGAGCTCGAATGCGAAGCCGAGTGCGATGAGGAGCACGAGCATGATGATGACGTTCAGGATGTTGATTGCGCCGGATTCGCTGCGGACGCGCGTCATCGCGACACCTCCATTTTCTCGGAAACCGGGACCTCCACTTTGATCGTTTTCGACATCTTGATACCGTCGAAGCTGCCGACCGAAATCAGGGTCGGGATTTTATAGTCGACGGTCGATTCGAGAAGCGCCGTGGTGCTTGATTTCGAGATGGTCGTGATTCCCGTGGAACCGGTATCGGTGACGGTGGCCTCATCGGACCTGTCCGAATAGGAGACCTTGGAGTTCGTCACGGTGATGTTGTCCTTGACGATACCCGGCGTGTTCGATGCGAGTTCGTCCTTTACCGCCTGATTTACATTTCCGGATGCGATTGCGGCGGAGAAATCGGACTTCATCGCGGCCGACTCGATTGCGGCGCTCATCGCGGTGCCCTCATATGCTATCAGGCAAACTTGGATAAGACAGAATGCGAGGACGATGAGCATGGGGAGGACGATGGCGGCCTCGAGGACTTCCGAGCCTCTTTCAGAATGAGTCCTTACCACGAGGACGCACCTCCTTCCACCGTTGCATCCTTTAACTCCACGGCGTTGGATTCGATCGTCATGCCGCCTCCGAACCCTCCGGCGGCATAGATCGCATCGCCGAGGACGGTCTGTGGCTGGATGGTCACGGATACGGTCGCGGTGCATTTCCGGGTGGAGACATTCGACTCCCTGTCCGTATAGGACGATCCGTTTGAATCGGGAATCCGGTGCGTGTACGCTTCCCTCTCGGCATCCGAGACATCTGTCTCGATCTTCATGTTTTCAGCGAAAAAAGAGGAGGCGGCATTTACGGCCGCCTCCTTAGCTGATGAGGCATCGCCGCTGGGGTTTACGGCGAGCTCTCGGGCGGCTGCATGGGCGGCGTTGTCGACAGCGGTTGTCGCCGCCGAAATCTGGCCGAATTCCATGGCAGCCATGGCAAAAATCAGGAGGAACGGGACACCGAGCGCAAATTCGATGATTGCGGCGCCCGATTCGGACTCCGGTTTCTTGAAGATGCCTTTCACGTCCAGTTCCTCCTTGGTTGCACATTTCTCGATTCTCGAAACAAATACCTTAGTAGTATGGTATTATGCTATCAGAGAGAAAGGAGGTTGACTACTTGCCAACGCCGTTGATCGAGTTATTGGCAGCGTTGCGGGCAGACTCGAACCAGGAGGAGATGGAGTTGCCAGTCTTGGTCATCTGCTTCTGCATCTGGTTGCCGAAGGCGATCAGAGCAGCGCCGATGATGACGGCGACAATGGCAACGATGACGTACTCGACGGTGTCGGCGCCGCCGGCGATCTCACCGGCATAGACGCGATTGCGGATAGAATTCATGGGAATTCTCCTTCCTTTGTGTCCATTCGGACGGTTGCAAAGACTCTATTCTCAGTTGTTCCTCGCAGATCGGCTACTCCTAACTTCTCTGCGGGGGACAGCGGGATAGACTGCTACATGATACACCCAAGGGGCACGCCGGTGCAAAGCCAGACGAGCAGGAAAGGCCCCATGGGTACGCGGCTTTTAAGGGTGATCTCTTTCGCACGGTAGCGGGGGATGTAGTTGGCGAGCATGGCGATGCACATCGCGCCCATGCCGTATACCGTGCCGTGGAACCCGCATGCCGTCGCGATCGCCGGGACGAGCCTGCGATCGCCGGCACCGACTGCATCGGCGCCGCCGGTGATGCGGAAGAGATGGTTGGTGATGGCGAAAATCGCATAGATACCCACACCGCACAGCAGGTTGCCGATCAATCCGCTTACACCGCCGTGCCCGAACGCCGTAAGTACGGCGAGAGGGTATGTGGCGATAGACAGGCCGAAGGGCAGAACGCGTGAGCGCTGGTCGCACATCGCGCCGACTGCCGTGACGAGAATCGAGGTAATCCCGCCGAGAAGAAACAGCAGCGGGGAGTGGAGGTTGCCGGTCATCCCGACATAGCAGGTCGCGGCGGTACCGAGACCGACGGCAAGGGAAAGCATGGCGGAGGTCATCTTGGAGACCGGTGCGACGTAGCGGGCACGGTACTCCTCGACGGTCTCATAATCATCGAGATTCACGCCATCTGGCATGCGGCTACCCGTCTCGATAAGCGCCTCGACTTTCTCACGCATGAGTTCCTTGGTGCGGACGAGCCTCATGGCATCGAGCCACCAAATCGCAAGGTCCCGTTCCTCGCGTTTCTCGGCGCGTTTGCTCGGTTCGCGGTCTGGATTCTCCACCTTGAACTTCTTGTAGACTTCAAGGTTCTCATCCCACCAGGAAAGGATCGCATCGCGCTTGCGGCCCAGGATGCGCCCGCTGATGGCTGGGAGGGCGAGGCTGCACACGCAGCCCGTCAAGCCGCCTGCGACGATTGCCGCGACAGGTGACTTTGTGAGCATGCCGAGTGCGATAGTGAGGGTTTCGCTCGCAGCGAGGACGGCGACAGGCGTCGCGTCATATGCCTCCCCACAAGAGGGCTTCATGGTTTCATTCATAAACACGCACTTTCCTTTTGGTGTTTCTCTTGGGCTATTATACCGACTTCGTCTCATAATTCAATGAGCAGATGTCGCGAAATCATTTCTTATTTTCCTTTCTCATCGGTTCCCTTCTTTGTCGGTATGGGTGGATATCAATCCTACCGAAATAGAGATGGGGTGAAGTGGTAGAATCTTACAAAAGCAACCCTACGGTTTATAGAGTAGAAAGGGCAACCATGGGACAGGACTTCACAAAAGGCCTGAACGTATGCATCGGAAACTACGGTTACTACAACGAGGGTAGCCTTCACGATGCATGGATCACCTTGCCGAAGACGGAAGCTGAGATTCGGGACTTTCTCCATCTCAACCAACTGCAGGATTCACAGCATGAGGAAATCTATATCTCTGATTATGATGGCATTCCCTTCGGCACGAGGCTGCTCTTTAACGAGTTTTGCCATCTCGAGGACTTGAACCTGCTTGCGAAGCAGCTCGTCACGGCAAACCCGGCCGATCTGGAGAAGGTGGGCGCATGGATTCAGGCGAATGACACTCCTGAAAGTCTTGTTGGGCTTATGAATCTCATCGAACAGGCCGACGACATCCCATTTTACAGCTGGGGATACGATGGTGCTTACGACAAGGATGAGTTCGGTAATATGATCTATACCACGATGTCACCGGAGAGAAACTACGGGTACGAGATGGTTGAGCAGAATGAGGAACTGAAGCATATCCTCGACAGTTCGAGCCAGATTGAAAGTGCCTTTGACTATGAGAAATACGGACGGGCTTACACCGAAGGTGGCGAAGTCACCGTTCTTGAGGACGGCTATATCGATAACTGCGCTGACGGACCGGACGAAGATTATTATGACCGTGACGAGTTGGTTTCCCTTATCGGCGACCGTTATGATGCGCAGTATCCTGCGGGCTCGTCCAAAACGGCGGACCGCAGCCTGGATGACGTGATGAGGGAAGCAACGGAAGCCGCACGCGCGTCGGAAGCGTTGAGCCGTGGCCATATCAATGAGGATTCCAACCGAGTTGAACGAGCGCTACAGCCGTCTTGCGAAGGAGACTGGCAGGTCGAGGAGCTTCTACGTTAACGAAGCCCTGCAAGAAGCTATCGACCGTTTCGAGTACGAGTACGGGATTCTCAGAGACATTGAGGACTATCGCGCTGGCAGGCTTGAAACCTACAGCATCGATGAGGTAAGGGCGCATTGTGGATTGGCGGATTGAGTTCACGAGGAATGCCGACAAGGCGATGCGCAAGCTAGACAAGGGCGTTGCGGCGCGGGTGTTCGACGAGCTGGACGAGATAGCGAAGCTCGAAGACCCGAGAAGCAGGGGCAAAGCCCTAACAGGGAACTTGGCTGGCGTGTGGCGATACAGGGTCGGTGATTATCGGATTCTGTGCGATATCAACGACGGCAGGCTTGTCATTCTCGTGGTCGATGTGGCGCACAGGCGCGAGGTCTACAAGCGCAGGTAAAAAGAAAAAAGCCCCAGCAAGCTTGGCGGCAGCAGGGGCATTCAAGACAAGGAGATTATAGCATGGCTAGGTCTGAAGCCCAGAAACGTGCGGATAAGAAGTACGAAAAGAAACGTGTACCACGTAAGGATTACTGGCTATTTGAGTTCTATCCAGATAGTGCGCCGGAGAACTGGCGCGAGATTATCAACAGCTGGCTCGTCGATTGTTTGGTTTCACCGCTACATGATTCGGACGTGAACGAAGACGGCACGCCGAAGAAACCTCATTGGCATGGAATCCTGTTTTTTGACAGCGTTAAGTCGTTCGAGCCGTTGATGACCGGCCTTGCATTTGACGGCTTTGGAATTCAGACCTTGTTGCATCTTGAATCCAACGGCATCGAGGATTTCCTGTTCCGTGCACCGTGAGACATCGGAAACGGCGGCGACCGTCGCGCCGCATCCCGGAAGTTCGAGTTGCTTGGGACCGGTGAGGAGTCGATGCCCGATCGGCCCTTTCCGGTCGATCTCGGTAACTTGGAGTGCGCCGTCCTGCCTGGTACTCCGTGTCAGAACCGAATAGTATTTGCTGGAGTCTCCGCAAAAACAAGCGAGGTCGAGGCGACCTGACAGGACGGCGTTATAGACTTTCTCGCCGATTCCCCTGTTTTGGAGATAGAGTTCTTTATACCTATCGTTTTTGGGGTTCTTAAGTCGGGCGATCGCGGCTTCGTGCAGGGAGGCCAGCCTGTAAGTTTGGATAACCGGACGAGCACTCATCGGAAATCACGCCCATCAAAGTTTTCTAGCCCTTCGCGATTGCGCGCGGCTTCAAGCTGTTTGCTGCCCTCCCTGCCGATGGCGGCCTTTTCCTTCAGGCTTCGATCGCCCTTCTGTGTGAATCCGATCGCCTGCAGGATGTCCCGTTCATTGCATTTCGAGATGTCGGGAACGGCGGCGAGGACGGCACCGTATCCCGGAAGATCGAGCATCTTCTGGTTCGTAAGCCGGCGATGCCCGATCGGTCCCTTGCTGTCGATATCCGTGAGCTGCAGGGAGCCTTCCTGTTTCGGGCTACGCGTAAGGATGGAGTAGTAGCGACCGTCTTCCGTTCCGCGGAAAGCTACGAGGTCAATTTTTCTATCAAGAATTGCGCTGTACAATCTGTCGCCGACTGCGCGGTTCTTTTCATACCATTCTTCAAACCTGGTATCTTCCAAATCGAAATACCCGGCGAGCGCCACCTCATCCAGGCGCAACAGCTCATACGTTTCGATTCCGCTTCGATTCATCATCGCACATCACCCGAAAGGCAGGAAGTGCCCTTTACTTTGTTTGCTTGGCTTAAGTTGTCACCGATCACGGTTAAATCCCCCATTTCTTTATTTTTCTTTGTAAGATTCTACCATCTCTCATCAAAAAAGGGGCACCCATAGCCGGATGCCCCAAAGAGAAGAGTGCCAGAAAAATCAATCAGCGAGCCCTGGCGAGCGGATCATAGGTGCCGTCAGGCACCGCATGAATAGCGCATCGCCATGCGAATCGCTGGCATATCGATTCGGCTTGCAGGTCTAGCCGACAAGCGGCCTATCGACCATAGCGGACAACTTGGCGTATAGGTCCAGCTCGACGGAGATTGCCGTCTCACCGTAGGCGATGGCCTGGAACATGCGGTACCGCTTCAGCCCCAGGTCCTCCTCGACAGTCGCGCCGTCGGCCTCGATCTTGTCATAGGCAGCCTTGATCGAGGGCATATCCTGATCCTCGTTATGGCTGATGTCGTTCTGCAGAAGATCTACGAGACCCTGCATGCTCATCGAATCGCCGCCCTGGCGATAGAGCAGGCAGACACACGCATCGAGAAGCATGGCGCGGGCGGTCGCGAAAAGGTCCCCGCTTTTCTTGATGACATCTGCATCCAAGCCATGTGAGATGCACCCCGCCAGCACCAAGGCGTCCTCCTGGCAGGAAATGAACGAAAACGGGTTATAGTTCATAGTCAAACCAACCGTAGTTTCCTCGCCCTTAACGGCTTCGGTCTTTTCTTCCATAATGAAATTCCTTTCTATCGATCTCCGGCTTCAGCTTGGACATCATTTACTGACTGCATTGTGGTCAATTGTATCAAACCGATCGCGGAAACCATCGGCTGTCGCATTAGTCAAAGTTCCACGGGTTACCGGTTACGATTCCGTTGACGCTATCCGAATAACCGAAATTGGTCCTGTCAGAAGCGGCATTGTTTAAAGTTGGGAGTCCCGAACTAGCCTTTGTGTTTCTTTCCCTTGAACTCGGGGAATTGCATATCAAGCGACCATGTCTCGCGATTCAGCGTGAGATACGCGTCATAGGTTCCATCCCCGCTTTTCTTCTTGATTCCCTTGATGAGCGATGTCTTTCCTTTTTCGGCGATCTCCCTGCCGTTCTTGTCGGTGAGCTTCTTCGGCTTATCCTTTGGTCCGACAAAACGGTAGATGGAAAAGTCGCAGGTTCCGTCCTGGGCGAAGACGGCTTTCCCATCTTTCTCGCCTGTCTTCTTGAAATGCACTCCGGCGCAGCGGAACTGATTTTTCGTCGCATAGAGGTCCTTGCCGCATTTCGGGCACTTGCCGATGACGATCGCGTTTCCGTCGCCTAGTTTCATACCGTCCAATGCACCGATGTTATCCTGCATTGCCTTCATATCGTGCACGACCATATCGGTGACGGTATTGATGACATCGGACGGTTTGCGTGAAAACCGTCCCACCTCGTTCATGGATTCAAACAGCTTCTCGGTGACTTCCGGTGAGGCGATTTGGCAATTCGCCAGCAAGGCGTAAGACACCTCGCCGCACTTCGTCATGGTGAGTGCGCCCTTGTTTTCCTTCATGAGGGCGCGTTCCTCATTGGCGGTGATTTCCGCAAGCGTGCTCGTCCTAGTGGCGCCGGTACCGACGTTATATTTCTCGAGCTTCTTCGTAAGCCATTTCATTGTCGGTTTTTGCGGGCGTTTGTTGGCTCCTTCGTGCACATACGGGGAGGCGACCTTACCGAACTCGCAGGCGTTCTCCGCCTCCTCCCCTTCCGATTTCTCGGTAGAAGAGGAGTCCGAATCGAAAATCGCCTTGAACCCTGGTTTGATTGGGATCTGGGTCTGCCCGACATATTCGGGAAAGTCCCTTACATGGCCTTTGATCAGCTCATATTCATAATCTTCAGCGAGCATCGCTAGATAGTTCTTGGCAAGTACGGAATAGATCGCGGAACCGATTTTTCCGTAACCATTTTCAAGCTCGGCAAGGGATTCGGGAACATTGATTCCCGGTCTGTTCGCGCCGTGCGCCCCGCCTTCCTTGACATGTGTCTTCCTTGCGGCGCGATGGGAGAGCAGAGACGTATCCACACCGACCACGCTGGCAATCTTATCGACAAGCGGAAGCAATTCGCCGAATTGTTCCGGCGTGACCTCCTTATCCTCGGTACGCGGGTAGCTTACGATCTGGTTTTCGTACATCTCCTGATATGTCTTCAGGACATTTGCCGGCTTGAACCCCTGCTTCGCGAGGATAGCGGACAGGCCGGCGAGGTCGAGGAGTTTTCCGGGGGCAGTGTGTTTCTTCCCCCTGGAATCCTCTACGACAGCGCTGTCGTGCAACTGCGAAAGGTCTACCTGATCGGGGCTATCGAACCGGATATCTTCGGGGTCGTCGGTCTTTCTGGCAAAGATGTTGCCGTTCTCATCTTTGAAACGCGCCTCGTAAAACGGCTTGCGGACATATTCGTTATAGGCTTTCAACTGGTCGCCGGTCAGTTTGACCATGACCGATTTCAACCGACCCTGGCGTACGACCGTTCGGAACCCCTTTTTTCGCGCTACGAGTGTTGCCGCACGGGTGAACTGCATGCTCGCGAGATCCCAGCGCTCGCGGACGACCGCCTTCACATAGTCGCCGTCCTTGTCCATAGATGGAAGGGTCTTGCGTTCCCTGAAAGCCTTCTGCACGCTTGCCGGCGCCTCGTCGGCAAAGTACATACGCTTGGTCGGACCTCTCCAACCGCATTTCTCCAGAGCCTCCCAGGCAAGCAACTCGCCCTCGCCGGATGGGTCGACATCCGTTGCGATCACGACGCAATCAGCCTCTTTCAGCTCATCTTTAAGACCGGAAATGATGTCCTTGCATCCGCTTAGGATCCCCTTCTTCCATGTAAAATCGTTGAGATTCCACGGCAGATTTTCAAGATCCCAACTCTTATAGAACTCGACCTTTTCAGTAGGAACCTGTTTATCGGGAGGCAACAGCCCCATAACGTGTCCGCGCAGATTGGTAATTTTATATTCAGTTCCGGCATAATTACCGGTTTTTCCACCCAATGCTTTTGCAAAATTTCGTGCAGCGCTAGGCTTCTCGGCAAGAATCAATTCCATTATTGCTTTCCTTTCTAAAAGACTCTCACAACGATAACGTTTTAATGCTCAGTTTTGTCAAAGGAATCTATTTGCCGATCTGTTCGTTCGTTAGAAAGAGCTTTTGACGCCTGACGTAATTTTCGATAAACGAAGTCAGTAACGGAGATTTTAGAGAAGCAGCCTCTTTTAAAGCAGTTTCTTTAACAAGAGTAAGCGATGCAAATAAAGGCATAGAGACTCCAAAAAAATAGGAAGATATACTTTAAAGTATATCTTCCTCCAAATTATCTAGGAAATCCCATGTGTCATCATCTTCGCAAGGATAATATTGGATATTTCCGTCGCGACAGCCATGGTCTTTGTCGTATTGCTCTCTTAAAAGATCAAGGGAACGTTTTGTTTTTTGTAAGTCCCGATATGTTTGAAGTTTGTCTGCAAGCGGAACCCTTCCCATCGACGACCTATCGATGGTTCTTGGTTTCTCATCTGTTTTGCTGTAATGAACGAAATCGATGCTTCCGTAACCCGTGTTATACCATTTTGACTTTCCTGTGGTCATATAGGTTACGACCGTGGGGATCTGTGAAATGAGGCTCCATGCTGAAGCAGAGGACTCAAGGCTTTCATAGAAGGAGTCATTTGGTCGGATTTTCTTACCAATCAAATCTAAAGTACCGAGTCCTCCGTATTGAGAAAAGCGAAAAACGTATACATTATGGTATGCACGATTCAAAATGTTTTCTTTAATAAGTGACTTCAATGTTCCATTCAGTTTGCTGCCGGTTTCGTTGAAAAGCTCAGACAGCTCTCTTTTAGTGTAAACATGAGTAAATCGCCCATCATTGCGGGCAAGTTTTTTCATAGCGTCGATAGTACGCATCTTATCACCTGCTTTCAAAGTATATTATATCATATACTTTGATTAAGTAAAACTCGTCTAACCGTAAAAGAAAGCAGGAAGCCGACTGAAATCAGTTTCCTGCTTCTCTTAATTGTAGATTGATGTTTCAATCAAAAATTTCTGTAATTCAGAATCATCCGCTGTCTCATAGAAGCGCTTGAGCTTTTCACCGAAGTCATGTTTACACTCTGGTGGAATCGCCAAGATTCCGCGCCCGTCAGCGATCAACATCTTGTTTGCCACGAGCTGTGCCGTTCGCTTATTCCCATCACTAAAAAGTTGGGAGCGACAAAGATAACCGAACATCTTAAGTGCCCTTTCTCTCCCAGGTTCCATATTCGCAATTTTCTCGATAGCGGCTTTTGCAGTATCGAAGTCCGGCATCTCCGGTTGCCAGGCGGTCCCACTGATACCTACTGGTATGTTACGAATACATCCAGCGTTATGAACAAGCGATGCACCCAAAATGGAATTTATTTTGGCAACAAACTCAAAATCTACAAGTGAGTTTAAATGCTCAAAGAGATAATTCCAAGCAAGTTTAAGATTGTAGACGGTAATTGTTCCGGTGACAGTCAATCCTTCAACGGTTTGGTTGTACTCAACGATTACTTTTGCTTGCGGATATGTGATATTGACACCTTCAATGATTGCCTCTTTCCAGATGCTATCCACAACATTTCTTTTTGCATAGAAGACATTGAATTCAACAGCTTTTTCAGCCTCAGCGATTGTAGACATAGTATTTTTACCTCCGTAATATTATTATACCATGTCCATAACATTCATTCAATATGCTCGGTGTGCGCTGTACGGTCAGCGTTTTGTGTCTTGCTAATGCCCACAGTATTGCTTCTTGTTTTCAACGCGTTGCTTCCAAGTGTGGCAGCTTTACACTTGACTTTTAAGTTCTGTGAAGATGGTACGGTACGATCGAGTCCATAGATAGCTTCTTTAGTTAAAAAAGAAAAGAATTTATCCGGTTTGTTTGTTTCATAAAAGTCGAGTAGCAGAGTCTCAAAATTGTTAATTTGCTCTTTCGGAATCGCCAAGATGCCACAGCCGTCAGCAATCAGCATTTTATTTGCTATGAGTTGCGCTGTTCGCTTATTTCCATCACTAAAAAGTTGGGAGCGACAAAGATAACCGAACATCTTAAGCGCGCGTTCTCTCCCAGGTTCCATATTCGCAATTTTCTCGATAGCGGCTTTTGCAGTGTCGAAGTCTGGTATTTCCGGTTGCCAGCTTGTTCCGCCAATATACACATCAAAATATCGCAGTTGTCCAGAATCGGGAACAAGATTGTTGCTAACGAGTTGATGTACCTGCCGTACATATGACAAATCGATAGGCGCATCAATAAAATCAAATATGAATTGCCATCCATGTTTTAGATTGTTAATTACAGTTGTTTGGTCTTGCGTTAGGTTAGCAATTTTAGCACCTTCGAAAACCGCTTTTGTAGCAGGGAACGTGATATCGATTCCCTCGATATTTGCTTCTTTCCAAATACTGTCAACGATATTTCGCTTTGCATAGAAAATGTTATCCTCGATGGACATATGCTGACCGGGATACATGGAAGGTCCTTTCAATCAAAAATTTGTTCGGTCTTGATCTTTAATGACTCGGATTATCGTGCACGGAACTAGCTTGATGTCCTTCGTTGATCTTGTCAGCAACGGCCGTCTTGGCATCCCTGACGGCAGCGAGAGAGCGGTCATGTTTACTGTTCTCAGCGAACATGTCGCGAGCCTGTTTCCCGAGCGAGTGCCATTTGGAGATGTCGCATTTCGTGCGCTTGCCGGCCAGGTTTGCATCGATTGAGTCTTTCATATCCGAAGCCACGATTGACGCGAATTCCGGGCTGATCGGCACCGCGACGTGGCTTTCATCGACAAACGCCGCGTCCATCGGGTCTCGGGGATCCGATTTTTGAGACAGGTGATCACCTGGGTCGAGGAAGAGGACATCCATGACGATCTGCTGTGGCTTCTGGGATGCCGCAATCGCTTCCAGCCTTCCGAGCTGCTTTGCCGAGATCGCCGTATCCACGGAGATGGCGGTGTTTCCCCTCGCCGATGGATGCCATGCCTGATATTCCTCACTCGACATTCCGGGCCTATATTCTTGCGGGACGATCAGGCGACCGTTCTTTTCCTCTAGCATACCGGAGGTAAACAGGGTCGCTTCGCGCAGGAGGTTCTTTTCCGCGAGATTGCGGAAAGTGGTTACCCGTGCGAAATTATCCATCGCTTTCTGAACGGGTTTCTCCAGGGATCCAAGGCACTCTAGAATATGTTTCGCGGAGGGATCCGGGTCTTTTAGGTCAAATTCCATATCCGAGAAATACTTGCCGGTCTCTACGCCCTCATGGAAGTCCCTGATCGAGTCGATTCCGTCTTTCCCGATGAGGTCCGTGAGTTTTGAATAGTTCTTTTCGACCGCTTCCCTGTAACCGTGATGCTCCGGATCGTTTTTCAGTTGCAGCCCATCATACGCGTCGATGATGCTTAATACGACGGATGTCTTATCTGTTTCAACGGGCAGGTGGGCGTATTTGAAATGTTCCGCGTTGCCCGCATAGGAGAGCTTTACATCGAATGCAGGCCCTTTTTCGGAATCTTCGATAGTGATATCCAGATCAAGGTTCTTATAGACCTGGAGCGGATGGGGCATCTTCACGTAAGCCAACAGTTCCGGCACCAGGCTGCTCTTTGGATAGTTCCCTTCCGACAGCCATGCGATAAGCGACGGCATCTCGCCTTTGAGTTTACCGATCAGCCTTTGCGTCGTTTCAGGCGAGAACGGATCGTCCGTTTCGTTCCATTCAGCCAGCGCATTGTGGATGGCGGCGTTCTGGATATGGTTATCGGCCATCTGAGCCACATCGATCAGTACGTTTCCATCGTTGTTCAAGACATTTACCAGGCCAAGCGTGTTCATTTCTTAATTCTCCTTTTCAATGGTTTTACTGCGAATCGCGGTTGTCGTCGTCATATCTGAGAGTGATGTTGCGCGGTCTATCCCTATCTTGCGCGAGCCTATTTCGCCTGCTGTCCGCGACCTTGAAATGCATGGTGCGGTTAAGGGAATTATGTTCCCTTTCGCGATCGGACAGCTTCGGATTTATTTCCGCTTTCATCTTGCAAATATAGGATGAAGGTATTATAATATCCATTGAAAGAGCTGCAAGCGCCGGAGGGAATCGTGTCCCACCATAGCGGGGTAGCTCTTTTTCCATTTGTTCATATTTCTCAGAATCGATATACAGGATCTTTTCCTCGTTTGCAGCACGCGCGAGATATGAAGTGAAGTTGTCACGTCCGTAAAGGCTGGCTATCACATTGCTGCAGCCGTTATCGTTCGTCTTGGTTCCATACCCGTTTGGGAAAAAGTATGCGATGACCGGGACGCCGTCAGGGTCGTACATATCGAGTACGGCAGCGACGCCTTTGCCCTCAAACGACCTACCGTTTACCGTATAGTTCGGCTGGTCGAAAACGACTACCGGCTCTTCGAGCTTTTCCGGAAGCGCTTTGATCTGCTCGATGGTAAGCCCATGTTGATGGTTGTCAGCCTCTTTTGGGGCGATTGCATTCCTGAGATGTCTTTGCGTATAGATGAAGGGCAGGTTGTCGAATCCGGCTCTCCTGAATACATACGGCGTGTTGGGCCGGGGTTCCAGAACGGCGTGCGGTGACAGCATGCCGCTCAGGCTTGCATCGACATCGTAACCGAAATCCAGATATTCCGAACACTGTATCCCATATTGCCTGATTGCCTTGACGTCCATTTCAGGCAATTCGTCTCCTCTGAGCAAAGCGGAGAGAATCGAGTCGTTGATCGTTCTTTCTGCTTTCGGGCGCTGGATCGAGGATTCGTATTCGCGAATCGTTCGCGCAGCGTTAAGCGTATAGCCATCCATATCGTTCCTCCCCTGTAGCTCGACGTCAAGTTCTATTTTTCCTGCACGTCTAGTGCAACCGCATCGTTTTCGCGATCGTCATTCGCGTGGACGGCCTGCTTCGCTTTTGCATCCTTTACATCGGAAAGTCCACGGTGGGAATCGGACTTGATACTTTTATATTCCGCACCGATTTGGTCCCAGACGATTTCATCGAGATCGGACTGTCCACCGGACTCCCAGATGTTTTCACATGCGTTATCGCGGATCTGGATAGCTTCATCGATCGTGATATCGGGATATTGCCTCAGTACGGCGTCCGGGCTTACGGAGATAAATACATCATCTGTCGGCGTCGCGAGCACGTCGACGCGTTTCCCGAGCGCAGCGAGCATCTTTTCCATATCATCTGATGACAGGTAGCGGAAATACTCAGCCGCGCAATCGAGGAAGAATTCCTTCATCTGGTCGAAATCATCGAGATCCGGCACACAGAGGTCCGGATCATCGAACGGGATTTTCTTATAATCGTCCATGTTGGTTCTCCTTTGCTTATTTTGTAAGGTCCTGTGGAACTTCCGCATGCTCATGCTGGCTGTTCAAGGCACTTGCCGCGCGTCCGATATCTACAGACCGGCCGAGCGGGCTTCGCTGTGACCGTTCCGCTTTGTCGAACCACTGGTTGACGGTCATGCGCGTGAACTGGGTGGTGGTACCGGCTCGTGCGCAGAGTTTCGCAGAGCTCTGGAGCCGATGGAGAATCGGCTCCGTGACGGCAAACGGGCGGCCTCCGGGGTTGAGGTCCCAGCAGTCTTTTGGAAGCCCCTCTGAACCATTCTCAATCGGTTTGGCGTGCATGATAGCGTCTTCGGTAAGCTCAAGGTTCTCCACACACCAGTTATGGTCGTCGACGCATTTCTGTGCGGCAAGGCAGGCGAGGGTGTCGGAAAGCGAGCCATGCGGGGCGCTCGTCCAGTTGTAGCCGAGACGTTCAGCTGCCATGGAGAGCGGTTGGTATCTATGTCCCGTATTTGAGTTTCCGAAGGCATCCATGAATTCTTGCATGGTGTCGATGATTGCAGCATCGGGGTTGATGGTGGCACCGGCGGCCTTCAGGAAACCGATATCGAAGGCTATGTTGTAGCCAACAATCTCGTCGGCGATACGGTCGAGGATGCGGCAGATTTGTTCCATATAGGCATCGATAGTGGTCAGGTGTTCCACGTCATCCGGGGAAATGTGGTTCACCGCCTGGGCTTCCGGCCACTCCTTCTTGTGTTTCGGCTTGAACCTCTCATCGAAGAGAAGCCGTCCATTGGCATCTACGATAGTGAGCGACAGGATTTCGTCGCCCTCCTCGGGATGCAGGCCGGTGGTCTCCGTATCGAGGTAGACGCGGTTGGGATTGTTGCTGCTCATGGCTACTTTACCTCCTTGTCTTTTGCAATATCGTTCCTGTCGACGTTTCGATCCGCATCGAGGCGCCCCGACGACTCTCTTGCATTGCAGGTTTTTTCGGAAACGCTCTTGTTTTTAGACGGTTCCTTTTTGCAGGTGCCGACATAGTGCCCGGCGCCCACACCGGTGATGACGAAGTCTTCCCCGTTGTCTTCCCTGCCGATCATGTCCACGAGTTCATTCTGGGTATAGCCGGAGAACGTAACGCTATCGTCGATGACAAGACCGCAGGTGTCCTCGAAACTGAAATTCGTCTCGATAATCTCAGATGGGTCATCCTTCCAGTACATCTGGACAGGCATGATGAATACACTGATTTTATTTGGTACCTTGTAGTCCTTAATCGCGTACTCCGGAAACATATCGAGGACGGCATCGAGTTTCTGCGAATCCTCGAAGGTCTTGCCGGCGAGAAGGCCATACTGTTTACCGGAAATATCGACGATGGTCTCGGTGGCGTTCGTCTCGATACCGGAGAGCTCGATCTTCGGAACGAGCGCGAAGTTATAGCCTACCTTCACGGCGACCAGCTTATAGTCGTCGGGGGTATTCGCATCCATGAATTCTTGCGTGTTGCGCATCTGGGAGATCACGTCGGCGTCAAACGTGAATGCCGGATAGGAGCAGGAACCGGAATGGGAGACGATGTCTTCCACGGTTCCGAGCCCATAGATAGCCTCGATGATTGCCGGGTTATACAGGTTGTTCATGTCGAGGAAAACAGTCCTGTCGTTCTGGCATGGATTGTTTAGGTTGACGGAGATATCTGCCCAGCGCTCTCCGAAATTATCGCTTTCCGGCGTGACGTCGTAAGCGCCGACATAGAGGCTGCCGTTATCGAGATAGCTGTCGCAGACGAGCTCGATCTTATATTTCTCCCCGAAGTTTTCCACATCGAACGTGACTCCGCGCTTCACGAAATCTGGATCGTTCCAGACGATCTCTCCGTTAGAGTCGATAAGCTCAGGGTACTGTTCGCGCACGTTCATGATTTCCTGTTCATCCAGGTAATCCGGACCTGCCTGTGTCATGTAGCACTCGGCGTAATCATCGGCGACAGACGACATCGCCATGCGGTCGATCCAACCGAACTCATCCTTATGTTCGATGATCTCCTTGGCCGATACACCGTTCTGCAAGGCCATGAAGGTCGAGCGTTCCCGGTCAGAAGGAAGGGTATCGCACCAACGTTCTTCTGAAACGTAGCCTGGGGAATCCAGGTGGTATACGTTGCCGAATGGTACGGCATAATCGCGGACATAGCCCTCGAGGATATCTTCCTTCTCCGCATACCAGCTTTCGAGTTCATCTGCAGTCTTGATGTCTTTGTATTCCATAATCGGCTATTCCCTTTCCATATTCTTGCCATTGGGGATTTCCGTGTTTGGGCTGTCGAGATGAGCGGCGCTTATGGCACATGCATCGCGCTTGGCTTCTAGACCGCTCTTTGCAGGTTCCTGTTTCTCATCGCGAGTCGGCGTGACGCTGACGGAACCGCAGAAAGGGTCGCTGAAGGCACTGACATCTTGGGGGCTGTGGTACATTCCACGCAGACCCTCCTTGGTCTCAGGGCCACTGTAGTCATCCATGGCGATCCAGATACGGTTCATCGGGATTTCAAATGGTTTATCGAGGTCGACCATCATATAACCCGCGCCGTAGACGGGATCGTGGATACCGATATACGGTTCGTATGTTCCCGGGGAAACGATAAAAGCATGACCGGTATCGACTGTGTGTCCGCTCATATAGCGTGAGTCCATGCATGCCACGGCATCGAGGAAGACGGAAGAGGGGACTTTAGCCATAAGGGAAATAGTCGTCTCGTTTACCGCCAATGCCTCGAAAAGCTCGTCTCGCATGGTGCGTTCGAATTTAGTGGTCGGATAGTTCACCAGTTTCTCGACGGCGGTGCCCTGCGATGCGCACAGCTCATCGATGATTGTCGTACCGATATCCGCCGGACGTTCGTAAGCCACGTAGCTGGGCACTTTGCCATAATCTAAATTGTTCTCTGCGTCCTCGATAACCTCGAGGTTTTCTTCGCGCCAGTCGCATACGCTCTGGATCAGCCTGTATCCGTCCATGCTGTCGACCTTCTCAGTCAGAATGAGCGTCATATCGAACTGCATGGCATCGATCATCTGGTCGCATTGGAATCCATACTGGATATTGAATCTCTCGGAGACGTCTGCGTTCAGCGCATCGTGGTCCAACTCATACTCTCCGGGCACGAGGACCCCGCGGGCAAGGCCGGCAGATTCGATATATCCGGCAAATTTATTGAAGATTTCCGCGCACTGGGAGGAAAGGGCATCCAGATAGGCCCAGGATGTAGACAGCTCGTTGTCGAGTGCCATAGAGAGTGCCGACTTGAGGTCGGCCGGCATTACCTGTCCGTTCTTGATTTTCTCCTCGTCGATATATCCGCTCGCCCAGTCGAGGTCGCGGTCACCGAAGAATCCGGCGACGATATGCTTGCAGTAATCCTCGCCCTCGTATGTCATATACGGATCGAGGAGGAGTGGCTTGCGCTCCATGATATTCTTCTTATCGTTTTTCGGATCGATTGTCGACCAGTCAAGCGCCTCGCTCAGCATATCGGCAGCTTTCTCTTCGCCGAACAGATCGATGACGTCGTTGTAGGTTCTGATTTTCGTCTTGATTTCACTCATATCGGTTCTCCTTTACCGGGCGATTTCATTCTGTCCGCAAACGGGCGCATTGCCGCCGATGTGCGCAAGCGACTCGATACAGGACGCCTTTTTTGCAGCGAGGCCGGCTTGGTCGGGAAGGACGCTCTTGCGGCGCTCGGCGATATCGATGTCGGCGTTTGCACGGATAGTTTCAGATGCCATGTCGCAAGTGGAATCTTTCGGCAGGGCATCGATTGCAATGGCGAGGGCGATCAGGTAATTCGTGTCATGTTCATTGACCACCTCTCGGAATACCTGGTAAGGCAGTGATGCTGCCGTTCCGGGCATACCCTCGGCAAGTACATATCCGTCGGCGGTGTCTTCAAATTCGGGATGTATGGTGGAAGAGGAGATGCCCCATCCGCCGAGAACATCGCGTTCCCAGACCTCCGCGATGATATTCCATCCGCGAACGTTGGCTGGATCGTCGATAGCGCGGCAGTAGAGGAATTTCGGCTGCATGTTCGGTTCTTTGACGATCCATGCGTAGGCATGGTGCACGATATCGTTGGCTGCGGCAGGGCAGAAGTAGTTCTGGAAGCGATCAGGGGTCTTCTTCGTTCCGGTTTGCATGTTACCCTCCGTTCCGGCGGCGTGTTTTGTAAGATTCTACCACTTCGGCTGCGTTTCGCCTATATATCGATGACGGATACGGCACGTCATCTGCAAAAGGTGTCGTGTAGAAGGGCACGGGGGCTCACCGAAGCGGCGAGTCCCCGTGTTTGTGCCGTCTATCTGTCCTGTAATGGCGAATCAGGTGCGTCCTGGTCATGGTTCAGATTCCTTGCCGCATCCGTAGCCGCTGCATGGCGTTCCGTGAGTCCCCGCGGATTGTGGGTTTGCACGAGGTCGTCCTTATGCAGGCGGACATCGCATTCCTTGACATATTTGAGAAACGTCGGATGCGTGATGCCGAGCTTCGTCGCTGCGGATCTTGCCGAGATGTCTCCGTTCTTATATTCGCTGTAGAGACGGTCGAATCCCTTGGGAAGGGGTTTCAATCCCCTTCCTCGGGTATCCTGTGCATTCGTGATCTTGTTCACATGATAGGAGAATGCCTGTTGGCTCAAGCCGGCGATCTTGGCGGCCTGGGCTTGGCTTAGGTCCCAGTTCTGATATCTGCCGAAAGCCTCGCGAAACCGTAAATCATATCCGTCCAAAGGATCGCTAAGTGACTCTTTCAGCTCCGTCTCGATATCGACGGGCATATCGATAAGCTCGCCGGTCTCATCACGTGAGAGGGCGACGATATTGCCGAAAATGAGAGAGAAGGGCTTGCCGTCGTTTGTTCCGACGATGAGGCTCTTTTCAGACAGGAAGCCCGAGTCATCCATGAAGGCATCGGGGTTGATGGCGCGGTTTGGCAGCAAACTGTCTGCACCGGCGGCATTCACATAGATATCCGCATCGGCGAACGTGGCACCGAGTTCGTCATATTCACCTTGGACTGCCTCACGGATGTCTCGATATGGTCTGTCCCTGTCGGCGAGAAAGGTCTGAGCCTCCCCACCGACAGGGAAGATCAGGCCTATGACTTTATTGGATTCCATCGTTTCACCGCCTTGTTTCTTTAAAACGATTCATAGAGCTCTGATTAGTGACTGATCGGGTACTCGTGGTCGATTGGACGCGAATTACCGATATCGTTGCCGCTGTCGTCGTGGTTGCCCTCGTCCTGGCTGAGTACTAATGAACTCTCCCTGGCTTCTGTAGCGACTTCGGCGAGAGACTTCGTAGATTTCTCATGCTTGTCGCCGGCGGCGTGCTCATTCTGAAGCTGATATCGATCCGGTTCGATGCCGTACTTAATATGAATATACTCTTTGTAACCGGTGGACGGGTCCGCAAAGGTCTCTTTCAGCTTGTCGATCGTCTCCTGAGGAAGGCTTGCGATTTCGCCTTCCTCGTCGACACCGAATGCGACGAAATCACCGCAGATTAGCGAATAGAGCTCCCCTTCCTTGACCGGATGACCAAACGTCAGCTGGTCGAGATATCCGACTTCCTCCATATGCTTCGTCGCATAGATGGCGCGATTGGGCTTGCTGCCGTTGATTAAACCTTCTTCATTGACCCACAGGTCAACCCCATTACCAAGGACGCTCAGTACATCAACGTTGCCGTTGACGAGGTCCTGCAGTTCGGCCAGCGAGTTATTCTTATCGATCCAAACCTCGAACGGCTTCGATCCGACGGGGATTAAAAGGCCGTGGGCTTGCATTTCGTTCATACGGGGTACCTCCTTGCGTCTTGATGCTTGGTAAGATTCTACCATTCGATACCGGAAAAGGGCACCTCGGTCGGGTGCCCTGTTTTTTCTTTCAAATTCGCAAGCGCTTGCGAATTTCAGCTACTTAACGGTCACCGTTTCATCCCAAGCGTCTTTGATCACTTTCGCATCGTAGTGATACCACGGATGACCGGTTGACTTCTTGTGGCCTTCGATATCATCGGTGATATCCGCCCCGCATGTGTCGCAGATCGCGATCCTAATCGTCTCGGCGGGATGATGGATAGTCTTCGTGGTTGTCGGCGTTGAAGTAGAAGAGGGCTGTCCGTTGCCAGACGATGGAGCGGAAGCACCACGATTCATATCGGCAGAAGAATTTTCTGCCTGATTGTTCTGATTTTGACCGTCAGAAGAAGCGTTCTGGTTTTGCGAAGCCCCGTCTGCCGGAGTCGCTTCGGCATTATCTTCAGACTCACCGCTCTTGGCAGTCTTATCGACATGTTTGGCTAAAAAAGCGAAAGCTGACACCTTTTCCCCATTACCTTTGACGGTGAAACTGGTGCTTTTTGCTGGCTTATCATAACCGTCCGGTGCCGACTCAACGGTCAGCAAATACTTGCCTTTCGGCAGAGTACAGATCTTGACTTCGTCGTTGACTGCAACGGAAATATCTTTGACAACAATCTTTCCGTTCTTACCCTTTTCGGAAACCGAAACGGAAGCCTTAGAATCCTCAGCAGCTCCGTCAGCTGTCACCATGACGGAGATAGCACTCTTTTCAGCGGATTTTTTCTTCTTTGCATTCTCAGTCGAGGTCTCTTTTTTCTGAGTTTGCGTTTGTTCTTTCTTTGTATCTGAGTCGTGACCTTTATTACTTGAAAGAACGGTAAAAGCAGTCACGCCACCGAGGAGCAGCACTAGAACAATACCGATAACGGCTGCAATAATGATGAACTTCTTACGTCGATCATCCTCATCTACATAACTGTAATCAGATTGCACTTGAGAGGGTTTCAGAGTTTCGAGATTTCCCCACCAAGCTCCCTCATGCTTATCATTTCCATCGTTCATGATGCTACACCTCCCTGGTTAATAAGTTATCCGCCAAAAACGTCACGCGCGATTGTGCCGGATTTAATTACGATTAGCATCAGAGCAACAGATGCACATACAGAGCTCCACATATCGCCCTTGAAGCCGGATATTTCTCCTCCGCTAAAGCCTGAAAGCAGGTTTGGGAAAAGTCCCATTGCAAAAAGAATAATTACGCCTGCAAGACATGTCGCTAAGAAGTTCTTGCAGAAAGATACTCCATAGTTTTTTGTTTCGTCGAATCCAAGTAGCGCAAACGGAAGCGGTGAGAACGCAGCCATAACATATAGTTGCATTGCTCGCATATAACACATGACCGAAACCGAGCCCTTGATGATAATCGTGATCAAATCGAATATCATGCTCTGAACCCATATACCAATTACCGCTCCAAAACTCTCTTTACAAGAATTGGCTATTGTGACAGTTTTTAATTCATCAACGGTCGACTGATTGATCTTACCAATCATTTCGTTAAATAGATCATATGCTCCAGCGCAGATCTTCAATGAGTTTTTGAGAAGCCAAATGAAGATCGTCGCATAGATAATTAAAAAGACAATGTCTTTAATTGCTGGTAAGGTAGCTGTTCCATCAATACGCTGTGATATTTTTATCAATTGTATCAACATCACAAGGCTTAGGATGGAAGCTGCTGTTGGCATGACGACTGACTTATTAACAAAGCTAACCGTGCTGTAAAAGGTGCCTGTTTTCTTGCCCAGAAGATTATTGAATGATTTTCCAAGAATCGATTTTGTAGAAGTAGTCTTGATATTTTGAAGACCATCATTGAAAAAGAACTCAGCTCCTTCAGCAAAACGATCGGTAATCCATCCACCTGGATCCGAAGCAAAGTCAACAACGCCGCCAATGATTGGGATATTTTTGACCCAATCGGAGTCGTCATCTGCAAGGGCTACTTTCGGAGCAACCAAAACAGCAACCAGAGGTAGAACAAGGAGAAAAAGTACTATTTTTTTATTTTTAAACATAAAATTCCTCCTTTACATCAGTTCACATTGTTTTGTGCTCAGATGGTAAACCACAGTAATCCCCGTAAGCTGCTGGTCTTCCGTGTCTTTCAGGGAAAAATCAACCCTATATTCGTTAGCGTTGAAGTCGGCCGTAAGGATACCGTTGCACTCGGCTTCGACCGCGGTCGGATAATAGAGAGCACATTGCTCGCGTAGAAAATCTTCAATGATGCTTCTCGAATCGCCAAGCAAAGCAGACATATCTTCACTAATGCCGTCGATATCAAAAGTACCAGCGGCTTGAGTTCTTACATATTCCTCGTTCGTGCCGCTGTTTTTCACATCAATAGACATCTTGAAATATGTACCGTCATCGTTTTTATCGACGGTCAATACTCTGGTTTTATCATCGTCTGATTCATAGGCGCAATTGTACCTAGTGAGATTTTTCATCTCACCGACATCGACCTTTTCAGTTGAAAGGCCTTTGATGACAAAGGGCTTTTCAACTTTAGATGGATCAGCTTCCGGATCAGCGATAATGATTGACGAGTCTGTGAAATATAGCGTTCTTCCGGTGCCGCTGTAAGTTGCCCAGACATTAGAGGACAGCAAGGCAGAAAATTGCGCTGTTGCATCATCATATTCATCGATGGTTTTCTGTTGGTCTTTTTTCAGTTTTACTGAGCTGTTTTTGATCTGTTTTTCTTTTTCCTTTTTTTTCGCCTGTTGTTCTTGCTGTTCCTGAACTTTCATCGTAGACGTATAAGAACTGACACCGATGGAAACGACGCAGAAAATAGCGATTAGGATTGCAAGGATTTTCACGATTCCCTTATGGTCTGTTATTAAAAACCAGATGTCTCGCATGCTTTTATTCCTTTCCTTTTATTTAGATAGATCGACGCCGCCGAGCCATCCCCATTTACATCCAGTACCCTTTCCATAAAAACCGACAAATTCTTGAAGGCTCTTGATGGTAATAGCCCCCTCGTTGCTGATGACCTTATTATCGCCGATATAGATTCCGACATGCCCATAAAGACGACCCGCATCGCCTGTTCCAGGATGTGACACGTCAGCGATGATCATTCCAACTTTTAAATCCCGAACGTTAGTGCTGGTGCAGTAAGCGCGGCACATATCGCAAGCGTTTCCCCCAAAGTAACCGATACCGGCGCTCTGGAAGACGTTCGTGACCCAGGCAGCACACCATCCCTGTCCTGGGGACTTAGTTGTATTGGCGGCATTAACTACGTCTTTTTGCCTTCTGGTGGCTTTCTTTAAATCCTGACCGTTTCCGTCAATTCCGTTAGTTCCATTACTGGTTCCCAGTGCATCGTAGATACGCTGAGCCTGCGCCAAACGATTCGCGTCGGCCGCTTCGCTTTCTCCGCAGCGCTCAAACTGGCTTCTGAAAAGATAGACACATTGTTTGAGATCGGACTGGGCACAAAAAACCTTATACTTTGCTTTATTCCATCCCGAACACGATTCGGCGAATTCTTCCCAGAACCAGTCAAGTTGAACGGAAAGGTCGGACATATCTTTGCCTTTTTCCTTGGCAAGGTTTTCCAGACCAGTCTTTCGTCCACCAAGCCACTGGCAGATTCCATAGGCCCCGGATGAACTGTTCAAAGCAGTAGGGTGACAGCCCGACTCTTGGAACATATTTCCCATGATTGCAGCTATATGGGTGCGATCGACACCCTTGTCGATAAGGTATTGCGCTATCGTGGCCTCGTCACCAGTCAAAGAGCCCACGGATGCATTTTCGCCTTTACTTCCACCAGAAATAGTGCAAATGACGGCGATTATGATGATCACTGGAATAATAAGCACACCTATGGCGCCGAACAAGGCACCCAAAATTGCGCCGATGCCATTTGCTGCCATGCGTACGCTCCAGTATGCATAAGAAAGAACGTTCTTTGCTGTATTGATGATTCCACCGCCGGTGGAAACAGATTGGTACGCGGCTGAACGCATATACCGATACATCTGCTGGTTGAACTTGTTGCCGGCGCCGGCGGTGAATCGTTTTCTCGAAAGGGCTTTAATTCGCGCGGTTGAGCGTTTTAGCATCTTCCAAGATTTACGGGTATTGCTGACGGCGCCTTTTGTAGAACTGACAGCCGCTTTGCTTAATCCTTTTGCTTCTTGATAAAGGTTGTCCACATCCTCAAGTTCGGAATCCTTGATGGCGGCACGCTTTGCGGCTCGAAATCCTTCCTTGGCAGCTTTTTTCGTACCCTTCGCCAGATTACTTCCGGAACGTGATTTTGTTCCGGAAAGATCGATATCCTCGCCGTTAAGCCCTGCTTTAAAAGCCTTAGCCGTTGTTTTTGCCGTGTCAACGGTGTCTTTCACAAGGTCAGAACCGACACGCGCGGCACCTACAGATCCTTTTATAGCCGATTTGCCAGTTTGATACATCTTGTCGACATCACCGAGTTCAGTGCCGCCGATGACCATGTTTTTGGCAATTGCAGTGGCGGAGCCGACAAGACCAGTGTTGACTGCATTCGTTGTTTCGGTACCAACAAGAGAGCTTTGTCCAGCTCCTCTTGCAGAATCACCTGTGACGAAATCGTCTGCTCTCATCTTGTCAGCTCCTTTCCTTTTCAGCTAATTTTATCCAAGGCGGGATTTTTCGCGTGCTGCAAATTCCTGCATGCGCTTCTTGTCGGCAGCCTCATTCGGGTTCGTCGAGAAGAGGTCATAGAGTACGTTACCGGACGGGAATTTACCGCGAATCGGGACACGCGCACCGCCGGCGATAAGCAAACCATCGCCCGGCTCGACAGATTCGTCGATGAACTCCTCCTCCTGTTCGGAAAGACCGAGCAGGCGTACCCATTCGGCACGGTCGAGCGGAGACTGCTTGAGCAGAAGCAGGAAGTCGGAATTCAGGACAAGATTTTGGGCGGCCTTGTTCTTTAACATTGCCACGGCGTTCTGACTTATACCTGTCAGCAAAAGTCCGAATTTTCGGCCCTCATTCGAGAAGCGAGAGAAGTAGTTGAGCACCGTCGGGTAAGCGAACATGGACTGCATCTCCTCGACATACAGCCATGTACGCACTCCGCGTTTCGCATTGAAGTACATACGATTACGAACTGCCTCGCAGACGTTGATTAGACCGAAGACGAGCATCGAGTCCGGCAAGTCCTTCAAATTGAAATCCACGATACGAGACTTGAAGTCGACGTTGCTCTGATGGTTAAAGAAGGACTGGGCACCTGTGACAAAACGCTCGTAACGCAGCGCGATGGTCTTTGCCTCAGGCTCAGGCTGTTCAAGCAGCTTGTTGTAGAAGTCTTCAAGGAGGGGCGGCTGTTCGCCGCGTTGACGCGCGTCGAAGAAAGCCTCCTGTACGCAACGCGTGATGATCGACTGGTCTTCCTCACCGAGATCACGGCCTGCTTCGGCGGCCGAAGCGCCTGCCTGGGCGAGCATGGCATCGATCTTGAAGGCAAGCTGGGCATCCGGGCTGAGGCTTTCGACGGAAACGGTATCGAACGGATTCAGATAGGTATCCGAATCGACTGCAAAGTTGTAAGTCACGCCGCCGTAGCGACTTGAGATACCCGTATATTCGCCGGCACGGTCGATGATGTAGATTTCATCTGTCGGGTTGCTGAGAATCGTACCGGTCATCTCGGTCTTTACGGCCATGCCCTTGCCGCTACCGGTCTTGCCGCAAACAAAACCCATCGGTGATGCGAGGAGTTTGCGGTTACAGAAAATCAGGTTAGAAGAGTGCTTGTTCTGACCGTAATAGTTGCCGCCCTTATCATCCAGTTCCATTGTTGCGAACGGCATGAGGATGGAGACTTCGGCAGTTGTGGACATACGGGAGATCTCGCAGTGGTTGTGACCTAACGGCAAGATAGAGTTGAAACCTTGCCGCTGTCGGTATTCATAGGTGCTGACCTCTATGGAGTTTTGGCGGGCGGCGGAGATGATGGAAAGCACCTGGTTATCCAGTTGCTTCTTAGTCGGTGCGTATGTATAGAAAAGTCCCGTGAAAACATAAAGACGTTGGTTTTTGTTCTGAAGGTTATCGATGACGTCTTCAGTTTCCTCTTTAGAGTACTTGAGCTCCTGCGGAAGGATTGAAAAGTCATAGCCTTTCTGAACTGCCGAGCGCTGTTCCTCGATGATTTCCTTATCGATCCAAGCCAAACGCTGTCGCGTGAAAGCGACGGCAGCCGCTTTATCCATAGGTTGTGCGAACCAAGTGACATTAAGAGGAATCGGGAGTTCGGTGATATCGGAAAGCGCTTGATCGGTTAGTTCCGAACCAAGCTTCTTGATAACAAGAACCTGTCCCCACATATCACCCGTCTTGAAGCAGTCGGCAAGACCTTCCGGCTTGAAATCAAGTGTCATCGGTGCGATACAATCCTTTGTCGTCTGCACCATCCTAGCGGAGATATCCCGTCGATAATCGAAGTTAAATGGCTTGAGTGGGTTGAGCTGACTATTCAGAAGTGCCAGTCGTTCCGCACCATCGAGAACATGGCTCTTTGAACCGATAGATGTGAGAATCTGCGAGATCTGATTTTCAATACGGGCGAGTTTCGGAACGGCATCGTCCACCGTGGGGGCGGAAACCGAAAAGGTGATATACATCTTACGCCGGATGTTCGAAACACCCTGCCGCATCTTCTCATTTAAGATCTCATTGAAGACGGCGGCATCGTTTGCGGCGTTTACATTCAGTTGGCTGCTCGGATTGAAGAACTTGCGATGCCCAATCTGTTCCTTGAGCAGCGGTGTGTTGATGATATTGAATTGAACAAGCGTGTCCGCGCCAAACTGGTCGTAGAGACGGCAGATCGACGTAAATACAGCTTTCTGAGCATCCTCGCGAACAGAATGGTAAGAAGTGTCCTCGAAACAGATGCAGGAGGAGAACATTCCCTCCTCGACCTCGCATATGCCGTCTTCATACATGCGATTGTACCCGATGAATGAAGTGACGTCTTTTGCGGTTTTGCGCCTGTAGCGAGCAAATTCATTCTTTTTCGAGAGTTCCTTATCGCGGTCTTTTAGCTGCTTCTGAATGGACTTATTGCTCTTTGCATTCGCCTTGAGTTTGGCATTCGACTCCTTTTGGAGTTTTTTCATTTCCTTAGCCTGGGCTTTTCTTTCTTTACGGGAAAGCTTTTTCCGAGGCTGCTTATCGAACACATCGCTGGCAATACCGCTCAGTGCATCCATATCGACATCGGAGGAATCTTCGACATCGTAGGTGTGTGGATAGTTTGTCGAAGTAGCGAACTGTCCATAATCAATAGGAGTCTGTTCTGGTTCCATCTCAGGTACAGCGTATGCAGTCTGAGGATCGGCTTGATAGGGATTCGCAGTTTGTTGGGGTTGCACGGCCTGTTGGGCAGATGTGGTCACCGGAACGTTGCTTTCATAATCCTTGCGAGCGGCAGCAATCAGTTCGGTTGCCGTGGCGGCGTCGATTTCGCCAGCGGCAACCTTAGCCATGATAAAATTGATTGTATCGTTAATAGATGACTCGACCTGCCCTTGGGCTGTAGGCTTCAAGTCCGTTTGTCCCATCAAGGAACTTTCTGGTTGATTTGTCATAAAGCTTTCCTTTCCTGCTTTGCGTGATCTCATCCGGCGTTTTCACGAACCCGCTCTTAAACATTGACGGTTTGTAAAAAAGCCGATTATCGGAGAGCTGGTGCTGTAGCCAAAGGAGAGCAAATTGCTCGAATGGCAGCCCGTGAGGCTTCCAAAAGCCACAGCACCAACAGGGCAGTGAAACCGCATAGATGAACTCCAGGTGATCGGTCGGATCGATCTTCAAAACGAGATTCATATAGACGGCGACAGCGATGGAAAGCCCTAATGCGACAGTGATTGAAATAAGGGTACGGCCGGTAAGCTTACCGATGACTTTCGGTTGATATTCGGCGACATCCTTATGAATTGCAACGCTAAGCATCGGGCATTTCCTCCTTTAGCCAGCGAAACTGGTGTCCAGGTTGCCGAGGAAAACGGAGGCTGCGATGACGATACCGCCGCCGACGATCATGGCGATGGCGCCGGCGAGCTGACCGCCACCGCCTTGCATACCGTCTTTGATTGTCATACCGAGATTGACAAGACCGAAAACGATGAGGACGCCGCCGAGAAAGGTGACGCCTCCGGAAATCTTAGTCATGATTTGAGAGAGCATACGCTAAATTCCTTTCTTTAAATATTCTGAGATTCCATGAGCTTAATGCCCGGTGTAGCCATAGAGCGCCATTGCTGCTGCAACGGTAAAACCAGCTACGATCATTGCAATGGCTTTAACGATTTCAGGCTGGCGCCTTCCACCGCTTGCCAATGAGATGCCGAGATAGATTAGGCCGGCAATGCCAAAAGCAGTACCGGCAAAACCTATCGGCTGGGCAAAAATTCTTATAAGTTTATCCACCCATTCAATTCCTTTCCTTTTTTCCGTGTCGGTTGCACTGATTCAGTGTATACCAAACGCGTGATTTATGACGCGTAGGTATCGTCTTTTGTCCTAATTTCGTCCATGTATTCCAAGATATTGAAGGGTTCATCGTACAGACAGCGGTTTTTAACCTGACCGGGCTTGTTTCGACCGGGGTCGAGATAGATGTAGTTAGGGTGTTGCTCGACCGGGTATTTCAAATCTTTAAGTGGATTCGTGCCGGCGATGAGCAGGATTGCCTCGCGGCGATTCATCTTGCCGATCTCGGCGGCATCAATCAAGTCACGACCTTGGATCTGAATGTTTTTCGAGCTTGAACCGGACTGTCCGCGCGTCTCGCCGAATGTCTTCTGATTGATCGTCTGCTTGCCGATCATCTCGGAGATTTCCTTGTTGGTGGAATTCGACTTGCCGCCAAGGAAGAGGGTGGTATCGCAACAATCGATAATCGTTTTTGCCTTTTTATCGTAGCGGCTTTCCAGCTGTGCGACAGACTGGAGGATAATCGAGATGCCGATGTTACGAGAACGAGTGACGGCAATCGTCTGCTCGATATCTGGGATAGTTCCTATGTTTGCGAACTCATCGAAGATGAAGTTGACCATCGTGGGCAATTTGCCGTTGTATTTCTCGAGCGCTCGGCGACACAAGATATCAATTGATTGCCACATCATGATTGCGTGCAGGAACGAGAAAGTTTTGTCAGTATCCGACATGATGGCGAAGACAGCGGTACGTTGTCCGGGATCTCCCATCTCGTCAAGATTCATCTCATCGTATTTCAACAGTTCGCGCACCTGCTCGATTCGCATCGGGGCCATGCGTACGTTGCAACTGATGATGATGGACTTCAGCGTCTTGCCTGCGGCTACTTTGAACATCTTATAGTTTGCTAATGCGAAATCCTGATCGGACGTCAATCCGCCTTCACGTGCAGGAGACAGTCCGTCATTGTTACGTTCCATGAGGCTTGACTGCCAAGTGAACTCGTCGGTCGTGTTCTCGCTGATTGCCATTCGGTCTGATTCCGCGTCTGCATAGGAGCTTGAGGTCGACGGGCCTTGGTAGAACGGATTTCTTTCGTAAACTTTGCCCGTCTCGATCTCATCGAAAATCATGTCGAGCGGAGATTTGAAATTCTCATCGTTTTCCTTGGCTTCTGCCATGGAAAGAAGCGTCAATAATCCGTCCAACGAGTAATCTTCCGGTGGGAACCAGTCTCTCAACAAGGCGATGAGCGCGGTATAGAGCAGACGTTCTGAATTCTCCCAGAACGGATCTCCGCCGGACTGTTTGTCTCCGTTGGTATTCGAGATCAGGCAGTTGACAAAGGAAAGAATGTCTGCGTCTGTCTTAACGTATTTAAGTGGGTTGTAATGCATCGATTTATTGAATTCGATGGTGTTGAACACTTTAATGCGGTAACCGTTGTCCCTGAAAAGATATCCGCACTCTGGAAGGGATGTTCCTTTCGGATCGGTCAGAAAGTAGCTTGCATTAAGCTGCATGAGATTAGGTTTTACATAGTTACGGGTCTTGCCAGAGCCGGACCCGCCGATAACCATGACATTGAGGTTTCGGTCATGTTCGAGGTCGAACTTCGGTTTTTTCAGGGCAAGGCCATAATTTTTCGTGAAGAGAAGATTGTTGGACGGATCCGTTTGATCCTTGAAGGCGACTCCTTCTTTAAGGGTGCCCCATTTCGCAGACCCGGCTTCCTCTCCATAGCGATAGTTACCGGCATACATGAATGTGTAGAGCCAGACGATAAGAACCGTAATGGCGAGTCCGATTGCATACAGCATGGGAACAGATGCCATAGAGATAGCGGCAGGCGCCGCGACGATCGAATTGACCGTCGCGAGCGCCCCGTCGGTAATCTCCATGGTGTTGAAATCAAAGACTTGTCCGAACCGATTGCCGAAGTAGAAGGCAAGAACGGTCAACATTAGAACTACCACGACCTGAATTGGGCCCGGAGTTTTCGATTTATTGGACGCCAAGGAGCACCACCTTACCTAGCTTTGTTCTCGGAGCCATGCGCGTCACCATGATCCTGACTGTCGTGGGCACGTGAATGTTCATGATTGCGCTGGTCTGTGCTCTTAATGATTTCTTCCTGTTTTTGCTTCAACGGTTTCGACATTTTCTGACCTTTGAAAGCCTCGCTGTTACGGGAGAATTTCGGATCGAGGTTGTCGGCGCGGACCTGCTTGTGATGCTGGTTGGCATCCGTGAATAGAAGCTCTCCATCATTGGCGAACTGTACGGCGATGCCGCGCAAATTGCACTGAAGAGCGAAATTATTGAGATTCGGTTGACCATTTGCATCACGAGATGCCTCGAAGGCATTTCCGACTTTCGCGGAAAGATCCTCCTTCCAGGATTCGACCTGTTTGGTGTGAGAATCTGGATCCATTCCATCGTGACTGCGAATTGCTTCCGCTCGATTTGAGATTTCATCGGAATCGAGCATTTTTACGGCATCCGCATGGTTTTCGAGCACTTCGCTCGCCTTGTCCTGAGAAGGATACTTACCAAGCTGCATAAGCTCATTTTCACCGATGATGCCCTTATCTTTGAGCATGTCCAGCTGTGCTCGTTGTTCTGGTGTCGCGTAATTCTTCAGGTCGGGCTGGATTGCCATAGTGTCGTGGCCTTTTGCTTCAAGAGCAATCTGCAATTCGCCGATTGACGGGTTTTCCGAAAAGTCTTTCTTGATTTCATCAATCGAAACACCCTCATCGGCTGCCAGAACGGTAGCTGTGAGATCAATCTGTTCGGGCGTTGCGGGATAGTCAGACCAACCTCGGGCATTGGCTTGCCTTTCCTGGTCTTGTCCGTGCTCCTGAGATTGCTCTTTTTCAGGGGTATCGTTTTCGTGCTCGATTTTTTTACCGAGCTCTTGTTCAACCATCTTGGAAAAGGCCAGGATTTTTGCAACATCGGAAGTGCTGAACAGAAGATTGTTGTCTTCATGCATCGCATCCATGCCCATTTGCTTCATTGTGTCCGCAAAGAGCTTTGCAACAGCCGGATCATTAAGGTCAAGTTGACCATAATCTTTTCCATTACGCGACAGGCGTCCGAATGTGCCATCATAGACTTTCTTGAAGATTCCTCCGACGAAGTCTTTCATTTGACCAAGGATACCTCGCCTTTGCGTTTTGGTGCCATAGCGGAGGTCTTGCTGCTTATTACGCATGAGCTCTTCAAGCAACCGCAAGAAAGTCGCGACGACTTTCATTTGTGAGGAGAATGCTTCCTCTCCCAAATCTGCCATTATCAATCATCCCTTCTGGATGCCTTTTGCATCCTACGGTACTAACACGCAATGATTATGCGATCTGCAAACCATACGTCAGGAAATTCATATTACAGCCGTGAATCAATATCTTGATCCGAAATGGAATTTCGGTCATCAGCAGCACGGTCATCCTCGATGGAGCGCCGATTGAATTCATATCCCGATTCGATTTCAGGTGTCGATGGATCGAGGTCCATTCCATCGTGCGACTTAAAGCGAGCATCTAGCTTCCTGAAACGATTTGTAGCCACGACAGCATCAGCAAGAGTTCTCTGATTGCGTGTGGCGGAATCTTGAACCATTTCACGACTTGTCATTTTTGTCTCCTTTCTATTTAATGTTCGTCGAGATCACCGTCGTCAAGTACTTGACATGGACGGTCGAAAACGCGACCACGCTCATCTGCCTTATATTGTGCATCAAGACTGTCTTTAAGTGACGTGACCTTATCCGTAAGTCGATCAGACCTGTATTGTTCCAGATCATCAAGACTTTCCACCGGCATTGCGGTGTCAACATTCTTGAAGTTTCCGTTCTCCTTGAGAATGGCAACGCGTGCATCGAGATCGTCGTTTCCGCTCGCAATCATGTTGTCTCGAAAATCTCTGTCGAGAGGGCGTTCCCAAAGCCTTGAATCGCCCATGATGACGGACTGCACGTTGAATTCTGTCGGTGCGATATCCTGTGCTTTGAGCTTTTCCCGGATATCCTCCTTGACCCATCTGACGCTGGCGTCCTCGATAATCTCAGGGTCAGCAGCCTCATAGGCGCATCCGAGATCGCTGAAGTACTTTCCGTATGACCACGAGGCCGTCGCGCGGTCATAGTCTGTAGCCACGCAAAACGGCTGCGCGTTGCCCGGCTGGAAGAGGAGTGCCGTGCCGTCTTGGAACTGCTCGAGGACGATGTTGCCCTTTGTATCGATAGCGCCTAGGGCATTCATCATTTTTTTCTGCTGGTAATTGCTGCTCATATGATTTCTCCTTTCTTTGGTAGGGTCTTGAGAAATCTTTTGTAAGATTCTACCACTTCACATCTTGCACGGTCGGGGGAACGTGGCAATTTTCCGTTCCCCCGTGTTTTCTGATCGTCTAAGCTGTCGCGACCGCTGATGTGCAATGGGTTTCGTAATACTCGTTGGCCCGTTCCGTTGCCTTGCTCCACTCCTCCTTGAGGTGGCTTGCGGTCTCCACGTCAGACGTCATGCAGGCATGTCCCCAGAGTGACCGTGCCTTCGAAACGGCTGCCTCAAGGTCCCTGAAGGTCGGATCGGTCGCGGCAAGTGTCAGCCGATCGTTCTTTGCCTCCGTTGCGGCCCTGAAATCCGAATCTTGACCACTTGTAGCCTTGGTGGCTGTCGTTGTTCGAATTACAGGTTTCTTGGCGAAATACGCGAAACCATCGCTTTTGACGAACCAATCTGACAGTTGCTTCGCAAACCTCGGTGAAGGGTTGTTCTGCCGATAGGCTTCCGCATAGTCGATATAGGCCTTCTCGATGGTGGCGGGAGAGTATCCTTCCCCGAGTCTCTTGGCATACTGTTTTGCTGCCTCGTTCCGAACGGCTCCTCTTACCGTCTTGATGGACAGGGAACAGAGACGGTTGAAAGCCTCGAATTCAGAATTTGAAAGGGTATATCCATCAGCGACCGTAGGGAGCGGATCATAGGTGCCGTCAGGCACCGCATCTAACGCGTCCCGTCTATTCGCATCGCGATCCGACTCGCCGTCATCTCGTTGAGTCGGATCAGTCATTCCCTCGGTGACTTTCCAGTCGCTTGGACCTTCATCATCGGAAGGATGGGCGGCGGATCTATCTATTGATACTTTTGGATTGATATTAGTATCTATATATAGCTTGTCGCCAGATTGAAGACAACCCTCGTCTTCAGATTGGAGACATGGCTTCAGATTGGAGCCCCTGTTTTGAGCCTTGGCTTCAGATTGACGACAAGGCTCGTTACCTGCTGATTGCTGAAGACGTTCAGACTCAGAATCCCCCTTATGACTCACCATGTCCTCGTTATGGAGATTCGCCACCAAGCTGCTCTTGATTTCATTGCGTCGGTTTGCAATCTCGTCGATTTCCGTCTTGATGGCGATCGGGTTCTGCGGCAGCGTGTAGACAGTCCTTAACCCCGCAGAGGTCGCCGTGGTCTCGATCGAGATGAAGCCCCATGAGACCAGTTCCTTGCGGATCTTGTAGAAACGGTTCTTGCTGATATCAAGCTCTTCGAGAATGCGGGAAGTTGACGGGAAAGCCGTGTCCCCCGCGCCGGCAAATGAGCTCAGGTATCCGTAGAGTGCCTTCGCCTCGATGGAAAGGCCTTTTGATCTCATCACGAGCTGCGGGGAGAGTCCATATCCGTGGGAGAGTAGCGCATCAAGCCGCAAAAGGTTGCGCTCGTCGATTTCAGTTGTGTTCCCCTGCATTTTCATCATTCCTTTCCTTTTTGAAATTCATCGCTTTGTTGTTATTGTTGATCAGGCGGTTGATCAAAATCTCCTCGGCTTCTGCGGTCGGTACCGGTTTGTCGGGGAAAGAGTACTTTGCGACCCCGCCGCCGGACGTGATCGTGTTCTCGACCTCGATGAGTCCGAACGCTTCGAGCTCGTTTCGATATCGATAGAATCGCGTCTTGCCGATACCGAGCTGCCTGATAATCTGACAGGTCGAGGGTGGTGCGCCATCATCGAATGAGCAGAGGTATGCATATAGCATACGTGCCTCGATCGACAACCTGTTATCGTGAAGCACGTCCGCTATCTGCGAATTCATCATTTTGTGTGGCATATGTAGAACCTCCTCTTAGGTCATTTGAACTTTCGGAAAAGGAGGCCTGTCTTACCGAGTGTGGTATACTCGAATCAACAGAGCCGCCTTTGAACCTCGTTGAGAGTTCTCAAAGAAGCTCACTTTCCGAAAGAGTCCGTCCGTTCGCCAAAACTTTGGGACTTTTTCAGCTTACCGGGGCCGCAAGGCCCCTTTCTTTTTTTATGGTAGCACAGGGACTTCTTTTTCTGTTTCCCGGAGAGAGGATAACTTGATAGAAAAAGTAGGCGTAAGAAAAACAGGCACTAAAAAAGGAAACCCTTTTTGGGTTTCCTAGAGAAATCTTGTGTGTATTTGAGGCTGTGTGACGGCATTCCATCTATTGTTTTAGGTATATGTATCAGCCTCGTCTTCATAAGTGAACTGTAGCAATAGCATCAAAGATGAGCGTACGTTCGCCTGTTCGGCTTCTTTTCGAGCGTTGTTCGAAAATGCCGGAAACCCTTGATTTTATTGGGTTTTCTTAGGATTTGTCTAAGCTATCTTCAGGCAAATCAAGCGCTCGTCGACGCATCTCAATCGTAGCCTCAGACGCAAGGTATTCATCGTAAGTTGTGATCTTGTCGATCATCTTTCCGCCCGGAAGGATTTCCATAATACGGTTTGCTGTCGTTTCAACGATCTGGTGGTCTCTTGAAGAGAACAGAAGTACGCCAGGGAACTTCTTCATTCCATTGTTGAGTGCAGTGATGGATTCCATATCCAGGTGGTCAGTAGGCTCGTCGAGGATCAGTACGTTGGCACCGGAGATCATCATCTTGGATAACAGACAGCGTACCTTTTCCCCGCCGGAAAGAACTTTAACCTTCTTTACACCGTCGTCGCCGGCGAAAAGCATTCTTCCAAGGAAACCTCGTACATAGGTAACATCCTTTTCTTCCGAATACTGAGTCAGCCATTCTACGATGGTATCGTCATTGTCAAATTCTTTTCCACTGTCTTTCGGAAAATATGCCTGTGTAGTGGTGATTCCCCATTTATAAGTACCTTCATCCGGCTCCATTTCTCCGATCAGGATCTGGAAGAGAACAGTTTTGGCAAATTCATTTCCACCGACAAATGCAACTTTGTCGTCCCGGTTCAGTGTGAAGGAAAGATTGTCCAGGATTTTTTCCCCGTTGATGGTTTTGGATAAGCCTTCGACCATCAGAACTTCATTACCGATTTCGCGGTTCGGTTTGAAATCGATGTAAGGGTATTTACGGCTGGATGGGCGGATCTCATCAAGCTGGATCTTTTCCAGAGCGCGCTTACGGGAAGTTGCCTGACGGGACTTGGACGCATTGGCGCTGAACCGGGAAATAAAGTCCTGTAACTCCTTGATCTTTTCTTCTTTTTTCTTGTTGGCTTCTTTCATCTGACGGATCAGCAGCTGGCTGGATTCGTACCAGAAGTCGTAATTACCGGCGTAGAGCTGGATCTTACCGTAATCGATATCGGCAATCTGTGTGCAGACCTTATTCAGGAAATAACGGTCATGGGAAACAACAATAACGGTATTGTCAAAGTTGATCAGGAATTCTTCCAGCCATGCGATCGCATCCAGATCCAGGTGGTTGGTAGGCTCATCCAGAAGAAGAATATCCGGATTACCAAAAAGTGCCTGTGCAAGAAGGACTTTGACCTTCTGTGCACCGGTCAGCTCGCTCATCATATTGTAGTGAAGCTCTGTCTCAATTCCAAGTCCGTTCAGAAGAGATGCGGCATCAGATTCTGCTTCCCATCCGTTCAGGGTTGCAAATTCTGCTTCCAGTTCACTTGCCTTGATCCCGTCCTCGTCTGTGAAATCTTCTTTGGCATAGATCACTTCTTTTTCCTTCATGATCTCGTAAAGACGGGCATTTCCCATGATTACAGTATCAAGAACCGGATACTGGTCGTATTTGAAGTGGTCCTGCTGCAAGAAAGAAAGACGCTCACCTGGTGTGAGGATGACTTCTCCGCTGGTCGGTTCAAGCTGCCCGGAAAGGATCTTAAGAAATGTAGATTTTCCGGCTCCGTTCGCTCCGATCAGACCGTAGCAGTTGCCTTCTGTAAATTTGATATTTACATCTTCAAACAAGGCTTTCTTCCCTACGCGGAGGGTGATATTACTTGTACTAATCATAAAAATTCTCCTTATTCAAATAGAATTATCGTTTCAATTTTTGCATTACGTTCATTATGGTAACATGACTGCACAATTTTCGCAAGAGAATAAGCATTAACATAAGGAAGAATTTGTGGTATACTTATAAATCATACACGAAATATACAGCATGGTAGGACGAAAGGAGCGAGTGTTTTGACAGAAGCAGGACTGGTGTTGGAAGGCGGTGCAACAAGAGGTGTATTTACTTCCGGCGCATTGGATTATTTGATGGAAAAAGATCTGTATTTTTCATACGTGGTCGGTGTATCGGCAGGTTCCTGTAATGCAGTCGATTATGTCTCAAAGCAGATCGGCAGGACAAGGGACTGTATGATCCACAGAGGAAAGGAATACAGCTATTATTACGGACTTAAAGATTTCGTAAAAGAAAGAAGTCTTCTGGATATGGATATGATATTCAATAAATATCCGAATGAACTCTTTCCGTTTGATTTTGATACTTATTTTTCAAATGGAATGACCTGTGAGATCGTGACAACCAATTGTCTTACGGGAAATGCCGAATATATGACCGAAGAGAACGACAGTGACCGGCTGATGAAGATCTGCCGCGCCAGCAGCAGTATGCCACTTGTATGTCCGATCGTAAATATAGACGGGATTCCGTATCTGGATGGTGGACTTGCCGATTCCATTCCGGTAAAGCATGTGCAGGAAAAGGGACTGAAAAAAATAGTTCTCATTTTGACGAGACCGGAAGGCTACCGCAAAAAACCAACTTCCAAAGCGGTCGGTAAGTTATACCGGAAGATGTACAGCAAATATCCGGCACTTGTCCGCACCTGTATCCGAAGACCGGTGATGTATAACCGGACAGAAGAATACATAGAAAAGCTGGAAAAAGAAGGAAATATCTTCGTCCTTCGCCCGGAAATGAAGCCGGTATCCAGACTGGAAAAAGATTATGATAAGCTGATGGCTTTCTACGATCATGGCTATGAAATGATGAAAAGAGAGCTTCCGAGACTCGAAGCTTATCTGGAAAAGTAAGGAGGTGTGCATATGCATCTGTACGAACATCAGATTGCGACAAACGCATCGCAGCAAATGACAAAGGTAACAGAAATGGTAAGGGAAGACATCGAAAGAAGCGGTGTAAGAGAAGGGATTGCTGTGATCTTCTCACCACATACGACAGCCGGATTTACGATCAATGAGAATGCAGATCCGGATGTGGTGCATGATATGTTGTGTGGCTTTGAAAAAGTATTTCCGGCAGAACAGTTCTTCTACCAGCATGCAGAAGGAAATTCGCATGCACATATGAAGACGACGGTGGTCGGACCGTCACAGACGCTGATCATCCATGATGGAGAGATCGTCTTTGGCATCTGGCAAGATCTGTATTTCTGCGAGTTTGACGGACCAAGAAACCGTACCTTTTATGTGAAGATCATCGAAGGATAGATTAACGGAGTTGTACATCCGTCAGGGTGAATGCATGCGAAGGACAGGCAGGAGCTGCTGATTCTACACTAGCAAGAGTCAGCGTAGTTCCGTCTGTCTTTTTTTCTTTTCCAGCTGTGAGAATGGTACCGGCAAGAAGCTGCGGCATATGCCGGAGAAAACTATTTGCAGTCAGCTGAATCTGTATCAGTTGGTCTTCGCGGTTAATTTTGATCGTTTCTACAGTGCGCACTGTACTTTTTTTGGTACGTCCGTTTGAAAATGCGGCAAAGTCATGCGTACCGGTAAGAAGCTGCGCTGCCTGCTGCATGGATTCCAGGTCAAGAGACTCGGTTACAACACAGGTGTACGGACGGGAAAATAATGCTGCGGCAGGATCTGTGGCAATCCGGCAGGTATAGGTACAGCTTTTTACCGCGAGAGAAGCCACAAAACGTTCATCTGCGATTTCCAGCGAGGTGACTGCAATATCCGCCGGAAGAGCTGCGTTTAATTTCATTTTTAACAGTTCTGTATTGTCTGAAAAAGATTCTTTTTCTAATTGAAAACTTACAATCTGGTGTGTTGCGTGAACACCCGGTTCCGTCTTTACGGCGGCAAAAAGCTGTGTGGACTGTCCGGTTACATCCCTGATCGCCAGTGTAAGCTTTGATTCGATACTGGTGCTTTTTTTCTTTGTGGAAAAGCCCGGATAGCGGCTTCCGTCGTATTCTATGGTAAGTTTGATCGTTGTCATAAGCGCCTCCTGAAGTGCATTTCTGCCGTTCATTATAGCATTGATTGTCGGGCAAGGCAATTTTTATTGCCTTCCGGACCTTGGTGGCTGTTTTCCTGCCTGTATTGTCCGGATCATCTGCACCATCTGGTCGATCTGTGCTTGCTCCTGTTTGCTTTTCCCTTCTTTGATCGCTGAAAGAATCAGCGAAATCTCATCAGGGGTAAACCGGATTCCCCGTTTATTCGCACCGGCGATCAGTGACATCATCACCGGGACCAGTGCTTTCCCGTTCTTGCCGCCGGCTTTCAACGCTGCTGTCCGGATCAGCTCCTGTTTCAGCGGATCCAGATTCGCAAGATCCGGATGCTCCATCCATTCGTTCATTTTCATCCATCCTTTCTGTCTGAAATCCACTCATCATATCCGTCATATCCTGTGCTGCCTGAAATCCATTCATCATATCTGCCATATTTGCAGGATCTCCAAAGTCCATCTCTTTCATCATTTCCATCATTTGCCATATTCCGGAAAAGGAATCAAACATTTCTCTTTTTTCAGGAGAAAGATAGGGTACAACTGCTTCAAACATGCTGCCCGGATCTTTCTCCTGCTTTCGTAGCCGCCCTCTGCGATTATGATAATAAGGAGGTTGGAAACAGTAAAAGGCATTCATAAGTTCCGTAAGTTTCACATAAATGCCAGCTATACGCTGAACGTGATCGGGCAGATAGGGAAGAATGATTTTGACAAGTTGCAGAAAATCATTCGTGAGAGACTCGTCAAATGGCGTCATGACAAGGGGCGGTTTCTTTTCCATATGTCCTCCACGGTTCAGCGTTATAAATATATATGTAAAGAAGACGGAAAATATGAGATCCACATATAATAAAGCAAAGGAAGAACTAATGGAAGGATTTTATTAAATGAGCAGCCGGATTATTATTGATGGGAATGCGATCTATGAAGTGGATGAAGAATGTTTGCGAAAGAAAAAGGAAAAGGAGCAGGAAAAGGAACACGAAAAGCAACAGGAGAAGCGCAAAAACAAAACATAAAAAAGGCGGGGATATAATTTGCCCCGCCTCTGGTCTGTCTGAACGAATAAGATCTGAGTTTCGTAACTAGCAGCCGCATCCGCCGTTGCCACAGCCGTTTCCACATCCGCATCCATTACCGCATCCGTTACCGAATCCGTTACCGAATCCACCACAGCAGCAGAGAAGAAGGATGATCCACAGGCAGCTGTCATTTCCACATCCACATCCGTCGCCATTGCGTCCCCATCCGCCACAGCAGCAGAGGAGAAGAATGATCCATACGCAGGAAGACATTCCGCAGCCACATCCACAGTTATCCATAGAATTTCCACATCCGCAGTTTGTTGCACTTAATTCACTCATATTTGATAGCCTCCAGTAAGGTTTCTTTACACTTCATCATATGTAAGGAGGCATGTCAGTGTTTCAAAAAAGTTCCGAAGAAATTGGCATCTGATTTCAGAAAGAATATTCTAATAGAAAAAGGATATTTTAAATATGAAAGATTTGAAACGGAAAATCCACTACTGGTGTTCGGATACAATGCGAAACAAAATCACTGGAAAGGGCGTCGTTTGTGCCGTTCTGGATACAGGGATCACACAGCACCCGGATCTTGTCGGCCGCATCGTGGGATGGAAGGACTGTGTACAGGGGAAGAAAACCATATATGATGACAACGGACACGGAACCCATGTGGCAGGAATTCTTGCCGGAAATGGAAAAAGCGGAAGAGGTCTGTACAGCGGAATGGCACCGGAGGCGCAGATCTTTGCTGTCAAGGTGCTGAATCAGAGAGGTGGTGGAAAAATCCGGGATGTGATAAACGGGATCCGGTACGTGTTGTTAAAACAAAAGGAAATGAAGATCCGGATCGTCAATATTTCGATTGGAACTCTTCCTCATAAGAAGGATCCGGAAGATGAATTATTCCTGTTCTGGGTAGAACGGCTCTGGGATGCTGGTCTGGTAGTCGTAACGGCGGCAGGAAACAAAGGACCAAAGGAAGGGAGCGTCACGATACCGGGAAACAGCCGTAAGGTGATCACAGTTGGGGCGGATGAAGAACTGGGAAAGAAGTATTCCGGCTGTGGGCCGACCGGAGATTGTATTAAAAAACCGGATCTTGCCGTGCCGGGGAACCGGATCTATTCCTGCAATTACCTGTATCCGGTGCGGAGCCCTTATGCCTATATTCCGAAAACCGGGACTTCTATGGCAGCACCGGTAGTGTCCGGGGCAGCGGCTCTGGTTTTGCAGAAATACCCGGATATGTGTAATCTGGAACTTAAATACAGACTGTGGAATTCCTGTGAAAAGGGCAGGTATTATGACCAGAGACAGGGACATGGGAATCTGCATGTAGAAAAATTTCTTGAATGTCAAGAAAAAATACTTGACACCAATGAAAATCTGTTATATGATAGCACAGGTGATAAGTGATGGACGAGATTTTAAAGCAGACATTATTATATGATTTTTATGGTGAGCTTTTGACAAAACATCAGAAAGAGATTTATGAACAGGCAGTTCTTGAAGATTATTCGCTCAGCGAGATTGCAAGAGATGCGGGGATCAGCAGACAGGGTGTTCATGATATGATCCGACGCTGTAACAAGAGTCTGGAGGATTATGAAGCGAAGCTGCATTTGGTGGAGAAGTTCATGTCTGTGAAAAAAAAAGTCCATGAGATCGATCTGCTTCTTGAGAATTATGAAGAGCAGGACGAAAAAGAACTGATAAAGAAAGTGAAAAAGCTTTCGGGAGAGATCATAGAGGAGTTATAACATGGCATTTGACAGTTTGACAGAAAAACTTCAGAACGTATTCAAGAATTTAAGAAGCAAGGGACGACTTACAGAAGATGATGTAAAAGCGGCTCTGCGTGAAGTTAAGATGGCTCTTCTGGAGGCAGATGTTAACTTCAAAGTTGTCAAAAATTTTGTAAAAAGTGTGCAGGAGCGTGCAGTCGGACAGGATGTGATGAGCGGACTGAATCCGGGACAGATGGTGATCAAGATCGTGAATGACGAGCTGGTGAATCTGATGGGCTCTGAGACAACGGAGATTAAATTCCAGCCGGGAAGCCAGAAGACGGTCATTATGATGATGGGTCTTCAGGGAGCAGGTAAAACAACGACCACAGCAAAGCTTGCAGGAAAGTTCAAGCTGAAAGGTAAGAAGCCTCTTCTGGTAGCATGTGATGTCTACAGACCTGCAGCTATTAAACAGTTGCAGATCAACGGAGAGAAGCAGGGTGTGGAAGTGTTCTCCATGGGAGATAACCAGAAGCCGGCGAATATCGCTAAAGCAGCACTGGAGCATGCTGAAAAGAATGGAAACAACGTGATTATTCTGGATACTGCAGGACGTCTTCATATTGATGAAGATATGATGGAAGAACTGCAGGAGATTAAGAACACGGTCGAGGTTCATCAGAGTATTCTCGTTGTCGATGCAATGACTGGTCAGGACGCCGTGAATGTTGCAGAGAACTTTAATGAGAAGATTGGTATAGATGGAGTAATCGTCACAAAGCTTGACGGCGATACCAGAGGTGGTGCGGCACTTTCAATCAAGGCAGTCACCGGATGCCCGATCCTTTATGTGGGTATGGGTGAGAAATTATCAGATCTGGAGCAGTTTTATCCGGATCGTATGGCTTCCAGAATCCTTGGTATGGGGGATGTACTCAGCCTGATCGAGAAAGCCGGCGAAGAGATCGACGAAGAACAGGCGCGTAAGATGACAGAAAAACTCAAAAAGTCGCAGTTTGATTTTGAGGACTATCTGGAAAGTATGAAACAGATGCGCAAGATGGGCGGTCTTGGAAGTATCATGAATATGCTTCCCGGACTTGGCGGCATGGGTGGTCTTGGTAAAGGCAAGATGCCCGATATCGATGCGGATGATGCGGAACAGAAGATGGCAAGAGTCGAAGCAATCATTTATTCCATGACGATCAAGGAACGTCAGAATCCGGACATCATCACTCCGCAGAGAAAGCGAAGAATCGCAACAGGAGCCGGAGTTGACATTTCGGAAGTCAACAAGATGATGAAGCAGTTCGAGCAGATGCGCAAGATGATGAAGTCCTTCCCGGGAATGATGGGCGGGAAAGGTAAAAAAGGCAAGTTCAAGATGCCTTTCTAAAGGAGATATATTCCGCAGACCATGCGTGATATATAGATAAACTATTATAAATACAAATTGTTTTATGGAGGAAAGTAAAATGGCAGTAAAAATCAGATTAAGAAGAATGGGACAGAAGAAAGCTCCTTTCTATAGAATCGTTGTTTCTGATTCTAGATCACCAAGAGACGGAAAATTCATCGAAGAAATCGGAACATACGATCCAACTCAGGATCCTAGCGTATTCAAAGTAGATGAAGAAGCAGCTAAGAAATGGTTAAACAACGGTGCTCAGCCTACAGAAGTAGTTGGAAAAATCTTTAAGGCAGCAGGTATTGAAAAATAGGTTGCTTCGCGGAGGTGCGAGTGATGAAAAATTTAGTAGAAGTAATTACGAAAGCACTTGTGGACAATCCTGAAGGCGTCGTGGTTACGGAAAAACAGGAAGGCAAGACTACCGTGATCGAAGTACATGTCGCAGATAATGATATGGGAAAGGTGATCGGTAAGCAAGGCCGAATTGCGAAAGCAATCCGTTCCGTTGTAAAGGCAGCCGCGGCCAAAGAAGACAAAAAAGTCGTGGTTGAAATTATGCAATAGCATAAAAATAAAACGCAGGTAAATTTATTTTTATCTGCGTTTTTTATCATACCTTAGTATGCAAGTGAAGTTGCCAATGACAGATTCACTGTATCTGGGGATGGAGAAAAAGTCGCTTCAAAAGACTAAAACAGAATTTTTCGGTGTAAAGTTTATCTTATGCTAAGAAAGGACAAAGTATGCAACAAAATGATTACCTGCAAGTTGGCGTGATCACATCTACCCACGGAATCAAAGGTGAAGTCAAAGTATTTCCGACAACGGATGATCCAAACCGCTTCCGTGCTCTGAAAGATGTGGTTCTTGATACAGGAAAAGAACAGATTCCCCTTGAAATTGAAGGTGTAAAATTCTTTAAACAGTATGTGATTCTGAAGTTCAAAGGGATCGATAACATAAATGATATTGAAAAATACAGAAAGATGCCGCTTCTTGTATCTCGTGAGAATGCCGTGGAACTGGAAGAGGATGAGTATTACATGGCAGATATCATCGGCATGGATGTCTACACTGAGGACGGTGAAAAATTCGGTGTCCTGGAAGATATTATGGAAACCGGTGCGAATGATGTCTATGTGGTATCGACAGAGGCGCACACAGAGGTGCTTCTTCCGGCAATCCATGACTGTATTCTGGATGTAGATACTGAGAATAGGAAAATGACTGTTCATCTGATGGACGGACTGATTTAAGCGACAGAATAGTAGGAGAACAATATGAGATTTGATATCATGACGCTTTTTCCGGAGATGGTGATGAACGGTCTGGAAACCAGTATTATCGGAAGAGCCGTGAAGAATAAAATTCTTGAGATTGAAGCCTGGAATATCCGGGACTACGCATTTAACAAGCACAGCAGTGTGGATGATTATCCGTATGGCGGCGGCGCAGGAATGCTGATGCAGGCAGAGCCGGTTTACCAGACCTATCTTGCCATTCAGGAAAAAGCAGCCCTCCCGGAAGGAAAGAGACCACGTGTGATTTATCTTTCCCCGCAGGGGAAGCCGTTTAACCAGAAGATGGCAGAAGATTTTGCGAAAGAAGACGAACTGGTGCTTTTGTGCGGACATTACGAAGGAATCGATGAACGTGTGCTGGAGGAGATCGTAACAGATTATGTGTCAGCCGGCGATTATGTACTGACAGGCGGTGAACTTCCGGCAATGATGATCGTGGATGCGGTATCCCGCCTGATCCCGGGTGTTCTGCATAATGATGTATCTGCCGAATTTGAGAGTTTTCAGGACAATCTCCTGGAATATCCGCAGTATTCCAGACCGGAGATCTGGCACGACAGGCAGGTTCCACCAATCCTTTTATCCGGTCATCATGCCAATGTAGAGAAATGGCGCAGAGAGCAGTCCGTGATCCGTACTGCAAAATGGCGTCCGGACCTTCTGGAAGACGCAGAGCTTACCATGAAAGAAAGAGAACTTGCAGAAGAGATTATAGAAAATCGAGAAAAAGACTTGAAAAATGAAGAATAATGTGTTAATATATAGCACGTTGTGATGAAAACAGAGATGGTCCTCTGATACGATAGAAAAGCGTATTAAGAACGTCAAAATATGAAGGAGGTTCACACATGAACGAAATTATTAAGAACATTGAAGCAGCTCAGTTAAAAGAAAATGCTCCGGAATTCCACGTAGGAGATACTGTAAAAGTTTATGGTAAGATCAAAGAAGGAAACCGTGAGAGAATTCAGGTATTCGAAGGTACTGTATTAAAGAGACAGGGCGGCGGAGCAAGAGAAACATTTACAGTAAGAAAGAGCTCTAACGGAATCGGCGTTGAGAAGACATGGCCGCTTCACTCACCAAACGTTGAAAAAGTAGAAGTTGTTCGTAAAGGTAAAGTAAGACGTGCAAAACTGAACTACTTAAGAGATCGTGTAGGTAAGAGAGCAAAAGTTAAAGAATTAGTAAAATAGTAAATGCTTAAAGAGGGACAAATACGACAGGTACTTGTCCCTTTTGCTAATATAGGATATGATAACAGATGAGACATAGAAAAAGAAAAGAACTCAGATTTGACAGAAAGCATAGAAAACATATCAATTTGAAATGGATTCCCGAAGTATTTGGATGGGTATTCCAAATTGTGCTCGTCTGCCTGTGCGCATTTGTGTTTGTGTGGTATTTCGGGCATCAGATCAGTAATATCGGAGAGTCCATGAACCCGGTGATTCGGAATGGGGATGTGGTTTTGGTAAACCGGATCGTATATGATGCCAGTACACCGAAGCGCGGAGACATTATCGTGTTCAAACCCAAGGGGAATGAGAACCTTCATTCCTATATTAAAAGGATTATCGGACTTCCGGGCGAAAGTGTTGAGATCAGGGATGGAGAGATTTATATCAACAACAGAAAGCTGAATGAAAAGTATGAGACTACTGCAATTGCAGATACAGGTATTGCCAGTGAGAAGATCGTTCTCGGTGGAGATGAGTATTTTGTCCTTGGCGACAACCGGGAGAGCAGTGAAGACAGCCGGATGGCTGATATTGGAAATGTAAAGCGTTCCGAGATTGAAGGGAAAGTATGGTTTATCCTTTCCCCGAAAGACCGTTTCGGACTGCTTGGTAAATAGAAGGAGGAAACTGGATGAATTTTCAATGGTATCCGGGGCATATGACAAAGGCCAAAAGGATGATGCAGGAGAATATCAAACTGATCGATCTTGTGATCGAACTGGTTGATGCAAGAGTTCCGATGAGCAGCCGGAATCCGGACATCGATGAACTTGGAAAGAATAAAGCAAGACTGATCCTGCTCAATAAGGCAGATCTTGCAGATGAGAAGCAGACAGAAGAGTGGATCGGCTATTTCCGTGGAAAAGGATATTCGGCAGTTAAGGTTAATTCCCGTAAAGGCGGTGGGATTAAGTCTATTCAGGGAGTAATCCAGGAAGCATGTAAAGAAAAGACAGAGCGTGACCGTAAGAGAGGGATTCTGAACCGTCCGGTCCGTGCGATGGTAGTCGGAATCCCGAATGTCGGAAAGTCTACTTTTATCAATGCACTTGCCGGAAAAGCCTGTGCAAAGACCGGTAACAAACCGGGTGTGACCAAAGGAAAGCAATGGATCCGTCTAAACAAGAACGTAGAGCTTCTCGATACACCGGGAATTCTCTGGCCGAAGTTTGAGGACCAGCAGGTGGGACTGCGCCTTGCATTTATCGGGTCGATCAAGGATGAGATCATGAATCTGGAAGAGCTTGCGGCGGAGCTGATCAGCTTTATGCAGGATGCTTATCCGGGTGTTCTTGCTGAGAAATATACGATCAACGAAAAGCAGAACAGCTACAGTGTATTGGAAGCAATTGCTGAGAGCCGCCATTGTCTGGTGCGTGGAAATGAATTAGATACCGCAAAAGCAGCTGGTATGCTGCTGGATGATTTCCGAAATGGAAGACTCGGAAGGATCACACTTGAATTTGTAAAGGAGTATACAAATGAGTAAGGAAGACAACAAGGAAGAAGCCCCGGAGCAGGAGCAGAGTATATGGAGATCACTGGGAGGAACTCTTCTGTATCTTCTGGTCATTGTTCTGCTGACATGGGTGATCGTCACCTTTGTCGGACAGCGCACAAAAGTAGACGGTCATTCAATGGAGCCGACACTTTCAGACGGAGATAACCTGATCGTGGATAAGCTCAGCTACCGCTTCCGCGATCCGGAAAGATATGATATTATTGTATTCCCTTACCAGCATGCAGAGAATACCTATTATATCAAACGTATCATTGGACTGCCCGGTGAGACTGTGCAGGTGATCGATGGATATATGTATATTAATGGCAAAAAGCTGGATGAACATTATGGTGCAGAGGTGATGGAAGATCCGGGAATTGCAGCAGAGCCGATTAAACTGGGAGATGATGAATATTTTGTCCTGGGAGATAACCGGAATCACAGCTCGGATAGTCGTGTGGCAAGTGTGGGTGTACTTACCCGTGATATGCTGATTGGGCGTGCCTGGGTAAGAATTTATCCGTTCAACAAAATCGGAGTGATAAAGCATGAGTAAAGAAAGTATCAAAGAGATCAACAGCCGTTTAAAAATGGCAGAGGATGCCGAAAGGGAGCAGCTGATGAAGGTCTATGCACAGGATGACAGAGCCGGTGTGCAAAAACTTCTGGAAAAGTACAGAAAGCAGAAGGAAAAGCTGCTTGCCGAAAAAGAGCGCCTTGCGAAAATGCGTCAGTACGAAGAAAAATATGCTGACCATGCGTTTATCTGTGGAATTGACGAGGTGGGAAGGGGACCACTTGCGGGTCCGGTGGTTGCAGGAGCCGTGATCCTGCCCAAAGAGTGCGAGATCCTTTATATAAATGATTCCAAGAAGCTTTCCGCAGCAAAAAGAGATGAGCTTTATGATGAAATCATGGACAAAGCAGTTGCGGTAGGTCTCGGGATGGCTTCCCCTGCAAGGATTGACGAGATCAATATTCTGCAGGCAACTTACGAAGCCATGCGTCAGGCGATTGGCAATTTGAAAGTCAAGCCGGATCTGCTTTTAAATGATGCAGTTACCATTCCGGAGGTTGTGATTCCACAGGTTCCAATCATCAAGGGAGATGCGAAAAGCATATCCATCGCTGCAGCAAGTATTGTGGCAAAGGTAACAAGAGATCGTCTGATGGAAGAGTATGATAAGGTACTTCCGGGATATGGATTCGCGTCCAACAAAGGTTATGGATCAGCAGAACATATCAAAGCGCTTCAGACGCTTGGACCGACACCAATCCACAGAAGAAGTTTTATCGGACACTTCGTATAAAAATCCGTCAGAACAGGTAGAAGATCAGATCCAAAAGGCGATTGGAGAATGAAAAAAACCGGCGAAGGACCGGTACAAAATATGAAAAAATAGCAGGTGAATTTCTGGAAAAGCAAGGATATCGGATACTGGAGTATAATTTCCGCTGCCGTTATGCGGAGATTGACATTGTTGCAAAAGACGGAGAATATCTGGTCTTTTGTGAGGTGAAATTTCGCAAAACAGGAGGGCTTTCGGCTGCTCTGGAGGCGGTATCTGTGCCCAAACAGATGCGCCTGTCCGGAGCGGCCGTTTATTATCTGATGAAGAACGGCTGCACAGAGATACCATGCCGCTTCGATGTAATAGGAATCGCGGGGAATAAGATTTCTTTGCGGAAAAATGCATTTGAGTACTGCGGAGATTTTGGAATTGTATGAGTTATGATACCGGGGAAAGGCAAATGGCTGCCTGCAGATATCACAATACGGGAGAGTACAGATGAAAATAGGATTAAAATATAAAAACGAGGAGCATATCTTTGACGAATGCATAAGTGCTGGTGTACCATTTCTCAAATATCCGATTCTTGAAAAGGAAGGGCTTGTAGAACATGGAATTTCGACCAGACTTGGAGGAGTGAGTGAAGGTTTCCTGGGAAGCATGAACCTGAGCTATACCAGAGGGGATGATCCCGCGCATGTGGACGAGAATTACAGAAGAATGGCAGCTGCAATCGGCGTGAAGCCGGAGCATATGGTCTGCACGCATCAGACCCATACGACGAACGTACGGATCGTGACAAGAGAAGATGCTGGCAAAGGTGTTACAAGAGAAAAAGATTACACAGATGTAGATGGACTGATCACAAATGTACCGGGGATCTGTCTGGTGACATTTTACGCGGACTGTGTACCGCTTCTGTTTCTGGATCCGGTGAAAAAGGTGGTAGCATCCAGCCATTCCGGCTGGAGAGGCACTGTGAACCGGATGGGACAGGTGACGGTTGAAAAGATGCAGAAAGAATTCGGTTGTGATCCAAAGAATATCCTTGCCTGTGTGGGACCGTCCATCTGTCAGGAATGCTATGAAGTCAGTGAAGATGTGATCGATATGTTCCGCGCAAATTTCAGAGAGTCTGAATATGACCGTCTGTTCTATGCCAAGGAGAATGGAAAGTTCCAGCTGGATCTCTGGAAGGCAAATGAACTGGTTCTCACAGATGCAGGGATCAGACCGGAACATCTGGCGGTTACTAATGTGTGTACCTGTTGCAACCCGGAGCTTTTATTTTCCCATCGCGCATCCAAAGGAAAGAGGGGGAATCTTGCAGCATTTATTGCACTGAAGGAGGGATAAAACATGCTTTTGACACAGACAGCCGCAGGAAGTGAGGTAGAGGAGACCGTGCAGGATACGGTGGATACAATCACCGGATTTAACAAATTCATTCAGGAGAAAGGTCCGGACCTGATTGCGTTTGGAATCCGGATTCTGATGGCGCTGCTCATATTCATCATCTGCCATAAGGTGATCAACTGGATCCGCAAGATTACGCGGGCATCCATGGAACGCGCCAATTCGGATACCGGTGCAAGACAGTTTGTGGATTCTCTGTTGAAATACGGACTTCATATTCTGCTGTTTCTGGCAATTATCAATTCGCTCGGTGTAGAATCTGCATCGATTGCAGCAACGGTTGCATCGGCAGGCGTGGCAGTTGGTCTTGCCCTGCAGGGAAGCCTTTCCAACCTTGCCGGTGGGATGCTGATTTTATTTTTGAAGCCTTTTGTTGTCGGGGATTATATTATAGAAGACAGCCATGGCAATGAAGGAACGGTCAAAGAGATCCAGATCTTCTACACTAAGCTTGCCACCATTGACAACAAGACGATCATTGTGCCGAATGGAACACTTGCCAACACAAGCCTTACCAATGTGACGGACAAAGATTACCGTCAGCTGGATCTGAAGGTGGATATTGCATATGAAGCAGATCTGCGCCTTGCCAAGAAACTGCTGCAGGGACTTGTAAAAAATGATCCGTCCGTCATCCAGAGTATGGAACATAATGTCTTTGTAAATGAGCTTGGGAGCAGTTCAGTGGTGCTTGGTGTCCGTGCCTGGGTAAAAAGTGAAGAGTATTGGTCGACAAGATGGCGGATGCTGGAAAATATCAAGTTGACACTGGATGAAAATCATATTGATATTCCATATCAGCAGATCACTGTCCATCAGGCACATATGGAGTCGGAAAAGTAGAGCTTTGTATCTGAAAAAAGACAAATATAAAAAATGTATCTGGTAAAATACAAGCGGAGAAATTGACAAAATAATCACAAAAAAGTATAATATGTTGTCAGGGTTAAAAGACAAAACACCCTATGTTTTGGAATGATGGAGTAGTTTCTGACATCATAAATCAGGAGAACGATAAGATGAGAGTCATAGCAGGGAAAGCCAGAAGAATACCACTTGTGACGGTAAAAGGAATGGAGACACGTCCGACAACCGACAGAACCAAAGAAACCTTATTCAATATGATCGCACACGGACTCTGCGACTGTACATTTCTGGATCTTTTTTCTGGAAGCGGGGCAATCGGGATTGAGGCGATCAGCCGAGGTGTAAAAAAGGCGGTTTTTGTGGAAAACAATCCGAATGCAATCCAGTGCATTATGGAGAATCTGAAAAAGACACAGCTTGCAGATCAGGCGGAAGTAATCCGGGAGGATGTATTTTCGGCACTTCGCAGGCTGGATGGAAGAGAAAAATTCGATTATGTGTTTATGGATCCACCGTACAACCATATGCTGGAAAAAGAGGTGCTTACTTATCTTGCAAAATCAGACTTGCTGGAAAAGGATGCACTGATCATCGTGGAAGCATCTTTGGCGACTGATTTTTCTTATTTGGAGGAACTTGGTTTTTTAATGATCAAACAAAAGAAATACAAGACCAATATGCATGTATTTATATCTGTGGAGGAGTAGACTCATGATAAGAGCAATTTATCCGGGAAGCTTTGACCCGGTAACTTTCGGACATCTGGATATTATTACCCGGAGCAGTAAAATTGTAGACGAACTTATAATCGGAGTATTGATGAATAAAGCAAAAACCCCGTTGTTTTCTGTAGAAGAACGTGTTAAAATGTTAAAGGAAGTGACAAAAGATCTCGACAACGTGAAAGTAGTGCCTTTCGACGGGCTACTTGTAGATTTTGCAAGACAGCAAAAGGCACGTCTTGTGATTCGCGGACTGCGTGCGATCACAGATTTTGAATATGAGATCCAGATGTCACAGACGAATCATAAGCTTGAACCGGAAGTAGAAACCATGTTCCTTACAACCAATCTCAAGTATTCTTACCTTAGCTCTACAATCGTAAGAGAAGTCGCAGCTTTCGGAGGGGATATTTCCCAGTTCGTGCCGGAGACTGTCGCCAAAAGTATAAAAGAAAAGATGTCACAGTAGGTCTGTGACAAGAAGGAGAGTGCAAAATTATGAGCAGCCGTATTGAGCAGATTATTGAAGAAATTGAAGAGTACATTGACAGCTGTAAGTTTCAGCCATTATCAACTACAAAGATTATCGTGAATAAAGACCAGATCGATGAACTTCTCCGTGAACTTCGTATGAAGACACCTGATGAGATCAAGCGTTATCAGAAGATCATTGCGAACAAGGATGCGATCCTTGCGGATGCACAACAGAAAGCAGAAAGCATGATTGAAGAAGCACATGCACAGACAAGTGAACTGGTAAGCGAGCATGAGATCATGCAGCAGGCATACGCACAGGCAAACGAGATCGTTATGGCAGCAACAGACCAGGCACAGCAGATTCTGGATAATGCGACTAATGATGCCAACGATATCCGTATCGGGGCAGTGCAGTATACAGATGATCTTCTTGCCAATGCTGAAAGCATCATCGGTCATACACTGAACAGTTACACAAGCAAGTATGACAGTCTGGTAACATCCCTTCAGGAATGTTATGATGTTGTCCGTAACAACCGTGCAGAACTGGAAGTTCCGGATAAGTCCTCACGCGGACTGGAAGCAGAATTCGGCGGAGAAGCCGGACAGACGGACCAGGGACAGAGAGAATAAGTTCTTTATCCGAACAATTTCATATAGCAAAAAGCGAACAGGCTGGTTACCATTGCGGTAATCAGCTTTTCTGCTATATAGCGAGGAAAAGACCAGTTCTGGGATCGGATCATGCATTTTGTCTGGAAAAGCGCGCAGACTCCTCCAAAAGAACAGTGCGCCATGACGAGAAGAAACCGCAGTTCAGAAGTAAGGTCCAGCTGACAGAGCATGCGGATTCCCCCGGTCAGTTCCACTCCGGGAAGAAGCAACAATTTCCAGAAGAAATTTTGAAAGGAAAGTTTTGCCATAAAAGAAATGAGCACTGAAAAAACGATCATATATCCGCCGATTTTCGTGATGGAATCACATGCTGACAGAATACTTTCGTCAAGAGCCTCGGAAAAAGGAAGAAATTGTCTGGGATCAGCCTGTTCTTCTACGACCGCAAAAGGATTCCGCGGCAGATACCATCTGCGGAACAAAAAGGAGCAGCACAGTGCGGCAAGAATAGGAAAAAGCAGACAGATCTGCGCCATTTCAGGCTGCTTGAGGCTCTGTACTGCCACATACCCGGTCAGAAACGCAGGACTGACATTGTTACAGAAGGAAAGCAGGTATTCTCCTTCGGCAGAAGAAATTTTCCCTTTATCAGTCAGGTCAGAGCAGGATTTCGCCCCTACTGGAAAGCCACAGAGAAATCCACAGACCACCGAAAAAGAAGCATTTTCAGAAATGCCAAGAAAAGGCTTCAGAATTGGAGAAAGGGTATGGTTGATCAGGGAAGTGCTCTCTGTGCGGATCATAAGACCGGTTATAAGAAGAAAAGGAAAGAGCACCGGAAGCACCTGCCTATACCAGAGTAGCAGTCCGTTTGCGGCACCTGTGGCAACGGTTTCCGGGGAAAAAAGCATCAGAAGGAAAAGTCCGATCAGAAAAAACACAGACAGTTTTTTTGTTTTCATCGTGTATACCTGCCGTATTCTTTTGCAATAGTTTATGAAAAAACGCAGACAGATATACCGGGGCACATGTGCATAGAAGAGATTCAGTGTGAATAGAATAAAAGAAAAATGGAGAAATCTTGAAAAAAAGATTGGAACGCAGATCGCTTCTGCTCCTTTTTTTATTGCTGATTTTTTGCGTGGCAGCAAGCATACAGATCAACGAGAAAGCTAAAAAAAACCGATTGAACCTAAAAACAGGAAGCACAGAAGAATTCAGAAAGCTTGGGATGGAGGAGGCGTTTTTCCAGGTTCTTGCGAAGACAGATCATGAAAAAAGAGGAAGACTTTATGCCATTTATTTTCTGGAAAACAGCCTGTTTCCACAGGATAACGAAAAAGAGCTGTTTGAAAAATGGTCGGAAAAAGAAGAGTGGAAATCTTTTGAAAAGATCTGTACAGCTCTTTGGAATGATATCCGCTATTTTCCTGTTCCGGAATCACCGAAACATCCACAGTATCAGGTATCTTTTGTGGACAGCTGGATGGGAGAGCGCACCTACGGAGGAAAAAGGGGACATGAAGGCTGTGATCTGATGGCATCGAAAGATATCCCCGGTCTCTATCCGGTTGTGAGTATGACAGATGGGGTAGTATCGGCAAGAGGCTGGCTGGAAAAGGGAGGATACAGGATCGGGATTACCGCACCGTCCGGTGCATATTTCTATTATGCACATCTGGACTCTTATGGAAGTTATCAGGAGGGGGACGAGGTGAAGGCAGGGGATATCATTGGATTTATGGGAAATACCGGATATGGTCCGGAGGGGACGAAAGGGATGTTTGCCACGCATCTGCATCTGGGGATTTATCTCTATCCGGACGGCGAAGAAACCAGCTACAATCCCTATTGGATTTTAAGACTTGCCGGGGAGAAAAAACTTTCCTGTTCTTTCTAACTATGCTATACTTAAATGATATGGAGGACGAAAGAATGATAAATTTACCAAATGAATTTGAAGAGAAGATGAAGGCACTCCTCGGAGATGAATTTGAGGATTATATAAAATGTTATGACGAGCCGAGATATTACGGACTTCGTGTGAATACGGAGAAGATTTCTGTGGAGGATTTTGTGAAGATCTGTCCGTTTGAGATCACACCGATCCCGTGGATCGACAACGGTTTTTACTATGATGGAGAAAAGATATCTCCTGCGAAGCATCCGTATTATTTTGCAGGACTTTACTACCTGCAGGAGCCGAGTGCGATGACACCGGCGAACCGTCTTCCGGTAGAACCGGGGGACCGGGTACTGGATGTCTGTGCCGCACCCGGTGGAAAGGCAACCGAGCTTGGAGCGAAGCTTCAGAACGAAGGTGTTCTGGTCGCAAATGATATCAGCAGCTCCAGAGCAAGAGGACTCTTAAAGAATCTGGAAGTTTTCGGAATCGGCAATATGCTGGTCATGAGTGAAGAACCTGGACGACTGGAACGCTATTTCAGCGGTTATTTTGACAAGATCCTGATCGATGCGCCGTGTTCCGGGGAAGGGATGTTCCGTAAGGATAAGAAGATGGTACGCGCCTGGGAAGAACATGGACCGGAATTTTTCTCGAAGCTGCAGAGAAGTATTATCACCCAGGCGGCAAGAATGTTAAAGCCGGGTGGCATGATGCTGTATTCAACCTGTACGTTTGATCCACTGGAGAATGAGGGGACGATCGAATATCTGCTCGGTGAATATCCTGAATTCGAGATTCAGGATATCGCAGGATATGAAGGATTTGCACCGGGCAGGCCGGAAGTAACCAAGTCAAAGGATCCGGATTTTGCTAAGACTATCCGTATTTTTCCACATCATATGAAAGGGGAGGGACATTACCTCGCACTGCTGAAAAAGAGTGAGGATGCAATCTGCTCGTCTTCCCCGGTCGCAGAGCAGAAAGCGAAGAAAATCCCGGCAGAGCTGGAGGAATTCTTCCGTGATGTAAAGTGGGATCTGAAGCCGTGGAGACTGGATATCCATGGAGAACGCGTGTACTATATGCCGGAGAATCTTCCGGAACTGAAAGGCGCAAGATTTTTAAGAAGCGGACTTCTCCTTGGTGAACTGAAGAAAAAGCGTTTTGAACCGAGCCAGGCACTGGCGATGAACCTGAAAATGGAAGAGTACGCGCATACTTTGAACCTGTCTTCTGATGATGACCGACTGATGCGTTATCTGAAAGGTGAGACAATCGATGTGGAGGATCTGATTCCGGCTAAGGCAAAAGGCTGGCATCTGATCTGTACAGACGGTTTCCCACTTGGATGGGGAAAAGTCACGAACGGAACTTTGAAGAACAAATATCTGCCTGGATGGAGGAATCAGTCTGCATGATGCGCATAGACAAATATCTTGCCGAGATGGGGCAGGGAACCAGAAGTGAAATCAAAAAGCTGATCCGCAGCGGACGTGTTATGGTTGATGGAGAGACGGTGAAAAAACCGGAACTTAAAATCGATGAGACCACACAGAAAGTAAGTCTTGAAGGAAAACAGATTGGATACGCTAAAAAAGAGTATTATATGCTCTATAAACCGGCAGGTGTTATTTCCGCAACAAAAGATGACCGGGACAAGACGGTTCTGGATCTGATCACAGATAAAAAAAGAAATGATCTGTTCCCGGTAGGACGTCTGGATAAGGATACGGAAGGACTTCTTCTGATCACCAATGACGGAGAACTGGCACACCGCCTGCTTTCCCCAAAAAAGCATGTGGATAAGGTGTATTATGCGAAAGTACAGGGAAAGGTAGATGAATCTGAGGTGAAAGCATTTGCAGATGGAGTGGATATCGGAGACGATACGCCGGCTAAAAGCGCAGATCTTCGAATCCTGAAAAGTGGGGAGGAGTCGGAAATCGAGCTTACGATCACTGAAGGACGTTTCCATCAGGTGAAGCGAATGTTTCATGCAGTCGGCAAAGAGGTAATCTATCTGAAGCGGCTTTCTATGGGAAGCCTTGCTCTGGATAAGACACTTACAAAGGGAGAATACCGGTCACTGACCGAAGAGGAGATAAAAAAATTATGTTAGAGCACACTAAAGCTGTCATTTTTGATCTGGATGGGACTCTGGTAGATTCCATGTGGGTGTGGACAGCGATAGATGAAGATTATATCAGAAGATATCATCTGAATCCGCCGGAAGATTTTCATGAGGCAATGGAAGGGATGAGCTATACCGAGACAGCGCAGTACTTTTTGAAGATTTTTCCGGAGCTTCCGCATACTGTGGAGGGGATCAAAAAAGAATGGTATGATATGTCTGTGGATAAATATACAAAAGAGGTCACACTAAAGCCAGGGGTAAAGGAATTTCTGGAGATGCTGAAAGAGAAAGGAATCCGGACAGGAATCGCAACCAGCAATGACCGGAAATTGGTGGAAGAATTTTTAAAGGCAAGGCAGATCACCCATCTTTTCGATACGATCTGTACAAGCTGCGAAGTGAATAAAGGGAAACCGGCACCGGATGTTTATCTGAAGGCGGCTGGGCAGCTGGGTGCAGAGCCTTCTGCCTGCCTGGTATTTGAAGATGTTCCGATGGGAATCCTCGCCGGGAAAAATGCAGGAATGCGTGTGTGCGCGGTGGACGACTGGTTTTCACGCCCACAGGATGCGAAAAAGCGGGAACTTGCCGACTATTTTATTCACAGCTATGAAGACATTACCAATCAAACATACGAGGTACTATAATGAATCATGGATTTTTACCGATCAGCAGGAAAGAGATGGAAGAACGGGGGTGGAATCAGGTAGACTTTGTCTATGTAAGCGGAGATGCCTATGTAGACCACCCGTCTTTTGGACATGCGATCATCACCCGCCTTTTAGAGGCACATGGCTTTCGCGTGGGGATCATTGCACAGCCTGACTGGAAGGATAAAGAAAGTATTACAGAATTTGGAGAGCCGCGGCTTGGATTTATGGTGTCGGCGGGAAATATGGATTCCATGGTCAACCATTATTCTGTATCAAAGAAAAGACGGCAGCAGGATTCTTATACACCGGGCGGAGTGATGGGAAAGAGACCGGATTATGCAGCAGTTGTGTACGGCAATCTGATCCGTCAGACATATAAGAAGACACCAATCATTCTGGGTGGTATCGAGGCGAGTCTTAGAAGACTTGCACATTATGATTACTGGTCCAACCAGCTTAAGCGTTCCATTCTTCTGGATTCGGGTGCAGACCTGGTTTCTTATGGAATGGGCGAACGCTCGATCATTGAGATTGCAGAGGCACTGGATGCCGGACTGGATATCAAGGACATTACCTATATCGATGGAACAGTCTGCAAGGTCAAGAATTTGTACAGTGTGTATGATGCAGAGATTCTGGAACCGTATGAAGAGATGAAAAAAGATAAGCTCCTGTACGCCAAAAGCTTTTACAGACAGTACTGCAACACAGATCCATTTTCCGGAAAGCGGCTGGTTGAGCCCTATTCGGATCATCTGTATGTGGTACAGAACCCTCCGGCAAAACCGTTGACCCAGCAGGAGATGGATGATGTCTACGCACTTCCTTACATGCGAACCTACCATCCATCTTATGAGACGGCAGGTGGAGTTCCGGCAATCCGGGAGATCAAATTCAGTCTGATCAGCAACAGGGGATGTTTTGGAGGCTGCAGTTTTTGTGCACTGACATTCCATCAGGGAAGGATCATTCAGACACGAAGTAAGGAATCACTGATCGCTGAAGCAAAGACATTTCCGGAGGATCCGGAATTCAAAGGATATATTCATGATGTAGGCGGACCGACCGCGAACTTCCGTGCGCCGGCATGTAAGAAACAGTTAAAATACGGGGCATGTACGAACAAACAGTGTCTTTTTCCAAAGCCGTGTAAAAATCTGATCGCAGATCATAAAGAATACTTAAGCATTCTCAGGGATCTCAGAAAGATACCTGGAGTCAAAAAAGTATTTATCCGTTCCGGTATCCGGTTTGACTATCTGCTGGCGGATCCGGATGACACGTTTTTCAAAGAACTGTGTCAGTATCATGTCAGCGGTCAGCTGAAAGTTGCACCGGAGCATGTAGCAGACCCGGTTCTTCAGATGATGGGCAAGCCGGAAAATGCAGTTTATGAACGTTTTACCCACAAATACGAAGAGATCAATAAAAGGCTTGGACTTAAACAGTACCTGGTTCCGTATCTGATGTCGTCCCATCCGGGTTCTACTATGAAAGAAGCGGTAAAGCTTGCCGAATACTTGCAGGATCTTGGTTATATGCCGGAGCAGGTACAGGATTTCTACCCGACACCGTCTACGATTTCCACTTGTATGTATTATACCGGTGTAGATCCGCGGACGATGAAGCCGGTGTATGTGCCGAAAAATCCGCATGAAAAAGCGATGCAGAGAGCACTGATCCAGTACCGGAATCCGAAGAATTATGATCTGGTCATGGAGGCACTGCGAATCGCAGACCGTATGGATCTGGTAGGATTTGATGAGAAATGTCTGATCCGTCCGAGAAAGCTGCATTCGGAAAAAATGCAGGAGAAGAATGGATACAGCGGAAGAAACCATGGCGGAACTCATGGTGGCACGGAGCGAAAGAGCAAAAAACCGAATGGAAATAACAAAAATCCAGGAAAGCCAAACGGAAATTATAAAAATTCAAATGCAGGGCATAAGAATACAAAGCCTGCATTTACAGGAAACGGCAGAGGTGAGTCCTCGTCAAGACCGCAAAAAAAGAAATCCATCCGTAATGTACACAAACGGAAGTAGTCACAGGAGAAAGGAGAACCGCTTATGAAGATTGCGATTGTTACCGGGGCATCCTCCGGCATGGGAAAAGAATTTGTCAGACAGATTGAACGTTTTTACAAGGAACTGGACGAAATCTGGGTGATTGCCCGCAGTGAAAAGAAGCTGGAAGAGATCAAGAAAAGCCACAAGACCTATATCCGGATCTTTGCAGGGGACATGGAAGAGGATCTGGTATACAAGCAGGTGAAAAACCGACTGGAGAATCAGAATCCTGATATCCGTATGCTGGTCAATGCAGCAGGATTCGGAAAGACCGGGACAGTAGAGGAGATTGCAAAGGAAGACAAGAAACTTCAGCTCCGCATGATCGACCTGAATTGCCGGGGACTGACCGAGATGACCTGTACCTGTCTGCCCTGGATGCATAAAGGAACCAGGATCATCAACCTGGCAAGCGCAGCAGCTTTTTGCCCGCAGGCAAAATTCGCAGTTTATGCAGCGACAAAGTCGTATGTACTGAGCTTTTCAAGGAGCCTTGCAGCTGAACTTAAGGAAAAAGGAATCTTCGTCACAGCGGTCTGCCCGGGACCTGTGGACACCCCGTTTTTTGAAGTGTCAGGGAAGTTGCCCGGTGGCATGAAAGAGGCTGTGATGGCAGATCCGGTACAGGTTGTAAAGCAGGCGCTCATTGATGCCAAATACAAAAAAGAGGTTTCTGTATATGGCACGGCAATGAAAGGGGCAGAAGCTGCAACCAAAGTGCTTCCGCATGGAATGATCTTAAAAGCCATGTCAATGATGGAGAAAATAACGAAGGAGTAAGCGAAAGACAAGATGAAGATACAAAAAGGAGATGCAGGTTATCTGCGCAGAAGAAAACGATTATTGATACTGGAAGCTGTTGTCTCTTTTGGACTGGTTGCCGCACTGATGATCGCCGGTTATGTAACAACAAAGACAAAGCTCAATCTGCTCACTGTAGTAGCGGTACTCGGATGTCTTCCGGCAAGCCGGATCCTGGTCAATCTGATCATGGTCATGCCGCATGATTCCATCGATGAGGCAACTGAGCTTGAAATCTCGGCTGTCACCGAAGAACTTACCGTTGCATACGATCTTGTGATCACCAGTGAGAAAAAGGCAATGCCGGTAGCAACTGTTGCAATTTACAACAATACGATCTGCGGCTATGTGCCGGTGAAAAAAGTGGATGTGGACTATGCCGCAAAGCATATCAAATCCATTATGAAGCAGAACCAGTTCGACAAGGTGGTGGTCAAGCTTTTCCATGATTACAAAGCATTTCTGACCCGCGCCGAGGGAATGAACAACATTGCTTCTGTAGAACAGCAGGATACAAGAAAACACGAAGAGATGATCAAAGGACTCCTTCTGGACATTTCACTGTAAAAGGCAAGAGGAATTAAAAGCATGCAGAAAATAACCGTTTCGTCAAATGAAGCAGGACAGCGTCTGGACAAGCTTCTTGGAAAATATTTAAGTAATGCGCCGATGAGCTTTGTTTACAAGATGCTGCGGAAAAAGAACATCAAGTTAAACGGGAAAAAAGCGCAGGGAAATGAAAAACTGACAAAAGGAGACCAGGTTGAAGTATTTCTCTCAGATGATACCTGGCAGAAATTCGCAGGGGCACCGGGAGCAGAAAAGCAGCTTCCGGCAGATCTTGCACGGGCAATGGAAAGCAGCATTCGGCTGTCGGTAATCTATGAGGATCCGGATATTCTGATCCTGAACAAACCATCAGGCATGCTTTCCCAGAAAGCAGCACCGTCTGACCTTTCCCTGAATGAATATATGATCGCTTATCTGTTGAAAAAAGGCGATCTGAAACTAGCTGAGCTTGCTACTTTCCGCCCATCTGTCTGTAACCGCCTGGACCGGAATACCAGTGGTCTTGTAACCGCAGGGAAAAGCCTTGCGGGATTACAGCAGCTCAGCGAGATTTTAAGAGACAGGACCGTGAAAAAATATTATCTCACGATCGTGGATGGGGTGATAAAAGACCGTCAGAAGATCAAAGGATATCTTCTGAAAAATGAGATGACCAATCAGGTGAAAATTCTGAAAGAAGCAAAAGGCGAGGCAAAGCCGATAGCCACAGAGTATATTCCGCTTGCGGATAATGGTCAGCAGACGATTCTGAAGGTGCATCTGATCACGGGACGGACCCATCAGATCCGTGCACATCTGTCTTCGACCGGTCATCCGATCATCGGGGATAGCAAGTATGGTAATCCAAAGGTCAATTCTATTTTCAGGAAAAAATATGCGTTAAAATATCAACTTTTACATGCATGGAAAATGCAGTTCCCGAAAAGAGAGGATGCGCTTGCAAAGGTATCGGAAAAGGAGCTTACCGCGCCTCTTCCGGAAGGATTTACAACCATCATAAAAGGAGAAGGATTAGAATGGGAACCTGGAATTCAAGAGGGCTAAGAGGTTCAACCCTGGAGGATTTTATTAACCGGACGAATGAACGCTATCAGCAGCAGGGACTGGCGCTCATTCAGAAAATCCCGACACCGATCACTCCGGTACGAATGGACAAAGATCACCGCCAGATCACGCTGGCCTATTTTGACCAGCGCAGTACGGTCGATTATATTGGAGCAGTACAGGGAATTCCCGTATGTTTTGACGCAAAAGAGTGCAGTATGGATACCTTTCCACTACACAATATCCATGAACACCAGATGAACTTTATGCGGGATTTTGAAAAACAGGATGGAATTTCCTTTTTTCTTATCTATTACAGTACAAAAAACCTGCTTTATTACATGCGTTTTGAAGAAATAGAAGTGTTTTGGGAGCGGATGAAGCAGGGCGGACGGAAAAGCGTACGCTTTGAAGAACTGGATGAGGAATATTTTATGCAGCTAAGGCAGGGCGTATTCGTTCCGTATCTGGAGATGCTCCAGAAGGATCTGGATCACCGGGAAGAAAGATAAGAAACATGGAGAAGAGATTAGCAGGATAGAACTTCTGAGTGTGCAGGCTTGACAAGCTGCGTCAAAGTTCGTATAATACAACAAGGTCACGTTTTAATATGGTAACATACTAAAGTGACAAATAAACAAAAAAGAGGAGTTACAATCTATGGAGCAGTTATTACATACACCCGAAGGGGTCCGAGACATTTATCATGAAGAATGCGCCAAAAAGCTGGCACTTCAGAACCGACTTCATAAGACTCTGCATTTGTACGGATATCATGATATCCAGACTCCTATGTATGAATATTTTGATGTATTCAGAAAAGAGATCGGAACCATTCCTTCAAGGGAATTATATAAATTTTTTGACAGAGACGGCAACACACTGGTGTTAAGACCGGATATCACTCCGCAGATCGCACGTGCGACGGCAACTTTATTTAAGGATGATGAGCTCCCGGCAAGGCTTTGCTATATGGGGAATACATTTATCAATCATTCCAGTTATCAGGGACGATTAAAGGAAAGTACCCAGATGGGCGCGGAGATGATCGGACTGGATGCGGCGGACGCTGATGCGGAGATGCTGGCACTTGTCATTGACTGTCTGAAGAATGCCGGACTGGAAGAATTTCAGATCAGTATAGGAAATGTAGACTTTTTCCAGAGTCTGATCGAGGAATCCGAGATTGATGATGAGACAGAAGAACGTCTGCGTGAGCTGATTAACAACCGGAACTTTTTCGGTGCAGACGAACTTTTAGAAGAGGCTGATGCAAAACCGGTATCAAGAAAAGCATTTTCTGCACTTTCAGAGATGGTCGGTGGTGTGGAGATCCTGGAGGAGGCGAAAAAGGTAGCGCCAAGCAAAAAAGCGATGAAAGCAATCCGGCGTCTCGAAAAAATCTACGCGATCTTATCTGTCTACAAAATGGAACAGTATATTACGTTTGATCTGAGCATGAGCGGAATTTACGGATATTATACCGGTATTATCTTCCGGGGATACACTTTTGGGACCGGGGATGCCATTGTAAAAGGCGGACGTTATGACCACCTGGTTGAAAAGTTTGGAAAAGCAGAGCCGGCGATCGGTTTTGCGATCGTAGTAGATGAACTGATGAGCGCACTTTCCCGCCAGAAGATCCAGATCTCAAGTGGCGAGAAGAGTTCCCTGATCTTATATGATAAAGAACGGTTGAAGGATGCAATCCAGCTTGCCATGGAATTCAGAGGAAAGGACAAGAATACCCAGATCCTTCAGAAAGCATCGGATAAGTCGCTGGAATTCTATGTGGATTATGGAAAACGCAGTCTTGCAGGAAGCATGCTGTATCTTCGCAGCAAAGGAGATGTGCAGATGGTGAACCTGATGACCGGCGAAGAGAAAATTGTAGGGTAGGGGTGAGACGATGAAAGACACAAGATATTTGACATTTGCGCTCTGTAAGGGGCGGCTCGCAAAACAGACACTGGAGCTTCTGGAAGAATTGGGGATCACCTGTGAGGAAATGAAAGATAAAGATTCCAGAAAGCTGATTTTTGTGAATGAAGAATTAAAACTCAAATTTTTCTTATCGAAGGGACCGGATGTACCGACCTATGTAGAATATGGTGCGGCGGACATCGGCGTGGTCGGAAAAGACACGATTCTGGAAGCGGGAAAGAAAGTACATGAGGTACTGGATCTTGGTTTTGGTAAATGCAGGATGTGCGTATGCGGACCGGCAGATGCGAAAAAATATCTGGAGAATCACGAACTGATCCGTGTGGCAACAAAATATCCGAATATTGCAAAGGATTATTTTTATAATACCAGACACCAGACGGTAGAGATTATCAAATTGAACGGTTCGATTGAACTTGCACCGATCGTTGGCCTTTCAGAGGTGATCGTGGATATCGTGGAAACCGGATCCACCCTGAAGGAGAACGGACTTGTAGTTCTCGATGAGGTTTGCCCGTTATCAGCGCGTATGATCGTAAACCCGGTCAGCATGCGTCTGGAAAATGACAGGATCAAGGAACTTCTTTATAAACTCAGAAGTATATTAAAAAGGGAGGCTTAATGCACATGAGAATACAAAAGCTGAACAGCGATACAAAGAAAAATCTGCTGGAAGATCTGCTGAAAAGAAGTCCGAACAATTATGGACAGTATGAGGCAAGCGTAAAAGAAATTTTAGATAAAGTAAAAGAAGAAAAAGATGCGGCAGTTTTTGCATACACTGCCAAATTTGATGGGGCAGAGCTTACTGCAGATACGATTGAAGTCACAGATGCAGAAATTGAAGAAGCATATGCGCAGGTTGATGATACACTTCTTACAGTCATCCGCAAAGCAAAAGACAATATCGAAAGTTATCATGCAAAACAGCGTCAGAACAGCTGGTTTGACAGTAAACCGGACGGAACCATTCTTGGGCAGAAGATCACTCCGCTTCACAGAGTCGGCGTGTATGTGCCGGGAGGAAAGGCAGTTTATCCGTCTTCGGTACTGATGAATGTGATGCCGGCAAAGGTTGCCGGTGTGGATGAGATCATCATGGTAACGCCTCCTGGAAAAAATGGAAAAGTAAGTCCGAATACACTGGTTGCAGCCAAAGAAGCCGGTGTGGATAAGATCTACAAGGTCGGCGGTGCACAGGCAATTGCAGCGCTTGCTTACGGAACAGAGAGTATCCCGAAGGTTGACAAGATCGTAGGACCTGGAAATATCTATGTAGCACTTGCAAAGAAAGCAGTTTACGGTCATGTCAGCATTGATTCCATTGCAGGACCAAGTGAAATCCTGGTTGTGGCAGATGAGACAGCTAATCCGAGATATGTTGCGGCAGACCTGCTTTCCCAGGCAGAGCATGATGAGCTCGCTTCCGCAATTCTTGTTACGACAAGTGAAAAGCTGGCACATGAGGTATCCGATCAGGTAGATAGTTTCTTAAAAGAACTTTCAAGAGCAGAGATCATTTCCAAATCTCTGGATAATTACGGATATATTCTGCTTGCCGATACGATGGAAGATGTGATCGACGTGGCAAATGAGATCGCATCCGAGCATTTGGAAATCCAGACAAAAAATCCATTTGAAGTGATGACCAAGATCCGCAATGCAGGAGCTATCTTTATCGGAGAATATGCAAGCGAGCCACTGGGCGATTATTTCGCCGGACCAAACCATATCCTTCCGACCAACGGAACCGCTAAATTCTTTTCCCCGCTTTCTGTAGACGATTTCATTAAGAAATCCAGTATCATCTCTTATTCAAGAGAAGCACTGCAGAAGGTACATAAGGATATCGAAAGCTTTGCAAAAGCGGAACAGCTGACTGCGCATGCCAATTCGATCCATGTACGTTTTGAAGAGGAGGACTAAAAGATGGAGAGCAGAGTTGCATCCTGCAGTCGTGTGACAAAAGAGACACTGATCGAGATGACACTGAATCTGGACGGAACAGGAAAGACTGACATTTCTACTGGCATCGGTTTCTTTGACCATATGCTTACCGGCTTTGCAAGACATGGACTTTTTGATCTGACTGTCAAAGTTACCGGAGACCTGGAGGTAGACAGCCACCACACGATCGAGGATACCGGAATCGTGCTGGGGCAGACCATTGCAAAAGCACTGGGAGATAAAAAAGGAATCAAGCGGTATGGACATTTTATGCTTCCGATGGATGAGGTGCTGGTGCTTTCGGCAATCGACCTTTCCGGAAGACCATATCTGAATTTTGACGCCACATTTACCTGTGACAAATTAGGAGAACTGGACACGGAGATGGTAAAAGAATTTTTCTATGCTGTTTCCTACAGCGGTGCAATGAACCTGCACCTGAAAGTCCTGGATGGCGGCAACAACCATCATATGGCAGAGGCGTTATTTAAAGCATTTGGAAAAGCGCTTGATATGGCTGTATCCGAAGAACCACGGATGAAAGAAGTGTGGTCTACAAAAGGCAGTCTGTAAAAAGATAAAAGGAGTTTCTCGTATGAGTTATAAAAGATTGATTCCCTGCATTTTTATCCTTGGAGGGAAGGCGGTAAAATGGTTTGATGACCCGACAGTTGTATCTGAAGATGTGATCGCGCTGGCAAAAGAGTACAGCGATAACGGGGCGGATGAACTTCTGGTATTTGACCTGTCAAATACGGACCAGGATCATGATGAGTCCATTGAACTGATGAAAAAGATCAACCGCGTGATTCGGATTCCGATGGTTGCCGGAGGAAATGTAAAGCGGCAGGAGGATGTCAAGAAAATCCTCTACACCGGTGCAAAGCGTGCCATGCTGAATTTTTCAAAGCCGGATTCACAGAAACTGATCGAAGAGGTGGCAAAGCGGTTTGGAAAAGAGAAGATCGCGGTGTCACTGAATGACTTTGATGCATTATTTAAGCAGCAGCATCTGATCCAGACTTACAGTAGCCAGATTGTATTTATGCACCGTCTGGATCTGAATTCCGTTGTAAATATTACGGATATTCCGTGTGTGGTTGTGACCGATACACTGGAAAAGGAAGAGCTTTTTAAGATTCTGGAATGCCCGGGTGTGAAAGGACTTTCTGGAATGTATGTGAGTCAGAGAGAAATCAATTGTGCTGATTTCAAAGAAGAGTGCAGCCAGAAAGGAATTCGTATGACATCCTTTGAGAGTCTGATGGATTTTTCCGAATTTAAATTAAATTCCGATGGATTACTTCCGGTTGTCACACAGCATTATAAGACGTCCGAAGTGCTGATGGTGGCATACATGAATCAGGAGGCATTTGAAAAAACAGTGAAAACCGGACGGATGACCTATTTCAGCCGGAGCAGACAGAGTCTCTGGACAAAAGGCGAGACATCCGGACATTTTCAGTATGTCAAATCCCTGACCATCGACTGTGACAAAGATACCCTGCTTGCAAAAGTCGATCAGGTAGGAGCGGCATGTCATACCGGCAATCCGACCTGCTTCTTCCAGCCAATCGTAGGGGATCAGTATGAAGAAATCAATACGCAGCAGGTATTTGAGAGCGTGTATCATACGATCATGGATCGCAAAGAGCATCCAAAGGAAGGATCTTACACGAACTATCTGTTTGAAAAAGGTATTGATAAAATTCTGAAGAAGGTTGGAGAAGAGGCTGCCGAGATCATCATTGCAGCGAAGAATCCGAACCCGGAAGAACTCAAATATGAGATGTGCGACTTCCTGTATCATATGATGGTGTTGATGGCAGAACGCGGGATCACCTGGGATGACATCATGGAAGAGATGGCAAAACGGTAAAAATAGCATATTTGAAAAAAAGAGGGACATATACTGAGGTAGAGGTATATGTCCTTTTTGTTTGCCTGAAATTGGGAAAGAACTTTCTGGTAAATGAAAAGAACTACCTGCCAAAGATGCGCACTCGCGCAAAGAAGAATGTTGCAAGTAACTGCGTTCGGTGTAGAATGCACCGAGGCACATTCAGTTTAATTGGATGCTTTAGCAGAAGGGAGAGATTGGAATGAACGAATCACAGGAACGCCGCGAGGAGTTGCTTAGGATGTCACGTCAAAAATGGAGAAAGGGCAGTATCCCGGCGGTGCATCCAAGGTATCAGCATGTATACAGGGGATTATATGGAGAACATTCTTCAGAAGAAAATGGCGGAAGCAGTTTCTTTGCGCGGATGTTTATCAGTTTCCTTATCTTTGGGATGTTTGTGGCGGCAGATTATACAGGAGAGAAAATCTGGAAATATACGCCCTCACAGATCGTGTCACAGATTGAGTACCAACCGGATATTATGGGTGGAAAATGGTAAGAGAAGATAGGAAAGCAGTTCTATGGCGGAGACGGACTTGTAGAAAAAGGTGTAGAAAATACAATCCGCAATATCGGAGAGCTTGCAAAGAAGGGAATGCGTGAAACGGATAAGACGATCATCCAGATCATAACAAGGTAACTTATTGACAAAGTAATATGAACTGGAATCATAAATGTAGAAATTGTGTATTTTTACTAAAAAAACACCACATATGGTTTAATGATATGCTACCCTCATATAGGACAATGAAATATAAAAGTCCTATATGGGGGTATTTTCATGTTCAGAAAGAGTA